>JAAWBF010000099.1 GCA_022792555.1 Oscillospiraceae bacterium
AGTACCGGGTACGCTGTCTGCCTGGCTGTGCAGTATTCTTCCAGCAAGCGGAACAAGTATCCAGGCAAGCGTTCTCTATGCTATCACTGACTTCCAATTTCTGAACTTGGGCGGGCTGGCAATCTGGACACCTTATGCCATGATTGGAGCCTGCGTCATTGAAATACCGCTATTTGCTTTTCTGGCTGTTCGTTCTTATTGTAAGCATACTGTGAAATGATTTTGTCTTGAATATCCAAAATTGCTGCCGCACGACGGCAAAAGAAAAAAGCCGTCGTACAAGCAGCGTATTGTCACGTCCGGAGCGGCGGCTCTGATTTTGATATGCTCCCATTAAAGTAGACAGAGGAAAAACAAAACTGTCGAAATAGTGGGAGCAATTATCATGAGCTTAAGAGGGAAAATAGCACTGAAGGAAAAAATACAGGCAGTGGAAGATTACAACTCAAGGCGGCTTCAAGCTAAGTTAAAGGGCCTGGCTCCCCTTGCTTTCAGGAACCAGACCCTTGTGGCCTAATTTTCTTTTTTCATCTGTCTACTTGACAGGGGACGGTTCAAAGACAGAGCCGCCGTGAATGTTTGTACACAGCAGCTCTGTTTTTCTGTTGTTCTTGTTTTACAGCCGGAAGGCTTATTCCGCCTGACGCAGCTGCGCGATACCCAGCTGGATCCGGCGCAGGGTCTCCTGCTTACCCAAAATCTGGCACAGCTCCACGGCACCGCCGGGGGTGACGGCCTTGCCGGAGACGGCAGTGCGGACGGGCCACATAATCCGGCCGTTTTTCAGCGCCTGGGCCTGGGCCAGACCGACGAGGGCATCGTGGATGGCGTCATAGCTCCAGGGGTCCAGGGCCTCCAAGACGGGAAGGACCTTTTCCAGGGCCTCCAGGGAGTTGGCCTTGTCGGTCTTCATCTTTTTGTGGCAGTAGAGGTCGTTGCTGTAGGGGGGGAGCTGGTCAAAGAAGTCCACCTGGGGGGCGATGTCCAGCAGGGTCTCACACCTGGGCTGGACCAGAGGGGCGATGAGGGTTTTGTCGATGCCGGGGGTGGTGACCGCCTGGTCCAGATAGGGCAGAGCGGCCTTGCAGAAGTCCTCCGGGGAGAGGGCTCGCAGATAGTTGGCGTTAAAATACTTGAGCTTGTCCAGGTCGAAGATAGCGGGGGACTTGGAGATGCCGCCGACATCGAAGATATCCGCCAGCTCTTTGAGGGAGAAGAACTCCCGCTCGGCGTCCTTTCCGCGGGGGGACCAGCCCAGCAGGGTGACGTAATTCACCACCGCCTCGGACAGGAAGCCCATGGCGATTAGGTCCTCGTAGGAGGGGTCCCCATGGCGCTTGCTCATCTTGTTGTTGGCGTCCCGCATAACGGGGGAGCAGTGGATATAGGTGGGGATCGGCCAGCCAAAGGCCTCATAGAGCAGGTTATATTTGGGGGCGGAGGACAGATATTCGGAGCCCCGGACTACATGGGTAATTCCCATCAGGTGGTCGTCAATCACGTTGGCGAAGTTGTAGGTAGGCAGGCCGTCAGACTTGATGAGGACCTGGTCGTCCAGGGTGTTGTTTTCCACGGTAATGGTCCCGAACACCGCGTCTTCAAAGGTGGTGGAGCCCTCACGGGGGATCTTCTGTCGGATGACGTAGGGAACGCCCTGGGCCAGCTTTTCGTCAATTTCAGCAGCGGTCAAATCCCGGCAGTGGCCGTCATAGCCGCCCAGCCCCCCCTGGGCGTGGAGAGACTCCAGCCGCGCTTTATCGCAGAAGCAGCGGTAGGCCGCGCCTTTTTCCACCAGAAGCTGGGCATACTTTCCATAGAAATCCCGGCGCTCCGTCTGGATATAAGGGCCCACCGGGCCGCCGATGTCGGGGCCCTCGTCCCAGGTAATGCCGCATTTGCGCAGGGTGGCGTAGATGACCTCCACCGCGCCCTCCACCAGCCGGCCCTGGTCGGTATCCTCAATACGCAGGATAAACTTCCCCCCGGCGTGGCGGGCGATCAGCCAGGTGTACAGCGCGGTGCGCAGGTTGCCGACATGCATATAGCCGGTGGGAGAGGGGGCAAACCGGGTGCGGATCTCCCCCTGGGGAATGCGGGCCTCCTGGTCCTCAAACCACTTTTGATCCATATTGCTGTTCCTCCTTCGTAGCGTGACGTTTCCCACCGCAGAACGAACACAGGCGCGGGGAAGCGATCTCAAATCAGCTCATTTTAGCCTGCAAAGGTTAGGATTGTCAAGCCCAACCGATTGTGATATGATAGCTAAAGGTTCTGCCTGTCCCAGCATGTGAACCTGCAAAAAGAGAAAACTGCGCTCAAGGAGTGTTTTTCGTATGGAACAGCAAAAGAAAGTCATGCTCTCCGGCATTCAACCCAGCGGGGATCTCCACTTGGGTAATTACCTGGGGCCGCTGCGCCACTGGCCGGAGATGATAGAGGAATTTGACTGCTATTTTTTTATGGCGGACCTGCATACCATCACCGTCCGGCAGAATCCGGCGGACATCCGCCGGCGGACACTGACCCAAATCGCCCAGTACATCGCCTGTGGGCTAGATCCGGAGAAATGCGTGCTCTTCGTCCAGTCCCACGTCCCGGCCCACACCCAGCTGGCCTGGGTACTGGACTGTTTCACCATGTTTGGAGAACTCTCCCGCATGACTCAGTTTAAAGATAAGTCCGCCAAAAATGCGGAGAACATCAACGCGGGTCTGTTTACCTATCCCTGCCTGATGGCCGCGGATATTTTAATCTACCAGCCGGATTTCGTCCCGGTGGGGGAGGACCAGAAACAGCATGTAGAGATCTGCCGGGATGTGGCGGTTCGGTTCAACGGGATCTACGGCGATGTGTTCAAGGTGCCAGAGCCCTATATCGCAAAGGTGGGGGCCAGGATTATGAGCCTGAACGCCCCGGAGACCAAGATGAGCAAGTCCCTGCCGGAGGGCTGCGTCTTTTTGATGGAGAAGCCGGAGGACATCATGCGCAAGTTCAAGCGGGCGGTGACGGACAGCGACACCGAACGCTGTGTCCGCTACGATCCCCAGGCCAAGCCCGGCGTATCCAACCTGATTCAGATTCACGCCGCCGCCACCGGCAAATCCTATGAGGTCATCGAGGCGGAATTTGAGGGCAAGGGCTATGGCGCCTTCAAGCCCGCCGTCGGGGAGGCGGTGGTGGAGTGCCTGCGCCCCATCCGGGAGGAGACCGAGCGTCTGCTGGCCGATAAGACCTACCTGGAGCAGGTTTACCGGACCGGCGCCGAGCGGGCGGCCTATGTGGCGGGGAAGACCCTCCGAAAGGTCTATAAAAAGGTGGGCTTTTTGCCCCAATAAGAGGAGCCAGACAGACCAATGATGATGCAGGAATTCGGAACGGTCACCGTTGCCCTAGCGGCGGCGTTGATTGTCACCCTTATGACCACGCCGGTGGTCAAAAACTTGGCCCAGAAGTGGGGGGCGGTGGATGTCCCCAAGGATAACCGCCGGATGCACAACCATCCTATCCCCCGGATGGGAGGGCTGGCCATTTTCTTCGGCTTTATCCTCAGTGCCTTGCTCTTTGTGGATATCACACCCCAGATGCAGGGTATGCTGTTAGGGGCGGTTGTCATTGTGGTTCTTGGGATCTTTGACGATATTTACGCTCTGGGTGCCAAGCTGAAATTTGTCATTCAAATTGTGGCCGCCCTGATCGCCGTCCTGTCGGGCAACGTTATCACCACCCTCTCCAACCCCAATGTCTTTTCCGCCAGCCCTTACTGGAATCTGGGATGGCTCTCCATCCCCTTTACCGTGGTGTGGATTGTGGCCATTACCAACGCGGTCAACCTCATTGACGGCCTGGACGGCTTGGCGGTAGGGGTGTCCACTATCAGCTCCATGACCCTACTGGTCATCGCCCTGGTGGTCTCCGAGGGGCAGGTGGCCCTGCTGATGGCCGCCCTGTCGGGGGCGTGCATCGGCTTTTTACCGTACAATCTCAACCCAGCCAAGATTTTTATGGGGGACACCGGCTCCACCTTTTTGGGCTTTATTTTGGCGGTGGTCTCCATTCAGGGCCTGTTCAAATTTTACACGATTATCTCCTTTGCAGTCCCCTTCCTCATGCTGGGCCTGCCCATCTTTGACACCTGCTTCGCCTTCATCCGCCGGATCGCCCACGGCCAGAGTCCCATGCGGGCAGACCGGAGCCACGTTCACCACCGGCTCATTGACATGGGGTTCTCCCAAAAGCAGGCTGTGGCGGTGCTCTATGTGATCAGCGCCATTCTGGGCCTGTCCGCTGTGGTCCTCACCACCAGCGGACCATTAAAGGCCATGCTGTTCCTCTTTGCCCTGTGTGTGGCGGGAGCGGTGGCCGCCCGGCTGTTTTTGGCCGGCAATGAGAAGCACAGCGGCGGGGACGAGCCCGCCGGAGAGGAGGAGCAGAAATGAGTACGCGTGTGATGACGGTGTTCGGCACCCGGCCGGAGGCGGTCAAGATGGCCCCCATGGTCAAGACCTTGGATGCGTGTCCAGGGATTGAGAGTCTGTGCTGTGTCACCGCCCAGCATCGGGAGATGCTGGACTCTGTTTTAGACATTTTCCAGCGCAGGCCGGATTACGATCTGGACATCATGGAGCCCCGCCAGACCCTGTCTACCATTACCTCCAAATGCCTGCTGGGCATGGAGACAGTGCTGGAGCAGGCCAAGCCGGATCTTGTGCTGGTCCACGGGGATACCTCCACCACCTTCGCGGGGGCGCTGGCTGCCTTCTACCACAAGATCCCGGTGGGCCATGTGGAGGCCGGCCTGCGCACTCACGACCGGTACTCCCCCTTTCCGGAGGAGATGAACCGGGTCCTGGTGAGCCGCATCGCGGAGCTACACTTCTGCCCCACCCCCGCCAACCGGGCCAACCTCCTCCGGGAGGGCGGCAGCGGACAGACCCTCTTGATTACCGGCAACACCGTGATTGACGCCCTACAGACCACAGTCCAGGCCGATTACCGCTTTTCTACCCCTATCCTCAATCATCTGGACTATCAGGGGCGTAAAATCATCCTGGTAACGTGCCACCGCCGGGAGAACTACGGCCAGCCCATGGCCCAGATTATGACCGCCCTGCGCCGTCTGGTGGACACCCATCCGGAGACCGAGCTTGTCTACCCGGTCCACCTGTCTCCGGTAGTCCAGGAGACGGCCCAGCAGTATCTCTCCGGCCACCCACGGATTCACCTGATCGCCCCCCTGGACGTGATGGAGATGCACAACCTGATGGCCCGGTGCTATCTGGTGATGACCGACTCCGGGGGACTCCAGGAGGAGGCCCCGGCCTTGGGCAAGCCGGTGCTGGTCCTGCGCCGGGAGACCGAGCGGCCAGAGGCAGTGGATGCGGGGACCGTGAAGCTGGCCGGAGTGGAGGAGGAGTCCATCTTTGAGATGGGCGCGGCCCTGCTGGAGGACCCAGCGGCCTATGCCGCCATGGCCCATGCGGTCAATCCCTATGGGGACGGCAGGGCCTGTACCCGGATTGCCCAGGCCATTCAGTGGCGCTTCGGGCTGCGGGAGACCCCGCCGGAGCCCTTTCAAGCGGGATCAGGAACAAGATAGCAGTTTCGGTTTTCCATCCGTCCCCCGGCGGGGGATCAAGTCCTTTGGAGGTGACGCTTTGGAGGGGAAAAACCGGACCATTCTGGTGGTGCTGACCGCCTTGGTCATCGCGGTTGCGGTCTTTTCCAGCTTTGGGATGAATCTCATCCCTCCCCAGACCGCCACCCTCACCCGGCCCAAGCCCGTCCCCTCTGCTAGCTTGGAGCCTGTCGAATCCCCGGCCGGCGGGGCGGAGCTCCCCCAAGTGGAGGTGACGCCGGAGACGGTGCAGGAGATTGTCGCCACCCTCACCCGGCCGGAGCGCTACTATCGGGAGATTACCGTGACCTACAGCGGGGTGGATACCCCAACCGTGTCAAAGGTGTGGGCCGAGGGCGGGTGGACTCGGACGGACACCACCCGGCCCAACGGGATCGTCCAGCATACCCTGGTGGGGGAGGGAATGTGCTACTACTGGTATCACAACAGCCGTACCTGGCTGTCCGCCCCGGCAGATGAGA
Source organism: Oscillospiraceae bacterium (assembly GCA_022792555.1). Lineage (GTDB taxonomy): Bacteria > Bacillota > Clostridia > Oscillospirales > Oscillospiraceae > JAAWBF01. The sequence continues at coordinate 6,097 of JAAWBF010000099.1, forward strand.
AATCGGCAGATCTGGATGGCCCCCGTATCCCCACTTATGAAGATGTTCTGCTGCTGGACCAGAGCACCATTACCGATGCGGGCTATGTAGACCGCGATGGGTTGGACTGTCTCTTCCTCACCTGGACGGGTGAGACGCCGGAGGAGGTACACACCTACTATATCTCGGTGGAGCCGGATAGCCTGGGCCTTTTGGCAGAGGCCCAGCTCCAGCAGGGGGGACGGACGGTTCTGGCCATGGAGGCCACCGCGGCCCAGCAGCCGGAGATCGAAGCGTCCACCTTTCTCCTCCCAGATGGCACTGATCCGCGGACCGGGGACGCATAAATCCACCCAGAACGCCTGCGGGCGGATTAGTCCAATCCAAGCAGGAGCAGGAGGGCTAGGGTGATAAGCAGCTCTGTGTCGTCCCCCTCCAAAAAGAGGAAGAGCAGAATGAGGAGGAGTAGGATGTCCCCGGTGTCCAGGCTGTCCAGCTTAAGTCCCTGCAAAAGTCCGGCCAAGCCGGATTTTTTTACCTCTGGCTGGGGGGCCGGTTTTGGATCTGGGGGTGGTCCCTCTGGCTGGATTGGCGGTTGGGGGGGTGGCGTGGTTACCGCCTGGGACGCCTCTAGCGGCCGATCCGGCGGGCCGTCGTCCATGACTACGCGGGTATATGTCGCACCGTTTGGTATGTAGCGGTTATACATGGCCGGCCTCCCCCTCGTCCCCCTTAAAGAGCTGGAAGGCCACGCGGATGACACGGGAGAGCTTTGCGATCTGTACTGCCTTGTCTACCTTGGCGTAGCGCTCCGGCTTTAGGAAGGGCTTTAGGGCGCTGAGAAGCGCGATTTTTCGGTCGTCTGTGGCGCTGTACTCGGAGAAAAGCCGCATGGCGGTCTGCACCAGCTTGGGGTCCAGATCGCCCAAGGCGCTGAGTGGGCTCCCGGCGGAGCTGTTCCCGCCGCCCAGACCGTTGAGCAGTCCCATCACGGCCTGCCAATCCGGCCCCTGCTCCGGTTGGGGTTGCGCATCTGGATCGGGAGCGGGGGCCGGGATGCCCTCCTGGGACGGGTCCGGCGGGGCAGAGGGGGCCTCGGCCTGCGTGCCCTCCCCGCCGGTGAGGGCCTTCGCGATGGATACAATCTGCCCCATGGCCTCTGGATCGCCTAAAATAGCGTTCAGCCTATCCTCAAATTCAGCCATAGGGTTGCCTCCTCTCTCTGCTGAACTCCTGTCCTATATGGAAGGGATCAGCCTTGCGGGATCTTCTTGTTGATGCGGTTTACAACGGCGGCGCCCTCTTCGCTCTGCATCAGCTGGCCGACCAGCCCCGCCAAGGCGCTGGGATCTCCCTTGGCCGCGGCGTCTGCCGCCGTCCTGAGGCCGCTGCCCGCCTTTTGATTGAGCAGCTCCATCAGCCGCTTGGTATCGGGGGATTTCATCAGGGTTAAAAGGGCGTCCTTGTTTTTGAGGATGCTGGCGGCGTCTGGATTCTTCATGAGTGCGTCTAAATTGGTCTTTGCCATGCTGGTTCCCTCCTAGAAGATGGCCGCGGCCCGTCTCCGCCCCGGCAGGACCGGCACAGGAAAAGCCGCTGTCTTATTTATAATGGCGTTCAATCTATTATATGTGTATCGGGAGAGAAGGTGCCTGCATATGAAATTATTGGTGTTTTCCGATTCCCACGGGGATGTGTCCCACATGGAACAGGCCGTTCTGGCCGAAGCCCCCGACCGGATTGTCCACCTTGGTGACATGGTCCGGGACGCCCAGCGGCTGGCCAAGCGGTTTCCAGACCTGCCGCTGGACTATGTCTATGGCAACTGTGATGGATGCTATTCTGGACCAGGGACCGAGCAGGTATTGACTGTAGAGAACTTCCGTATTCTGATGATGCACGGCCACACCCGCGGGGTAAAGGGAGGCCTGGAGCGGGCGGTCTTGGCCGCCCAGGAGGCGGAGGCTCACGCAGTCCTCTTTGGCCATACCCACCGGCCCCTGTGTGATCGAGCGGGGGCGCTGTGGGTGCTGAATCCCGGCAGCTGCAGGGGACCGCTGTTCTGGACCTACGGCATTCTCACCATACAGGAGGGACAGCTGCGGTGCCGTACCGTCAGAGGGGACGCTGTGTAAGATGGGCCGCCCGCATCCGGCCATTGTGTGACAAAGAGTCAGTCGAATGGGGCGAGACAGGAGGCAGACATGGATCAATTTGACGCGCTGATAGGTGCACTGCGCCAGATATGTCCGGCGCTGGAACTGCGGGAGGAGGAGCCCCTCTCCCGCCATACGTCTTTCCGGGTGGGGGGGCCGGTGCGGCTGATGGCCCTCCCCAGGAACGAGGAGGAGGCCCGTATGGGAGTCCATACTGCTGGCCGGTACGGCGTGTTGCCGTTTTTCCTGGGAAATGGGAGCAATCTGTTGGTATCGGACGCGGGCTGGCGGGGATTTGTGATCAAGACAAGTAGTATGGATCGCTTGGAGCCGGTCGGGGAGACCGGCCTGCTGGCCGGAAGCGGTGTCCCCCTGTCCCGGCTGGCTATGGCCGCCCTGGACCGGGGGTTGACCGGGCTGGAATTTGCCCATGGGATTCCAGGCACGGTAGGGGGAGGTGTCACCATGAACGCTGGGGCCTACGGCGGTGAGCTGGCCCAGGTGGTGGAGACCACGACGTTTTTAGATGCCGGGGGAAATATTGGGTTTGTGCGGGGGGAGGCGCATCAGTTTAGCTACCGGCACAGCGCCTTTTCCGGCGGACGGCGGCTGATTCTCAGCGCCCAGTTCACCCTCCGCCCCGGCGATCCGGAGCAGATCCGGGCGCAGATGGCCGAGCTGGACCGCCGCCGCCGGGAGAAGCAGCCCCTGGACCTGCCCAGCGCAGGCAGTACGTTTAAGCGCCCAGAGGGGCACTACGCCGCAGCTTTGATTGAGGGCTGCGGTTTAAAGGGCCGCAGGCTTGGCGGCGCCCAGGTGTCGGAGAAGCACGCCGGTTTTCTGGTGAACCGGGGCGGGGCCACCTGCGCCGATCTGACAGCGCTCATACAACTGGTGCGGGAGACCGTGTTCCGGGAGACCGGCGTCACTCTGGAGCCGGAGGTGCGCACCCTAGGTCTGGAGTTGTAGAGAGCACCCACACGCTGGTGGGTACAACAGAGGAGGTGCAGCATGGAATTTATTCTGATTTCCGGGTTGTCCGGGGCGGGGAAGAGCAAGGCCGCCTCTTTTTTGGAGGACATGGGTTTTTATGTGGTGGACAATATGCCCGCCCCGCTCATCCCCAAGTTCGCAGAACTGTGCATGGCGGGGCCGGGGAAGTACAGCCGGGTCTGTCTTGTCACCGACATCCGGGGCGGGCAGACCTTCGAGGGGCTGTTCGATGCCCTGAACACCTTACAGGAGATGGGCTGCGCCTATAATATCCTCTTCGTAGAGGCCAGCGTAGAGACCATCATCAAGCGCTATAAGGAGACTCGCAGGCTCCACCCTCTGGCCCGCAGCAACCGTACCCTGGCAGAGGCGGTCCGGGAGGAGCACGCCGCCCTTGCCCCGGTGCGCCAGCGGGCCGCGTATATCATCGACACCTCAAATATGCCCACTGCCAAGCTGCGGGAGGAGGTCCTGCGGCTCTTTGGGGACGGCGGTCCTGCCCAGGCCATATGTGTCAACGTGATCTCTTTCGGCTTTAAATATGGGATCCCCATGGAGGCGGATTTGGTGCTGGATGTGCGCTTTCTGCCCAACCCCTACTACCTAGCCGAGCTGCGTCACAAGACCGGTCTGGACAGCGAGGTGGCCTCCTTTGTCTTCGGCTACCAGCAGACCAAGGATTTTATGGCCCACCTGGAAAAGCTGATGGCCTTTCTGCTGCCCCAGTACCGGGCAGAGGGAAAGACGGTGCTGGTCATCGCCATCGGGTGTACCGGTGGACAGCACCGCTCTGTGGCCATTACCAGGGCGCTGGCCGACTTCATCAAGCGGACCGGCTACTCTGCCACAGAGAACCATCGGGATATGACCCGCGGAGGGATCTCCGCCGGAGGGAATCCATGAGCGCCGCCGGCCGGGGGGACTGGCGCTGGGAGCAGGGACCCCAGGTGGTGGCCATCGGAGGCGGGACCGGCCTGTCCACCATGCTACGAGGGCTCAAGCAGCACACTAGGCATCTGACCGCCATTGTAACGGTGGCGGACGACGGGGGCGGCTCCGGGATGCTCCGGCAGGACCTGGGAATGCCCCCGCCGGGGGATATCCGCCACTGTATGGAGGCCCTGGCCAATGTGGAGCCTGTGATGGAGCAGCTGCTGTCCTACCGGTTCCCCAAGGACTCCGGCAGTCTGGGCGGCCAGGCCTTTGGGAATTTAATTCTGGCCGCCCTCAACGGGATCTCCCCCTCCTTTGACCAGGCGGTAGCCAGGATGAGCGAGGTCTTGGCCATCACGGGCCGGGTCCTGCCTGTGACCAATGAAAATGTGGCCCTGGAGGCCGCCTTTGAGAATGGGACCCATGTGGTGGGAGAGTCCAAGATTTTTGCCTTTAAAAAGGCCCAGGACTGCCGGATTGAGAGCGTGCGTCTCCTGCCGGAGCGCCCGCCCGCCCTGCCAGAGGCCCTCAACGCCATTGCCCAGGCGGATCTGATCCTTTTGGGGCCGGGGAGCCTATATACCAGTGTGATTCCCAATCTGCTGGTGGACGGGATTGCGCAGGCCGTCCAGGCCTCTGACGCGCTGAAGATCTATATCTGCAACATTATGACCCAGGACGGAGAGACCGAGGGAATGAGCGCCTCCGACCATGTGGCCGCTCTGCTACACCATTCCGGCCCCGGACTGGTGGACCTGTGCCTGTGTAACTCGGCCCCGGTCCGGCCCCGGCTGCTGGAGCGCTATAAGGAGGAGGACGCGGCCCCCATTGTGGTGGACGCCGAAGCCATTAAGGCCTTGGGGGTGGAGCTGGTCCTGCGGCCCCTAGCCTCCGAGACTTTGGACTATGCCCGCCACTCTTATACCCGCCTAGCCAACGCGGTTATGGAGCTCTACCACGAGCGGGGAGAGACCAGAATCTTTTAAAATTGCGAATCCCGTCTCCACCCCCAAAGGGGGTGGAGATAGATATGAGAGCTGCTATAGATGCAGAAATGCAGGAGGTCGTCATGTCCTTTTCCAGCGATACCAAGACGGAGCTGTGCCAGGCCCCGCCAGGCCGCCTTTGCTGTGCCCAGGCGGAGGCCTACGGCGTCCTGCTCTACTGCAATAAATTCGACGCTCAGGAGGTCCGGGTGGTCACTGAGTGCGGGGCCTTCGCCCGGCGGCTGCCCGGCCTTTTTCAGACGGCCTTTCAGGTCGCCTTTGACCGGATGCCGGAGGGGGAGGGAAAGTGTATTTTCTCCCTCCATACCCCGGAAAAGCTCCAGGCTATCAGTGCCGTTCTAGGCTATGATCCGGGGGAGAGCGTGGCCCACCACATCAACTTTGGGATTCTGGAGGAGGAGCACTGCCGCACTGCCTTTTTCCGTGGGGCCTTTCTAGCGGGGGGCTCTGTCACCGACCCAGCCAAGCGCTACCATCTGGAGCTGGCCACTCCCCACTACAGTGTGAGCCGCGAGCTGCTGACCCTGCTGCTGGAGGCCGGGTTTACTCCCAAGGAGACCACCCGCAAGGCAAATTATATGGCCTACTTTAAGCAGAGCGGTGCCATCGCGCACTTTTTGACCGCCATCGGCGCCCCCAGGGCCGCTGAGACCCTCCGCAGTGCCAAGGCGGAAAAAGACCTCTTAGGGAGTATCAACCGCAAAGTCAACTGCGATGCAGCCAACCTGGATAAAACCGTGGAGGCCGCCCAGGAGCAGATCGAGGCTATCCAGCTTCTGGAGGCCCAAGGCCTGCTCCTCTCTCTGCCGGACAAGCTCAAGGAGGCGGTGGATCTCCGGGTGGCCCACCCGGAGCTCACCCTGGCCCAGCTGGCCGAGCTGTGCGACCCGCCGGTGAGCAAGTCGGCCTTGAACCACCGCCTGCGCAAGCTCGTGGAGCTGGCCGGAAAGGCCCGCACTTGACGGTTACGGACACTTTTCCCTCCCAGGAGGGAAGGGAAAAGAAAGGGAGGTATACCATGTCCTTTGTCCATCTTCATGTTCACACCGAATTCAGCCTGCTGGACGGCGTCTGCCGGATTCCAAAGCTGATCCAGCGGGTCAAAGACCTTGGGCAGACTGCCGTGGCCATTACGGACCACGGGGTGATGTACGGTGTGGTGGATTTTTATAAGGCGGCTGTGGCCGGAGGGGTGAAGCCCATCATCGGTTGCGAGGTCTATGTAGCCCCCCGCAGGCGGACCGACCGGGTCCATGCGCTGGATTCCGAGGCCCGTCATCTGGTCCTCCTATGTGAGAACGAGACCGGGTATCGAAATCTCTGCCGTCTGGTGTCCACCGGGTTTTTGGAGGGATTTTACAGCAAACCCCGAATTGACAAGGAGCTGCTGCGCAGCCATACCGAGGGCTTAATCGCCCTATCGGCCTGCCTGGCAGGGGAGGTCCCCCGGCTTATCCGGGGGGGCAATTACGCTGGGGCCAAGGCCGCCGCTCTGGAGATGCAGGCGTGGTTTGGCCCGGACCACTACTATCTGGAGCTCCAGGACCACGGCCTGCCGGAGGACAAGGAGATATTACAGGGACTGATCCGCCTCCACGAGGAGACCGGAATCCCCCTGGCGGCCACCAACGACGCACACTATCTCACCCGGGAGGACGCCGGGATGCAGGACACCCTGATGTGCATCCAGATGGGGCGGACGGTGGACGA
>JAAWBF010000100.1 GCA_022792555.1 Oscillospiraceae bacterium
ACCTGCATATAACTTTGCTGCAGACGGAGTTTACGAATGCGTTTTCCGATTTGCATAATACAAGAGGGTAACAACCGATAATTTTCGGTTGTCACCCTCTTGTAACGCTCTAAACGGTTATTTGGTTGTTGTCCTTGTGCGGGGTAGCCCTTTGCTTGACACTGGGGCCTTTCATAGGTGAATCATGAGAATCATAAATCCCATCAAGGCTCTAGAGCGGGGACTCGGCATGTGTGCCGTGGACGCCCTAGTCATGCAGCGCAAGGGTCATACGATTTTGTAGTTCTTTATTCTATCCTAATTTTCAGGTTGAGTTTTCCAATGTCCTGAGTTATACTAGGGATACTGGGAGATTTTGATTGATACAGTGTGGTAGAAAGGAGCAGTTATGGCGAAGATTGTGGTGTTGAATGGCCAGCGGATCAACTATGACGGTCAGATTGACTACTCTGTCCTAGGGGATGATGTAACTGTCTACGAGGACAGCCGTCCTGATGAGATTCTGCCCCGGCTGGAGGGAGCCGAAATCCTCGTGACCAAGGAGCTGGTTCTGACCCCTGAGCAGGTCTCGGCCATGCCGGAGTGTGTACGTTTAATCTGCGAAGCTGGGACGGGTTACAACAACATTCCATTAGAGGCCGCCAAGGCAAACCATATCATGGTCTGCAACATCCCCTCTTACAGCAGTCATCGGGTAGCACACACCGCTATTATGCTGCTTTTGGCCCTCTCTTCCAATATGCAAAAGCAGCAGGCCATGCTGGTCCGCGGGGACCACAGCAATTTTACAAAGGCGCTTCAGGTAGGACATACCGAGGTCAACGGCAAAATTTTAGGAATTGTCGGTGCAGGTGCCATCGGCAGCAAGGTCATTGAGATTGCCCTCGCTCTGGAGATGGAGGTGCTGGTTTACACCCGCACTCCACGGCCCAACCGGGAACACGTCCATTCCTGTTCCCTGGATGAAGTCCTGCAAAGGGCGGACTACCTCTCCCTCCACTGTCCCCTCAACGACCAGACCCGCCATCTGATCGATGCCGCCGCCCTTCAAAAGATGAAGCCCACCGCCTGCCTGATCAATACCTCCCGCGGGGGGCTAGTGGACGAGGCGGCCCTGATTACAGCCCTGGAAGAGAAGCAGATCGCCGCCGCCGGACTGGATGTCCAGGAGGTGGAGCCCCCCGCCCCAGACAGCAAGCTGTACACGCTGGATAACGTGATTCTGACCCCTCATATGGGTTGGAAGGGTTTCGAGACCAGACAGCGTCTAGTGTCCATGCTGGCAGAAAACATCCGGGCTTATCTGGATGGAACGCCCATAAACCGGGTGGTTTAACCGGGTTCAGTTCCCTCCCCCAAAGGGGGGAGGGAACTCGGTTTTGAACACGAACTGAGGAGGAATCGGATTTGGAAATCCTCAAGGGCAGTGATCCCTGGCGGCTGATCTGCCGCCGGGAGAGAGAGGGAATCTCCCTGCTGCGCGCCTTGACCTGCCGCAAAAAGGCGGCTCTGCCAGAGGAACTGTTCGGCCTACCGGTCACAGGGCTTGGGGACCATGCTCTGTCCCCCACCGCAGGAGGGGTGGAGGGGGAGGAGGTCCTTCTCACCTGCGGTCCCACAGCGCCGGACGCCGCGTGGGACAACCGGACGCTGTCCGATCTCACCCTCCCGTCCACCCTCCGCCGGGTAGGGGATTACGCCTTTTTAAACTGCTTCGCCCTGCGTACCCTGCGGTTTGATGACCGCATCTCCTCCTGGGGGGGCGGCGCCCTGATGAACTGCCGGTCCCTGGACACCTTTCAAATCACGCGGCAGGACAACAGCCAGGGGCCGGGGCTGGCCTATCTGAACGATGTGTTGAGCCGGGAGCTGGATGTCACCATCCGATGGCGGGACGGCAAACAGGCCAGGCTCTTGTTCCCCGCCTTTTTTGAGTCCCTGGAGGAGAACTGTCCCGCCCATCACTTTGACTACAACATCCAGGGGGCGGGCTACCCCTATCACAACTGCTTTTATGAAAAGAGGATGGATCTCAAGCAGTACGACTGGCTGTGGAAGGGATTTCTGGAGGCGGAGCACGAGGAGGAGACCGCCCTCCGGCTGGCCTGGTGGCGGCTGTACTACCCTCTGGAGCTGACGAAAGAGGCCGAGTCAGGCTATTTGTCCTATTTGCAGGCGCACACTGGACAGGCGTTGACCTGGGTCCTCTCCACCCAGGGGGCGGGCGCGCTCCGGTTCCTGCTGGATCATACCAAACCGGACCGGGCGCAGTTCACCGACGCCTGCGCTCTGGCCAGGGCGCAGCAGTCCTCCGAGCTGCTGGCCCTGCTGCTGGAGGAACAGCACCGCCGTTTCCCCGCAGGGGCGGTCCGGAGATTTGAACTTTAAGGTGAAAGGAGCGCGGTTGTGGGACCGGAATTTGCCTCTATCGGGCGGGACATCCTGTGTGCCGCCCGGAATGAGCTCTATATGAATCTCCCCTATCTGGACGCCGTTCTGTGCGCCCTCTCCTTCCGGCCAGGGGAGGACCGCACCCTGTCCCTGGCCACTGACGGCGAGATTCTCTACTACCACGGCGGCTATCTGGCCGACCGCTATCTGCGCACCCGGACGCTGACCAACCGGGCCTATCTCCATGTCATACTCCACTGTATGCTGCGGCACCTGGCCAAAAAGCGCGGAAAAGACCCGGTGCTCTGGGACCTGGCCTGTGACGCGGCTGTTGAGAGCATCCTGTGCCGTCTGGAATATCCCTGTCTGGGGGAGAACGGCGGTCCGGTCCGGCAGAAATTTTTCGGCGCCTGCCGCCAGGAGATGCCGGTCCTCACCGCCGAGGGGATCTACCGGCGCCTTCTCCGCCTCCAGCTCCCCGTCTATGAGACGGCCACGCTCCAGCGGGAGTTTCTGGTGGACGACCACGGTCTGTGGGATATGGATCCCAAGGATGACCAGCGGCAGCGGCAGGACCAGCACTGGAAAGACCTCAGTGAGCGGACCCAAACCGGAATGGAGACCGTCCTGGCCGGTCAGGCCACCGGCGGCGAGGCTGTTTTAGAGCAGGTCCGGGTAGCTGTCCGGGAGGGTGTGGATTACCGGGCTTTTCTCCGGCGCTTCGCGGTCCCCCGTGAAATCGTGGCGGTGGACGGCGACTCCTTCGACTATATCTACTATACCTACGGCCTGCGGCACTACGGAAACCTGCCCCTGGTGGAACCTCTGGAGACCCGGGAGGAAAAGCGGATTGAGGACTTTGTCATCGCCATCGACACCTCCATGTCCACCTCCGGGGAATTGGTCCGGCAGTTCCTCTCCTGCACCTATGCCGTCCTGCGCAGTACCGAGACCTTTCACCGCAAGGTCAACATCCGTATCCTCCAGTGTGACGACCGCCTCCGATCTGACACGGTGATTCACGACCTGGAGGAATTACGCCGCTATATGGACCATGTAACACTGGTGGGCGGGAGCGCTACCGACTTCCGCCCGGTCTTTGCCCACATCGCCCAGCTCCAGGCGGAGGGACAGCTGCCTACCCTGCGTGGACTGCTCTACTTTACAGACGGCATGGGGATCTACCCCCAAAAGCGTCCCCCCTACGAGACCGCCTTTGTCCTCCTGGACGAACCGCCCCTGTCGATCAAGCTGCCGCCCTGGGCGATCCGGCTGGTCCTGGACCTCCAGGACCTGGAGCGCACCGCCCAGGGGAGCCCAAGCTCTGGTACAGAAGGAGAGCCCATATGAACATCAAACAGGCCAAACAGGAGATCACCAACACCTTAAAAGCCTACCTGGCCAAGGACAGCTTTGGAAACTATCTCATTCCCGCCATCCGGCAGCGGCCCGTCCTCCTTATGGGCCCTCCGGGGATTGGAAAGACTCAGATCATGAGTCAGATCGCCGCCGAGACCGGGGTGGGCCTGGTGGCCTATACCATCACCCACCACACCCGGCAGAGCGCTATCGGCCTGCCCTTCATTGAACAGCGGACCTACCAGGGGAGGACCGTCTCGGTGACAGAGTATACCATGAGTGAAATCCTCGCCTCGGTCTATCAGCTCATGGAGGAGACCGGTCTCCAAGAGGGCATCCTATTTTTAGATGAGATCAACTGCGTCTCCGAGACCCTCGCCCCCATGATGCTCCAATTTTTACAGTGCAAGACCTTTGGCAACCAGCGCCTGCCAGAGGGATGGCTCATCGTGGCGGCGGGCAATCCGCCGGAGTACAACCGCTCGGTCCGGGAGTTTGATGTGGTGACACTGGACCGGGTAAAACGGATGGATTTAAAGGAGGACTTTTCCGTCTGGAAGGAGTACGCCTACCGCCGGGGGATTCACGGCGCCGTTCTCTCCTATCTGGAGATCCAAAAAGACCACTTCTACCAGGTGGAAACCACGGCGGATGGCCTGCAATTTGCCACCGCCAGGGGCTGGGAGGACCTGTCCGAGCTGATCACAGTTTACGAAGCCCTGGGTCTGCGTGTGGATCGGGAGGTGGTGGGCCAGTATATCCAGCTGCCCCGGATTGCCAAGGCTTTCGCCAACTATCTGGCCCTCTACTATAAGTACCAGCGTACCTACCAGGTAGCGGGAATTTTACAGGGGACCTGGCAGCCTGTGACAGTGTCTGAGCTACGGGCCGCCCCCTTTGACGAGAAGCTGTCCATCCTGGGCCTGATCCTCACCCGCCTGTCCGAATCCGCCCGGACGGTCCGGCAGCAGGATGCTCTGACCACTGCCCTTCATGAGGCCCTGCTGGCCTTTCGAGAAGCCCTCTCCAACAGCACACCGCCCCACACAATCCTGGAAGCGCTGGCACAGCAGCGGCGGGAGTCCCTGCACCAGGATAGACAGGCCAACCGGCTGGAGACCGAACGGCGGGATTTGCTCCAGCGAGAAATCCACTGTCTAGAACAGTATGCACAAGCGCTCTGCCAGGAGGCCGGGACACCAGAGGCACCTATGGACAGGGTGCGGAGCTGGTTTGGAGAAGAGGTAGAAAAACGGCAGGTCCTCGGCGACGAGACTGGAGAACAGTTTGACCACGCCTTCCGGTTTCTGGAGGAGACCTTTGGCCAAAGTCAGGAGCTGGTTCTCTTTGTCACTGAAATGACGGCCAACTACGATACCAGCTGGTTCGTAGAGCAGTTCGGATGTGATGCCTACTTCCGCCACAACCGGGAACTCCTCTTTGACGACACCCGTAGCCGGATCTGCCAGGAGATTGCAGCTGTAAACGCCCAGGAGAACCCATTATAGTGGATCCCACCCTGTTTTTCTCTTCATTAGCGGTATCATTTATACGATAGCATCCCATATTACCTTACAAGGAGGCTCTATGGAACAGCAATCTCACCGGCGTATTAAGGTTGTCCGTCCCTCACTGGCGGAGCATAAACGGGCGGAGTCCCGGCGACTGGCCCCCATGATGCGGGCCCTAAAGGCCATCCACAGCGCGACCTCCCCTGAATCCATGGCGCCAGAGGATCTAGAGCGGGAGCGCAGAGGGCAGGAGCTGCTGGGGCGGCTGGTGGCCCCTATGTCCGGGATCCGTTGGACGCCGTTCACCATCTCTGACATGTCCGCCGCCTGGGCCAGGCCAGAGCGGGGCCATGACCGCAAGCACGCAATTCTGTACTGCCATGGGGGCGGCTACACCAGCGGCAATCTCGGCTATTCCAGGGTACTGGCCTCCAAGCTAACCAATGTGACAGGCTATGAGGTTCTCTCCTTTGCCTACCGTCTGGCGCCGGAACACCCCTATCCCGCGGCGGTGGAGGATGCGCTTCGCGCCTGGGATCACCTGATGTATTTAGGCTATGGCGCCAGAGATGTGATTGTGGCGGGGGATTCTGCTGGGGGCAATCTAGCCCTTGTCCTCTGTCAACGGCTCAAGGAGGCCCGCCGCCGCCTGCCCGCTGCCCTGATTCTCATGTCCCCCTGGACCGATATGACAGCCAGCGGAAGATCCTACACCGAGCGGATCCATCTGGACCCCATGCTGACCATGAACTATATCAAGGCGGTTCGGGCGGCCTACGCCCAAGATCGGCCGCCGGAAGACCCCTGTCTCTCTCCGCTCTTTGGATCCTTTGAGGGTTTTCCTCCGGTGCTCATCCAGGCCGGCACCCATGAAATCCTACTCTCTGACTCGGTCCGGCTTCGGGATCGGCTGGTCCAGGCGGGGATCCCCTGCCGGCTGGAGGTGTGGAACGATATGTGGCATGTCTTCCAAATGTTCCCGATGAAAAAAGCCTCAGAGGCGATGGAGAGTATCGGCCGCTTCTTGCTGGAGCAGTTTTAAAGCAAAGCTGCGGCTTTGCTGCTTTTCAAATTATCGGATTCACACCTATCAGCACACATTCTGTCGGGTCCCTACGATGGCCCGTCTCTCCTCGAACTGCTGGAGCCGTCTCTCTTGTGCTTCAGTGTTTGGACAGGAGAAAACGCCGCAGCGCTTAAAAAGCCTGCGGCGTTTTCTGTGCGGTTTAAGTACCCAATTAGCCCTGGGAAATCGCACCCGTGGGGCAGGTATCGGCGCAAGTGCCGCAATCAATGCAGGTATTTGCATCGATCTCGTAGTGCTCGTCCCCCTCTTTGATCGCACCTGTGGGGCAGGCACCGGCGCAAGAGCCGCAGCTCACGCAGTCGCTGCTGATGACATATGCCAAAGGAAACACCTCCAATTTAAATGGGCTGCATTTATTGTACCACATCTTTTTTAAAATGCAATGCTAAATTGCGTGTGAACCGGGTATATTTCCTTAGGGCGGGAAAACTAGGGTTATACACAGCCACCGGGAAAAGAGGGGTTTTATGTATCGCAGACCTGAAAGAAACCAGCAATTCCATATGGAGGCAGCCGGAAGCCTGACCCCCGACCTGGAGGGTGCGCCGGCCAGCGGCTTTCACCCCGATAGAACCAAAGAAAAGGAGGGCCATCATGATGCGGCCCGTAAAAAAGCAAAAAAAGGCTCCGCCCCGGCGTGGGGCGGGGAGAGGTGATCCCTTGAGTGAAGGAAAGTTTACCCAGCGGGCGCAGACCGCCCTGCGGCTGGCCCAGGAGAGCTCCGCCGAACTGGGCCATGGTTATGTGGGCAGCGAGCATCTACTGCTTGGCCTAGCCCGCGAAGGCCGGGGGGTGGCTGCTCAGATCCTCCAGCGGACCGGACTGGACGCTGAGGTCATCCGGTCAGCCATTACCCGTATGGTGGGGGTAGGCGCGCCGGGGACCCTCCCCTCCCAGGGGCTCACTCCCAGGTGCAAGAAGGTGATTGAGCTCTCCCTGTCAGAGTCAGTCCGGATGGGACACAGCTGCGTGGGGACCGAGCATCTGTTATTGGGGATTCTCCGGGAGGGAGACGGCGTGGCGGTGCGGGTCATTGCCGCCAGTGGCGTGGAGCCGCAGCGGCTCTATACCGACATCCTCTCGGCTCTGGGCGGAGAGGCGCCGCCGCCCTTTCGGGGACCGGGCCGGGCAAAGGCCGAGCGGGATTTCTCCGCAGGCGGGGAGACCAAGCTGCTGGATCAGCACGCCAGAGATCTCACTCGCATGGCGGCCAACGGCCTGCTGGACCCCGTCGTCGGTCGGGAGGAGGAGATCAAGCGGGTCATTCAAATTCTCTCCCGGCGGCAGAAAAACAATCCAGCCCTCATCGGAGAGCCGGGGGTTGGCAAAACCGCCGTTGTCGAGGGACTGGCTCGGCGGATTGTGGCCGGTGATGTCCCCGATAATCTGCGCAACAAGCGTCTGGTCAGTCTGGATCTCTCCTCTATGGTGGCGGGGACCAAATACCGCGGGGAATTTGAAGATCGGGTCAAGAATATTTTGGCAGAAGTCCGCCGGGCAGGCGGAATCATCCTCTTTATCGACGAGCTACACACCATTGTGGGGGCTGGTTCGGCGGAGGGCGCCATTGATGCGGCCAACATCATCAAGCCAGCTCTGGGCCGTGGAGAGCTCCAGGTGATCGGGGCCACCACCACAGACGAGTACCGCAAGTATATCGAAAAGGACGCCGCCCTGGAGCGCCGTTTTCAGCCCGTCCTGGTCAAAGAGCCAGACGCAGAGACTGCATTGGCCATCCTCAAAGGAGTTCGGGACAGATACGAAGCTCACCACAAGCTCCGCATCACTGATGAGGCCATTGAGGCCGCTGTGTCCCTGTCAGTCCGCTATCTCTCCGATCGCCGTCTCCCGGACAAAGCCATTGACCTGATGGACGAGGCGGCCTCCAGAGTACGCATGGAGCGGCAGTCCACCCCGCCTGACCTGCGGCATTTAGAGGAGAAGGTAGCCCAGACCCGGCGGGAAAAGGAGGACGCTATCCGCAGTCAGGACTTCGAAAAAGCGGCCATGCTTCGGGATGCAGAGGGAGATTTCCACCGGGAGCTAGAGCGGGAACGTACTCGCTGGCGCTCTGGCCAGAACACCGGCGCGGTGACAGGTGAGGATGTGGCTGCCGTGGTAGCCGGCTGGACTGGAATCCCTGTTACAACCCTTACCAAGGCAGAGAGCCAGCGCTTACTGGAGCTGGAGCAGGAGCTGCATCGTCAGGTGGTGGGCCAGGATGAAGCAGTAGGCGCGGTAGCCAGGGCGGTTCGCCGGGGGCGTGTGGGGCTTAAGGAGCCAGGACGGCCTACGGGCACTTTCCTCTTCCTTGGTCCCACCGGTGTGGGAAAGACCGAGCTGTGTAAGGCCCTGGCCGCTGCACTCTTTGGCAGTGAAGAGGCCCTCCTACGCTTTGATATGTCGGAGTATATGGAACGGCACACCGTCTCCCGGCTCATCGGCTCTCCACCGGGCTATATCGGCCATGAGGAGGGAGGCCAGCTCACTGAGCAGATCCGCCGCCGGCCCTATGCGGTAGTCCTCTTTGACGAGATTGAAAAGGCTCACCAGGATGTCTGGGGCATTTTATTGCAGATCATGGAGGACGGCATTGTCACCGATGCTCAGGGCCGCCGGTGTGATTTCCGAAACGCTGTAGTGGTGATGACCTCCAACATCGGAGCCAGCCGGATCACCGCCCGCGGTGGACGGCTGGGCTTCTCCCCGGAATCCCGCGCCCCTGGCGGTACCAGGCCCCAAGAGGAGGTCCGTCAGGCCGTCATGGAGGATTTAAAGCAGGTCTTCCGGCCGGAGTTCCTCAACCGGCTGGACGAGATCATCGTCTTCCGTCAGTTGGAGCGGGGGGAGATCCGCACCATTGCCCGGCGGATGCTCCAGGAGGTGGCCGGCCGTCTCACCCGCCTGGGAGTCGGTCTCCGGGCCACCGAGGCGGCGGTGGATGCCCTGGCCGACAAGGGCTTTGACCCAGATTACGGCGCCCGTCCCCTGCGCCGGGCCATCCGCACCCAGGTAGAGGATCCTGCTGCCGAGCGCCTGCTCTCCGGCAGTCTCCCCGCCGGGGCCTGTGCCGTGGTGGATGCCCAGGATGGGGCCTTGGCTCTGCGGGTAGAGGACGTCCAGATCTCTCTGGAAAAACCAAATCAAAAGCCAAGCAGAGAATAAGGAGCGATTCAAATGAGAAAACCGCGTTGTATCGCCGCTGTGATGGCCCTCCTGCTGGCTGTCACAGCCTCTGGATGCAGCCAACAGGAGGGAGACACCCTCACCCCAGAAGCGCGTACCACCCTCTATCAGGCCGCCATTGAGGGGGCCAGACCCCAGGAAGAAAACGACGCCTTTGACATCCTCACAGGGCCGGAGGACGACTTTGCCGATGTCATCTTTTCCATGCTGGGTGTTGTCCCGGAGGACATGACCGCCTATGCGATTTCAGTCTCTCCGGCCAACATCCAAGCCTACGGCATCGCCATCATCTATCCCGCCAAAGGCCGAGAGGACACCGTCTACAGCGGCTTGTCCAACTTTGTCACCCGGCAGAAGCAGAGCTTCGAGCGGTATTTGGCCGATCAATATGAAATTGCCAGCAATGCCAAAATGGAAACGCTGGAGGACGGCACCCTTGTCTTGGTTATGTGCAACGGACAGGATGCTATATTTGATGCCATCAAGGCCTCGATTGAGACCCCTTAACTGTGCCCCTGTGAGCTGCTGGCCCGGTTCACAGGGGCGCTGCCCTTCGCCCTCTGCTCCAAACGATACACTTTTTCTCTCTTTTCCCTTGCCAAGCTCCGCCAGAATAGGTATGATAGAGAGGGGAATGATAGTTTTGTTGTTGAGACGAAAAGGAGTCGAATGTAATGCGGGAATTTCTCAAGTCGATGAAAATAACCTTTCTGTTGGCGGCCATTCTGTATGTACTGCTAGGGCTTGTACTGCTTGTGTGGACGGATACAACATTAGCTGTGCTGTGTACCGTCTTTGGCAGTGTGCTACTGGTCTATGGCGCTGTCACCATTGTGGGCTTTTTTCTCCATGACAGCGCACTGGGGACCTTCCGCCTGGAGCTGCTGCTGGGCATTCTGGCCGGAGCCCTTGGGGTGCTGTTTCTCCTGCGGCCGGTTTTCCTGCTGTCCATTGTACCGGTCATTCTGGGGGTCTATATTGCCATTGACAGCTTAGTCAACCTCAAGCGGGCGTTGGAGCTCTACCGGCTGGAATATCCGCGCTGGTGGACGGCACTGCTTCTCGCCGTGCTAGGCGCGGTCCTGGGCGGGGTCATTTTGTTGAATCCCTTTCAGACGCAGATCCTCTTGTTCCAGATCATCGGCGTCTCCTTTATCTATACTGGCCTGTCCGATCTCTGGGTTCTCTTTAAAATCTCCCGTCTAACCAAGGAGCTGCGCAAACGGGCGCCCATTCAGGTGGACCCCATCAACATTGACTGAACGAAAATGCTTGTCCCCCACACCAATCAAGTGGGGGACAAGCATTTGTAGAGACGGTCTTTGAGCCCCTACAGCTATTCTCTTTTCAGCCTGGCAATGGCCGCCTTGGCGGCGTTTTGTTCGGCCTCCTTCTTACTGTGGCCCTGGCCGGTCCCAACGACGGTTCCATTGAGATCCACCGCCACCGAGAAGGTTTTCGCATGGTCCGGGCCGGCCTCGCCGGTGAGCCGGTACTCCAGGATCTGGCCGCTCTCCTGCTGGACCAACTCTTGGAGCGCAGTCTTATAGTCCCGCGAGGTGCTCTTCTCTTCCTCCTGGTTGAGGAGAAAGCGCTGGATGATCCCCCGGACCGGATCGAGGCCGCCATCCAGGTAGACCGCCGCTAAAACCGCCTCCACCGCGTCAGCCAGAATAGAGGGACGAGTCCGGCCGCCGCCGGCATCCTCTCCGCGGCCCAGCTTCAGATACTGTCCCAGCTCCAGGGCTTGGGCCACCTCGACCAGACTACCTTCACAGACCAGGGCGGACCGGGTACGGGTCAAATCTCCCTCTGGCAGATTGGGGTGGACCCGGTACAGATAGTCGGCCACTACCATGCCGAGGACGGAATCCCCCAAAAATTCCAGTCGTTCGTTGCTCCCCAAGCTCCTGCCCCGGTTTTCATTGGCGTAGGAGCTGTGGGTCAGGGCATTTTCCAGCAGGGATGTCGTTTGGAAGGGATAGCCCAGCTTCTCCTCCAGTGCCGTCATGGTGTTCCCTCTTTTCCAGTTATTCCATCGAGCCAAACAAAACCCCGGCCCGGCGCGTATGCGCCGGGCCGGACTGTCTGGATCACTCGTCTTCGCCCAGCTTCCGGTTCAGGTAACGGACCAGATCTGCCACCGTTGAGATGTTGGACAGCTCCTCCTCTGCCAGCTCCTCCACGCCGAACTCCTCCTCCAAGGCCATAGAGAGCTCTACAATATCCAGAGAATCGGCGCCCAGATCCTCAAAGGTGGTCTCCATCGTAATGCTGTCTGCCTCAACACTGAACTGCTCCGCCAAAAGGGCGGCAAGCTTTTCAAAGATCATACCAATCTACTCCTATCCACGCATCATTTCCCGCTCCTTGTCCATGTGTCTGTTATGAACAGACCCTTGGCTGTTTTGCAGGGTTTCTTTATGGAACAGCAACAAACCTCTCTCCCAAATCAGCCTGGCCAGTTTGGTTCGCGTTTGCATAGAAAATAATAGGCAAGATCCGGTGGTCTGTCAATAGTAAAATGAAAATTTTCCATCTCAATTTGGAAGTTGATGCAGATACCATATCCTTTGGGGCTGGATCAGTCCTTCGATCCAGATGCTCCAGAGGAGGGAAGCCGCATATAGGCGATATTCTCCTCGATGTCCTCAATCAGACCGGAACGGGCAAACTGGCTGGCTTGGCGGATGGCGTTTTTGATGGCGTATGCATCGGAGGAGCCGTGGGCTTTAATCACCGGCTTAGAGATCCCGATGAGCGGGGTTCCACCTACTTCTCCGGCATCCAAGAGCTTTTTGAAGGATTTTATCCCTCCAGAGACCAGCACGGCGGCCAGCTTGGTGAGCAAGCTTTTTTGAAACATCCCTTTCAGCTCTTTGGCCAGAAACCCGCCGGTCCCCTCCATGGTTTTGAGAAAGATGTTCCCAGAATAACCGTCGGTGACGATTACATCCACCGCCCCGTAGACCGCCTCTTTTCCTTCCACATTGCCTGCAAAGTGGATCCGCCCCGCCTTGTCCGCCTCTCGAAGCAGCCGGTATGCCTCCTGCTGGAGATCAGTCCCCTTGCTCTCTTCGGCACCGATGTTCAGCAGACCCACCCTGGGCTCCGGGCGGCCCAGGACCCGGTCGGCATAGTAGGACCCCATAAAGGCGAACTGGAGAAGATATTCTGGGGTACATTCTGCGGTGGCTCCACAGTCGATGAGCACCGCGCCGCCGTTTCCCGTAGGGACCACTGGGGCCATAGCCGCCCGCCGGATCCCTCGAATCCGCTTGACCAGCAGGGTGGCCGCCGAGAGCAGGGCACCGGTGCTGCCCGCCGAGACAAAGGCATCCCCACGGCCCTCCCGCAGGAGATTGAGCCCCACGGTGAGGGAGGAGTCCTTTTTCTCCCGAAAGGCGGAGGCTGGGTTGTCGCAGATCTCCACCACCTCGGAGGCGTGGGCGATCTCCACCCCTGGGGGAAGCTCTTTTTCCCCCAGGTCAGACAGGCATTTTAAAAGCGCCTCTCCCCGGCCCACCAGGATGATCTGCACCCCCAGCTCCTTCACGGCATCCAATGCGCCCTTTACATTGCACTCTGGCGCATTGTCACCGCCCATGGCGTCTACGATGATTCTCACAACATATTCCTTCTTTCTTCCAACACCAACGGCTCCAGCAGCTCCAGTGCCCGCTGGCTCAGAGCGGCGTTTTTATTCCGCTTTCCCTTAACCCGGTGGTCCAGAGGGGGGATAAGGCCAAAATTGATATTCATGGGCTGAAAGTCGGTAACACTCTCGCTGCTGATGTACAGGGCCAGCGCACCGATGGAGGTCTCCTGCGGGAAATTGAATGGAGGCTGTCCCTTCAGACGGCGGGAGAGCTCCACAGCGGCGAGAAAGCCGGATGCTGCCGACTCCACATACCCCTCCACCCCGGTCATCTGCCCGGCAAAGCACAGGCGGGGCTCCCCCTTCAAACGGTAATACCGATCCAGCAGCCTGGGGCTGTCCAGATAGGTATTGCGGTGCATGACCCCGTAGCGGACAAACTCCGCCTGTCCCAGGGCGGGGATGAGGGAGAAGACCCGCCGCTGTTCGGGCCACTTTAAATGGGTCTGGAAGCCCACCAGATTGTAAATGCTCCCCTGGGTGTTGTCCCGGCGCAGCTGAACCACAGCGTAGGGCTCCCGCCCCGTCTTAGGGTCCTTGAGCCCCCGCGGCTTTAGTGGGCCATACCGCAGGGTGTCCACCCCCCGGCGGGCCATGACCTCCACAGGCATACAGCCCTCGAAGACCTGCCCCTCAAAGCCGCGGACCGGGGCCTCCTCGGCGCCGCACAGGGCCTGCCAGAAGGCCAGGTATTCCCTCTCATCCATGGGGCAGTTGATATAGTCCGCCGTCCCCTTATCGTACCGGGAGGCCAGCCAGGCTGACGACATGTCCACGCTCTCATAGGTAACTAAGGGGGCCGCCGCGTCGTAGAAATGGAGGTAGGATTGTTCGGGAAACATGGCCTGGATGGCCTGGGAGAGACTGTCGCTGGTAAGGGGGCCGCTGGCGAGGATCACCTGTCCCTCTGGAATCTCTGTCACTTCTCCCTCCACTATATGGATGGCAGGATGGGTCTTGATGTGCCGGGTGACAGCCTGAGAAAAAGCGCGGCGGTCCACCGCCAAGGCGCCTCCGGCGGCCACCCGGTTGGCGTCCGCGCAGGAGAGAATCAGAGAGCCCAACCGGCGCAGCTCCTCCTTGAGGAGTCCCACCGCATTTTCCAGCTGGTCGGAGCGCAGGGAGTTGGAGCAGACCAGCTCTCCAAAATCGTCCGTGTGGTGAGCGGGAGAGCGCTTGACAGGCTTCATCTCCCGCAGCTCCACGGGAATCCCACGCTGGGCCAGCTGCCAGGCCGCCTCACAGCCTGCCAGCCCGGCCCCAATTACAGTCACAGGCTCCATCTCAGCCCTCCCCCGGTTCGGCTTTTTGGGCGGGCCGCTTCCGGGTTGTCTTGGGCTTCTCCGCCGCCTCTTTTGTGTCCTTCTTGGCTGCGGTCTTTTTCGTGGTCTTCTTCCCTGCGGTTTTGGCGGTTTTCTTAGCCGTTGTCTTTTTGACGGCCGGCTTTTTCTCTGTTGCCTCGGTCTGGGCCGCCGACTCGACGCTCTTCTCCTGCGCTGTCTCGGCAGTCTCCGCGTTTTCTGTTTTCGGCTTGCGCTTGTAACCCCGCTTGTCCTCAGGCAGGAAGTTGGGACACTCTGAATTGATGCAGAAGGGCTTCATCGCCCCCTTGCCTGAGCGCTTAAACATGGTGTGGCCGCACTCTGGACAGTTGTCCTGAACGGGCACGTCCCAGGTCATAAAGCCGCACTTTTTTTGCTCATCTTTATTGCTGTTGTTCTCACAGCCGTAGTAGGGGAATCCACGCTTGGAGGTCTTCTTGAGCAGCCGCCCGCCGCACAGGGGACATTTGCCCGGCATCTCGATCACTATGGGCTTGGTAAAGTTGCACTCTGGATAGCCGGGACAGGCCAAGAAGCGGCCAAAGCGGCCCATTTTGATCACCATCTGCCGTCCGCACAGGTCACATACCTCGTCGGACAGCTCGTCTGGGATCTTGATACGCTCTCCGTCCAGGTCGGTTTCCGCCTGCTTCAGCTCTCGGTCAAAGCCCTCGTAAAACTGGTCGAGCAGCTTCCCCCACTCCACCTTTCCAGCCTCTACCTGGTCCAGCTGTTCCTCCATATGGGCCGTAAAGGCGGTGTCTACGATGTCGGGGAATTTATCCAGCATCAGGCCGGTGACGACCTCCCCAAGGGGGGTGGTCCGCAGGGCCTTCCCCTCTTTTACAACGTAATACCGGTCCAAAATGGTGGAGACAGTAGGGGCATAGGTGGAGGGACGGCCAATCCCCTTTTCCTCCAGCGCCTTAATGAGGGTGGCTTCGCTGTAGCGGGCGGGGGGCTTGGTAAAGTGCTGTTCCCGGTTCATACCGGTGAGGGAGAGGGCCTCCCCCTCCTTCAGGTCGGGCAGGGGGGACTGCTTGGGTTCCTCCTCCTCCCTGCTCTCCACATAGACCGCCATATAGCCCGAAAATTTCAGCGCCGAGTTGGTGGCCCGGAAGGTATATCCGGCGGCAGTCACTTCAATGGACACACTGTCAAAGACGGCGGAGGACATCTGGCAGGCCAGGAAGCGGCTCCAAATGAGCTTATAGAGCCGGTACTGCTCGCTGGTCAGGCTCTTTTTGATGCCGTCCGGCGTGAGGTTTACATCGGAGGGACGGATGGCCTCGTGGGCATCCTGGGCCCCCGACTTGGTCTTGTACTGGCGGACCTTATTGGGGTAGTAGTCCTTGCCGTAGGTGGAGAGAATAAAGGTCTTCGCGGCAGCGGTGGCCTCGTCAGAAAGACGCAGAGAGTCGGTACGCATATAGGTAATGAGTCCGACCGTCCCCTCTCCGTCGATGTCCACCCCCTCATAGAGCTGCTGGGCCACCGCCATAGTGCGCCTGGGGGTCATGTTCAGCTTGCGGCTGGCCTCCTGCTGGAGGGTAGAGGTGGTAAAGGGCGGGGGCGGGTTGCGCTGTTTGTCCTGCCGCTTGACGGCGCTGACCGAAAAGGCCGCCGTTTGGATGGCGTTGGCTACCACATCCACATCAGTCTCGGTTTTCAGCTCTATTCGCTTGTCCCGGCCATAAAACGCCGCCTGAAACTGTCCCACGCAGGGGGCGATCCGGTCCAGATTCACATCTAGGGACCAGTACTCCTCCGGCTGGAACGCCTTAATCTCGGCCTCCCGCTCTGCGACTAACCGGGTGGCCACCGACTGGACCCGTCCGGCGGACAGCCCCCGGCGGATCTTTTTCCACAGCAGGGGGGAGAGCTGATAGCCCACCAGCCGGTCCAAAATTCGCCGGGCCTGCTGGGCGTCCACCAAGTCCATATCGATGGTCCTCGGATTGGCAATGGCGTCGTTGACTACCTTTTTCGTAATTTCGTTAAACGTCACCCGGAATGTCTTATTATCCGGCAGATTGAGCAGCTCCTTCAAATGCCAGGAGATGGCCTCCCCTTCCCGGTCCGGGTCGGTGGCGAGGTAGACCTTGTCACTCCCCTTGACCGCCTTTTTGAGGTCGCTGATTACCTCTTCCTTGCCCTTGATGGGCTGATAGTCTGGGACAAAGCCATGTTCCAGATCCACCCCTAGTTTGCTCTTGGGCAGATCCCGCACATGGCCCATGGACGCCTTGACCTGGTAGCCCGGCCCCAGATACTTGCCAATCGTCTTGGCCTTGGCCGGGGACTCTACAATAACCAAATTTGACTTTGCCACAAATGTAACCTCCATGGGTAATGAGAGTCCGTTTGAACGCCGTCTCTATCCGGCTTCAAACGGTCAAAACGCGAAAGAAAGGAGTTTTCACCCTGCCAGCTCTGACAGGCCTGTTGTCTCCTGTGTCAAGTAGATACGCCTGCAGGCAGATCGGCAACGAAAATCGACCGGGCCGTAAAACGGCGGCCCGCCTCCTCGTACACAAAGCCCCGTACCTGGAGCAGCGTCAGGGCAGAGAGAATACGCTGGGCGGACAGGCCGGTACTCTGGGCCAGCTCATCCGGGTGGAGGCTGCGGTCTCCCAGTGCCAGGAGAACGGCCTGCTCGTCGTCCGTGAAGTGCTCTTCACAAGCGTTCAGGGTAATATAAGCTCTCTTTGCCGGATTGTCAACCGGTTTTTCCTGTTTTTCGGCAGAGACAGTGGGCATGCCTGCCCCCAGACGCGCCTGCCGCACCTCCTTTGTGAGCAGGGGTACGTCCTTCAGCCGTCCCGGATAAACTGCCTCATATTCGCTCAAAACATCCTGTGCAGAGAAAATCAGCTTGGCCTCCCCCCGTTGGATCAGCCGGTTGGTGCCGTAGCTCATGGGCGCGTTGGCCATGCCTGGGAAGGCGAAGACATCCCGATTTTGATCCAGAGCCAGACGGGCGGTGATCAAAGTGCCGCTGTGGGCACCCGCCTCCACCGCCACAACCCCTAAGCTCAGGCCGCTGATGATCCGGTTACGGATTGGAAAGTGCCAACCCTCCGGCGGCGATCCCGGCGGAAACTCACTGATCAGCGCGCCAGCAGCGGCCACATCCTCATAGAGCCACTGGTGATTGCGTGGAAAAACCACATCAATCCCGCACCCCAGCACCGAGATCACCCTTCCGCCTCCCTTGAGGGCGCCCCGCAATGCGGCGGCATCCAAGCCTTGAGCGATTCCGGAGACCACTACAGCACCACTGTGGGCCAATTCCAGGCCCAGATTTCCCGCCATCTCCAGGCCATAGGGTGTGGGTTTCCGGCTCCCCACCACCCCAATGGTGATGGACTCATCTACCGCAAAGTGCCGTCCCCGGAGGTAGAGCACACAGGGCGGGTCTGGGATCTGACGCAGGCGCTCCGGGTACTCCGCGTCCTGGAGGGTGAGAATCCGCATCCCCAGCCGTTCACATTCAGCGGCGATATGCTCGGCCATGGCGAGGGATTTGTCCAGCAAAAGCGTCTGATGGGCCTTGGACATCCCCGCCCTGGCGTATTCTGCCGGATCGGCCTGGTAGACCGCCTCCGGCGTGCCGAAATGATTCAACAGCCGGATCATCCCGGCGGCCGGCAGGCCCTGCCGGGTGGAGAGCCACAGCCACGCGTTTAAGGCCGTCATAAATTCCCACCTCCTTCTGTGCGCATCCCCTCCCACAGCACCACTGCGGCGGCGATGGCGGCATTTAGAGACTCACACCGCGCCCGCATGGGGATGTGCAGTGTTTTTTGACACAGGGAGAGAACCTCCGCCGAGACCCCCCGGCCCTCGCTTCCAATAACTACCGCCCCCTCCGCCAGCGGCTGAGTGCGCACATCCGCGCTGTCTGCTCTGAGGGCCGCAGCGTACAGGGGGAGACCCCCTAAGGTCTCCCATAGATCCTGAGCGGACAGCTCCCATACCGGCAGACGGAAGCAGGCTCCCATGGTCGCCCGGACGGTTTTGGGGGAAAAGGGGTCGGCACAGCCTGACAGGAGCAGGAGCCCTTCCGCGCCAAAGGCGTCTGCTGTGCGCCAGACGGTCCCTACATTTCCAGGGTCCTGTACCCCGTCCAGTACCAGATAGCGCCCGGCGGGCAACCGTTCCGGCGGGGTCAGCTCCGGAATGCGGCAGAGAAACAGAACGCCCTGTGGGTGCTCGGTATCCGAGCAGCTTTTGAGCAGATCCCCTGGCACCTCCGCCTGACGGATACCCGGCAGCGCCGGAAGGTCCATCCCCTCGGCCCGGACCACGGCGGTGATCTCCGCGCCATGGCGCAGGGCCTCGTCCAGCAGCTTGGGGCCCTCCCCCACAAAGAGACCGCAGGAGCGCCGGTAAGATCGGCTGGTATTCAGCTTTCGGATCTGTGCGATCAGCGGGTTTTGACGGCTGGTAATGCGCTCCATAGCCGGAGCTCCCCCTTTTTCAGGTCAAGTCGTGCAGGCGGTTGGTGTCCTCGTCCCGGCCCAGAGCCACGACGGTGCTTCCCGCACCGATGACATAATCACCGCCGGGGGACACATTAATCTCCCCCTGCTCCCGGACCGCAATGATATTAACCTGGTACTTGGCCCGCACATCCAAGTCCTTGAGACTGCGGCCCTGCCACCCCTTGGGGGCGGTGATTTCTACAATCCCGTAGTCGTCCGACAGCTCGATAAAATTTAAAATACTGGAGCTGGACAGCCCTTGGGCCAGCTTGAGTCCCATCTCATGCTCCGGGAACACCACCCGGTCGGCCCCGATCTTCTCCAGCACCTTCCAATGGACGTGGCTTTGGGCCTTGCAGATCACCTGCTTGACCCCCTGCTCCTTTAAATTGAGGGTGATTAAGGCACTGTTCCCCACGTCGGCTCCTACGGCCACAATGGCGCAGTCGTAATTGCGCACCCCCAGGGCCCGGAGCACCGCGGGGTCTCTGGCGTCAGCGGTGACGGCGTGGGTAACATGATCTGCGATCTTCTGAATATTATCTTCGCAGGAGTCAATCACCAGCACCTCATGGCCTAAACTGCTCAACTCCACGGCCACTGCCGTCCCAAACCGGCCTAGGCCCACTACAATAAAGGTCTTCATCAAAGCCTCCTTTTACACGTCCCCCCCCCAAAAAAAAGGGGGCGGGTGCTCCGAGCAATCAGCCGATCATGATGTCTAGATCGGGGTATTTGATCTTGAGACTGCCGCCCGTCCGGGTCAGGAATGCCACCGAGATGGACAGAATGCCCACCCGGCCCAGGTACATCAAGGCCACCAGAATCAGCCGGGAGTACAGGGAGAGCCCCGGCGTAATGCCAGTGGTGACCCCTACCGTGCCGATGGCCGAGGCGGTCTCAAAGGCAGCGTCTAGATAGGAAATCCCCTCCACCATGGCGATGGAGATAGAGCCGATCAGAAAGAGAAACAGGACAATCAAGGCCAGGGTCATGGCATTGATCACCTGCCGGTGAGGGATGGCCCGCCCCCGGAATGTGACCTGCTCCCGTCCGGCCAGACTGGCGCGCAGGCCGAGAATGAGCACAAAGGCCGTCACCGTCTTGAGTCCGCCAGCCGTGGAGCCGCTGGAGCCCCCTATCATCATGATCACACAGGTCAGCGCCATGGAGGACTCCCGCAGTCCCCCCTGGGGAAAGGCGGCAAATCCGGCGGTACGCAGGGTGACAGACTCAAACAGTGCATTCAGTCCGGCCTGCCAGGCGGGCATCCCGCCCAGGGTAAGCAGATTTCCGTGCTCGGCAAAGAAATAGAAAGCCGTCCCGCCCAGGAGCAGAAATCCGGAGAGGGCCAGGACCATCTTGCTATACAGGGTAAGCTTTTTCCAGCTCCTAGTTGTGGCGATGTCCTCCCACACAAAAAAGCCCAGTCCGCCCACGGTGATCAGACACATAAGGACCCCCAGCACATAGGGGTCCGCATTGTACCCCTCTAAGCTGCTGAATGCCCCGAACCTGCCCCCCATCAGGTCAAAACCGGCGTTGCAAAAGGCGGACACGGCGTGAAAAATCCCCCGCCAGATCCCCCCCAGCAGCCCGAACTGGGGGATAAACCGGAAGGAGAGCAGCACCGCCCCCGCGCCCTCCAGCAGAAAGGTCCCCATCAGCGCCCGGCGGACCATACGGACCACGCCGTCCAGATCGTTCAGATTAAAGGTAGAGGCCATGATCATCCGCTCTGCCAGGCCAATGCGTCGTTTGAGGGCGAAGGAGACCAGGGAGAATACCGTCATAAAGCCCAGTCCCCCCAGCTGGATGAGCAGCAAAAGGACAACCTGCCCAAACAGCGTCCAGTGGATCTGGGTGTCCACCACGATCAATCCGGTGACGCAGGTGGCCGAGGTGACGGTAAACAGGCTGTTGACCAGCCCCACGCTCTCCCCATTCCGGGAGGCGATGGGGAGGGCCAGCAGCAGCGTCCCCAGCAAAATCAGCGCTCCAAAGCCCACCGCCACCACCCGGGCAGAATTCATATGCCGGCTGCGGATCAGCCGCTCCCGCAGCCAGCTCCCAACAGGATCCATAATAACCTCCATCCTCCGGAAAAACACGCCGCAGCGTTCAAAGTCTGTTCAATATCTCAGAGGGATTCGCTGCTCCTTCTGAGCTCACTTGACGATAGCTTGCGCACCGGCACGGAAAAGCATACCAGGCACCGGATACCCCATCTCATACCAGAGGACGCCAGTGCAATCTGCTTTTTATCATAATGGCAGTTTCTCCCGTTGTCAAGTCACGATTTTGTTCCGTCCATCGGGCAAGAGCGCAGAAAAAAGGGAGAATTTCACCGCTTTTGGTTCTATGCAAACAGCATAGTTGCAAAAAAATACAAAGCCGTCTATACTTTTATTACCGAATTCATTCGGAATACAAAGTTTAGAAAGGACTGCTTAAAATGCGTAAGTACCTGAGAATGTCTGCAGCGGCGCTGGCGCTGGTTATGGCCCTCGCCCTCCTGCCCGCAACGGCTCTGGCGGCCCCTCCGGCTATCACCTGGCTGCCCAACGGGGTGGAACCATCCTGTTATATAGAGGAGACGGGTCAGTTTATCGGAACCGATGGAACTGACGTTGTCCTGATCAGTCCCACCGGCACGGTGACAAAGCTGGAAAACCCAGGGTATGACGCAAGTCCCTTCTATCCCTTCTATTTTTCCGAAGGGATGGCTTCGGTGTCTCATGGCCACGCAGCATGCGGCTACATTGACACCACTGGAAAACTCGTCATTCCTACAATCTACAACTAGGCCGGTGACTTTTCGGAGGGAATGGCAGTCATCAGGCTTGGAGATACCGAGACGCAGCTTGGAAAGTGGGGCTTTATCAATCAGAGCGGGCAGCTCGTGGTTCCCACAATCTACGATTCCGCCATGCCCTTTTCCGAGGGATTGGCATGCGTAAGCCAAGGAAGCAAAGGCGGCTATATCGACAAGAGCGGTAACGTGGTGATTCCCCTGGTCTATGACAGCGCCGACAGCTTTTATGGCGGTGTGGCTGTGGTGGGAACCGGAACCTATCCCAACCATAAAGAGGGCATCATTGACAAGACAGGCCGCCTCATTGTCCCGATCGAGTATGACTACATCTATAACTACGAAGGCTCCGACCTGATGTCCGCCATCAAGGGCGAACAGCTCTACTTCTTGGATCGGACCGGCAAGGTCGCCGCCACCTATCCCCTCCTGGACGACAGCATTGAGGGGGATACCGGCCACGGCTTCTTCTCCGAGGGGCTGGCCGCCAACTATACCGCCGACTATAAGACGGAATACATTGACACCACAGGCAAGGTGGTCGCCCAGTACGACTTTGGCCGGGCGCTGGAGGACGGCATGGCCTATGTGGAAAAGGACGGCAAGCCTGGATTTATGGACAAGACGGGCAAGCTGGCCTTCACCCTGCAAATCCCCGCCGGATATGAGCTCATTGTAAGTGGGTACGGCCCTGGCTTCTATCACGGATTGTCTGTCGTACAGATTAACAAAGAGGGCAAGGAGGGCGAAAACGCGGCCTGCGGTCTGATTGATAAACAGGGAAACCAGATCCTGCCCTATGAATATCAGTCTATCTTTGTGTACGGCGCTTACGGCACAGTGAGCGATGGAACGCGGTGGGGGATCTTCCAAAACCCCGCCTATCAGTCTCCCAGCCATCTTTTGATACATATGCAGCTAGAGACAAGAGCTCCGGGGTACTGCTTAGT
>JAAWBF010000101.1 GCA_022792555.1 Oscillospiraceae bacterium
CACCCAAGCGCTGAAAATAGGATTGCACCGCCTCCGTCGGGAATAGGGTGACAGCACTTGTGAGAAACCGACTGTTGCATGTGACATGGCTTAAAGTCTCTGCCGCTGTACAGTGATTGGTCAAATTACATCGGCCTTTTCCCGTAATATACAGCTTGCGGCCCAGTTTTGGATTTCGCTCCAGCAGGTAAACAGAGCGTCCTTGCTCCGCCGCTGACAGCGCCGCCATACAGCCGGCGGCGCCGCCCCCCACAACCAATACATCAATTTGTGCCAAGCCCTCACCCCCTCTTTATGCTTACTCATACCCGCCCAGATCCTCCTCCTTGGCGTAGACCTGATAGGTATCCCAGATCTGCTCCAACGCGCCGAAGGTAGCGGATAAGTCGCGGTTCATGGCCCGGCCAAGGGCCACAATTAAGGCATTCACCAAGCTCAAAGGGGCGACCAGGGAGTCCACAAAGGAGGCCATATCACTCTTTGCAATGAGGGTACAGTTGGCGATAGGGGCCAAGGGAGAGGTTTCGCTGTCGGTGATGGCGATAACTGTTGCGCCCCGATCCTGCGCAAACTGGAGGGCCTTAACAGTCCGGCGGGAGTAGCGCGGAAAGCTCACACCCAACAGCACGTCCTCCGGACCAATGCGCAGCATCTGCTCAAATACCTCGCTCACCGCGGTGGCCTGCATCAAGACCACGTCGGGGAACATTAGATTAAAATAAAACCCCATAAAGCTGGTGATAGCTGCGGCGGAACGGACCCCCAGCAGGTAGATCCGCCGGGCGGAGATCAGCGCGGAGACTGCCGCCTGAAAGCTGCTGCGGCTGACCTCCTCCATGGTCATTCGGATTTTTTCCATGTCGGACTGCATTACCATTGATAAAATATCATGGTCGCCAATCCGGTCGTTGGAGACCTCCATGCGCTGAACGCAGGTCAGGCGGTTGCGGATCATCTCTTGGAGGGCCTTCTGCATGGCGGGATAACCGTCATAACCGAGTCCAGCAGCGAAGCGGACCACCGTGGATTCGCTGACCCCAACAGTCCGTCCCAGCTTGCCCGCCGTCATAAAAGCCGCTTTGTCGTAGGAGGAGAGTATAAATTGTGCAATCAGCCGCTGTCCCTTAGAAGAAGTATTGATATGCGCCCGAATGACCGACAAAATATCCTTTGCCATGCCAGCTGTCCTCCCAAACCTACCGAATCAATCCCAGACTATGATAGCCGGAAACGGCGGGAAATGCAAGAGCCGTTTTTTCGGATGGCTGGAACACTTTTGACTAACTACAGCCCTTGGAGGGTTTGGAGCTCGTCCGGTGTGAGAAACCGCCAGCAGCCTGGCCGCAGGCCTCCTAATGTAAGGGGACCCTCCCGCACCCGGCGCAGACGCCGGACCATCAGACCAGCGGCGGCGCACATCCGGCGGACCTGCCTGTTTTTTCCCTCGTGGATGGTGATGGACAAAATCCCCTTTCCTGCCCCGAGCTCCAGGAGACGGACGGCCGCAGGCCGAAGCTGGACGCCGTCCAGAACCATGGAGGCGGAGAGGATCGGCAGGGCGTTCTCCACCGCGCCGCAGACCCAGACCTGGTATTCCTTTTCCACCTCATGACTTGGATGGAGGAGGGCTTGGGTGAAGACGCCGTCGTTGGTCAGGAGCAGCAGACCCTCGGAGTCCAGATCCAGCCGTCCCACCGGCCATACCCGTGCGCCGCAGTCTGCGACCAGATCGGCGGCAGTCCGGCGGCCCCGCTCGTCGGACAGGGTGGTGACATATCCCCTCGGTTTATTGAGCATAAGGTAGGTCCGTGGGCCGGCCTTTTTCAGGGGACGTCCGTCTATCCGAATCTCATCCAGCTCTGGGTCGGCCCGCTGGCCTAAAACCGCTTTTAAACCGTTGACCGTCACCCTGCCCGCCGAGATATACTCCTCTGCGGTCCGCCGGGAGGCGATCCCTCTGGCGGACAACAGCTTTTGCAGCCGCTCCTCTGCCACCCTAATTCGCGCTCCTCTCTCTGTGTTCTACACCAAAATTTCCCTATCTTGCGGGTTGGAGGCCCTTGGAATAGGAGGGATCATGAAACTGGAAGGGTCCACGCCAGCCAGACGGCAGCCTCGCCGCGGAAAAGAGACAGCAGCCGTCCAAACAGATTTCCGTTTTGGGCGGTATCCTCTCTGATGTCCTGACTGTAGAGTAAATAGGTCTCTCCAATGGGAACGCTGTCCAAGTAAAAGACAAGCCGCCCGGCAATGGCCCCTCGTTCCAGCGGGGCCTGGACTGAGGTGGGCAGGACCACCTCGGCGCGTACCCGTTCTGCGGCCGTGAGGGGATAAAAGACCGGTCCGGCAGTCTCCACAGAGACAAAACGGTTCAGGCTCCCCGTCACCGGGACGGTTTGAAAGACCTTCCCCGCCCGCGCCAGGATATGCCGGGGATAGTGTGAAAAGCCGTAGTCAAGCAGGGCGGCGTGATCCGCCCAATCGTTTGGATCGTGGAGGGTGACGACAATCAGCCGCTGTCCGTTCCGCTCGGCGCTGGACACCAAGGTCCGGCCTGCCTTGTCCGTGTAGCCCGTTTTCATACCGGTACAGCCCTCATACCGCCACAGGAGCTTGTTGTGATTGACCAGAGTCCGATCCGCCACGGTGATAGACTTGGTGGCCACAATCTGGGCCAGAACAGGTTGATCCAGCACAGCCGCCGCCAGCTTGGCCATATCGGCAGCGGTGGAATAGTGTCCCTCGGCGTTCAGGCCGTTTGGATTGGCAAAGTGGGTATGCTCCATGCCAAGATCCTTAGCTCGCTGGTTCATCCAGTCTACAAACGTCTCGATTTCACCGGCACAGCCCCCCGCAATGGCAAGGGCGGCGTCATTCCCGGAGGCCAACAGCAGACCATAGAGCAGATTTTTAAGGCTGATCGCCTCCCCCACCTTTAAATACATAGAAGACCCCTCGGTGAGGGTATACTCCCGCTGGATCTCTACCAGCTGATCCAGGTCCGGGGTGGACTCTACTGCCACCAGGGCGGTCATCAGCTTGGTAATACTGGCGATCAGCCGTTCCTGATTGGCGTTATGCTCATATAGTACACGGCCTGAATCCGCGTCCACCAGAATCGCGGAGGCCGCCGAGATGGACGGCGGTCCCTCCGCCGCCCAGGCCCTGGGAATCAGACAGGCCAGCAGCAATCCACAGGCCAATACACGCTTCATACAGCACCACCTCATTCAACGATGGCAATCCGCAGCGCGTTTTTCCAAAGTGGAAAAGCGCTTGCAGCTTGCGATAGAACACAATGGTGTTAGTATGAATCCAACTGGCGCACTTTATGAGCGCCTAAAAATCATCTTCTTTTTTCGCCTTCTGTTTTTCGATAAAATCCGTCACCTTGTCCACCAGATCGGGGAGCATCTCCACCGCCCGGCTCACTGCGCTGTTAGGCGGCACCACCGGAAGCAGCCGGACCGAGTCCTCTTTTATAATCAGAAAGCCAATTGGGCTGATATCGACGCCCGCGCCGCCTCCCCCGCCAAAGGGATTTGCATCGGTTTTCTGATACTTGCCGGTAAAATCACTGCCGCCAGAGGCAAAACCAAAGCTCACCTTGGAGATAGGGAGGATGGTGACGTTGTCCACCTGGATAGGCTGTCCTATGATAGTATTGACATCTACCATATCGCGGATATTTTGTATGGTTGTGGACATGATGTTCTCTAGGGGATGTTGTTTATTCTCTGCCATGACTAAACCGCCTCCTTCTGTTTTGCCGCCGCATTCTTCTCCTTCTGCTCCGTGCGGTAGGCCAGGAATATGCGTAAAAACTGCACGAACAGCCGCACCGCAAATGAGACGCCCTGTCCAATTGTCATAGAGAGCCCTACAGTGAGGGACACGGTAGGTGCTGGACACAAAAATTCCACACGGGTACGGATCCGTCTGTCCTTTACATCAAATCCCCGCTCCAAGAGCGGACAGAGGCTTCCAGCCATCAGATTCACCGTGCCAAACTGGATTGCAGCTGCCGCCGGGTTAGCCCCGCCTGCGATAAAGTCCGCATACAGCTTGTCAATCCGAATCCGCCGGCGCAGACCGCTGGCCGCCTCCACTGTCAGCGGGAGAAACCGTTTCAGCAGTCCCAGGATATCAACCGGTTTTTTCTCTTTGGGCTGTTTGGGCTTCTTCGGCTTTTTGGGTTTTTTAGGCCGCTCCTTTTGCGCCCTTTTTGGCTTTTTCCTGCGCAGAGGGAAGACCTGAATCAGAGCAGGACCCACCCGTACCCGGACAGTCAGGCCCGCTTCGGAATAATGGACCTCTCCGCCTACCCGTACAAGAGAGAGAAGAAAAAGTATCAGTACAATTGCGCCAAAAATGAGCCATCCATTCATGTGTTCACCGCTCCTTCCGACTGGAGCTGGGCAACTGCGGCCTGTATTTCTTGGATGATCTGGCCGTCCTCTGGTGAAATACTGGGCAGCTCTGGAAGCTCTTCCAAGCTGGAGAGACTGAAGGTACGTAAAAAGTTCTGTGTGGTCCGGTATTGAATAGGCCGGCCAGGGGCCGCCAAGCGACCACATTCCTCAATGAGATCCCGATCCAAAAGCAGACCTACCGTGTAGGTGCTGTCTACCCCCCGGATCTGGTCTACATAGGCCCGCGTGGCGGGCTGATAGTAGGCGATAATCGCCAGTACCTCCAGCGCAGGCTGAGACAGGCGGGCGGGCCGTCGGCTCTCAAAGGTCCTGCGAATCAGTCCAGCGTACTCCGGCGCGGAGCAGAGCTGATAGCTGTTCTCCAGCCGAATCAGACGCAGACCCCGGCGCTCATAACTGTAGGCATCCGCCAGACGCTGGCAGGCTGTGTCAACCGTGGTCCGATCCAGCTCTAACGCCATACACAGCCGGGATACGTCCACCGGTTCCCCGGCGGCAAAGAGAATGCTCTCAATGGCGGCCAGAGTATCTGTTTCCTCCAATGCGCTCCCCCTTCCTCGTAACTGTGGATGTGCGTCCTATCCCTCCTCGGTGGAGATCTCCAGCATCCCTTCCCTGCCGTCGATACAGGAGACCGTGCAGTTCTCCTCAACCCCAGCCAGACGGAGACGGTGGGCCTTACACAGCTCCAGCACCGCGATAAAGGTGGCCACCACCTCAGATCGGCTGCGGCTCCCCCGAAATAGTGCTTGGAACCGGGTGACGCCGGAGCGCAGAAGCCGGTGTAAGATCTCCCCTGCCTTCTTGGCGACCGGGTAGGGCTCCCGGCCCACAATTCCCTCAAAGGCAGAGACTTTTGGGGGCTGGCGGCGCTCCGTCCGGGCCAAGACGTTTAAGAGCGCCTTACGCAGATCGTCCCGACTATGGACATACCGATAAGTCCGTTCCTCTAATATGGGTTCCGGGACCTTCGTTAGGTAATCTCCGGAAAAGCGCTGATCCAGAAGCGGAACGACCGACTTGATCCGCCCATAGCTTTCTTGGCGTTGGTGCTCCTCCAGGGAGGCGATGAGCTGCTCCAGCTCGGAGAGAGCTTCCTCGTCGTGGAGTGAGAGGAGCATCCGAGTCTTGATATCCACCAGCTGGGCAGCCATGGTGACAAAGGAACTGGCCACCTCCAGATCCAGCGCCTTTCGCCCCTCCATCCAGGCCAGATACTGGTCTAAAATCAGGGTGATCCGAATGTCCTTGATCTCCATCTTATTTTTGCTCAAGAGATGTAGGATCAGATCCAGCGGGCCATTAAAGTCCTCTAGTCCCTCGCGCTGGGACTTGACCACCTTCTCCAGGTGATAGATTGGTGTGTCCATGCCAGATCACCCCAAACCAGTTAAGGATAAGAGATAGGAGATGTCCTGATAGGCCAGTACTGCCGGGAGAGGAAACCGGGTCAGATGACACAGATTTTTCAGCACGCCAAAGATCAGAACAGATAATGGGTGCTGAAAGACGCCTAAAATGGTGAGCAGAACCAGCAAAAGCATGGCGTAGCGCTCATAGCGCAGAATCATGTAGTAGATCTTGTCGGGCAGCAAGGCAAGCAAGACCTTAGAACCATCCAGCGGCGAGATGGGAATCAGATTGAAAATTCCAAGCCCCACACTCAACAGGGCCACATGGCTGAGAAAACACAGCAACAGCAACACAGCCAAATTGAAGGGGGCAAAGTATCCAATCAGAGAACACAGGGCCAGAGCAATCAGCGCAAGGAGGAAATTAGAAGCTGGTCCCGCCAGGGCGGTCAACGCCATGTCCCGCTTGGGCCGCCGAAAGTAGCGCATGTCCACCGGAACAGGCTTGGCCCATCCCACCTTTGCCACCAGCATCATCAAAAGGCCTATGGGATCGATGTGCCGAATGGGATTTAAGGTCAGCCGTTTGGCCTCTTTGGCGGTAGGATCTCCCAGCCGGCAGGCCATCAGACCATGGGCCAGCTCATGAATGGTAATACACAACAGCGCCGCGCACCCGCTTATTAGCAGAGACAGTAGCCCCCACCAGTCCATATGTGCCGCAAATTCATGCAGAGAACTCACACCACAGCCCTATCCTTTCTGGCCATTCTCCTGCCGTGCCATATTTTCCACTACAATATCAAAGAGATCGCCCAGTCCAGCGCAGTATTCTAAGAGCTTCCACGGGGTATCGGTGTGAAAATGGAGCTTCATCAGCTCTTCATCCCCCACCACCAGCAGACAGTCTCCCGCGATGCTGTTTTGAATGTCCTCCTGAATTTGATCTTCCGAGCGATGACAGCCTTCTATCAAAAGCTGGGTATCAAACTTATAATTTGGCATTGCAAATCCCCTTCCGTCCTTCCATTATACCAAACAACGGCGGCAGAAACAAGGGAGTGCCGCCGTTCTGCCTGTCAATCTGTCTGCCCATCTGCACCAGATGAAAGCGGGCCCCTTCCTGCTGACCGTTCCAGCAGAGCCAGCAGGGTCTCCCGCCCGTCCCCTTTCACAGCGGAAAAGGGGATGACCTGAATGGAATCCTCCAGCCCAAGGGTCTCCCGGATACGGGCCAGGTTGGGGGTAATCTCACTCTTTTTTAATTTATCCAGCTTATTGGCCACCACTACAAAGGGCTTGCCGCTGTCCTGAAAACAGGTACACATCGTAATATCATCTGCTGTAGGCTTGTGTCGGGCATCCACAATCTGTACCCCCAGGGTCATGAGAGAGGGATCGGCAAACCAGGACTCAATCAATCTTCCCCAGCGGGCTTTTTCGGCCTTAGATACCTTGGCATAGCCATAGCCGGGGAGATCCACCAGATAGAGCTGACGGTCCAGCAGAAAGTAGTTGATGTGGGTGGTCTTCCCTGGTGCAGCCCCGACCCTGGCAAAATTTTTGCGGTTAAGCAGCCTATTGAGGACAGAGGACTTTCCCACATTGGACCGTCCGGCGAAGACCACCTGGGGCAGTCCATCCCGCGGGAAGTCCTCCGGCTTGGCGGCAGAGCGGAGGAACTCCGCTTGGTTGAGATTCAGAGACATAGCAAGCTCCTTCTAGCGCCTGTCCATACAGACAGCGTTATTGCTTCAAGACGACAGCAGGGGTAGGAGCTGTGTGCTCCACAAGTGTATCAGGCAGGTCATGGGAGGTAATTTGCAGATCCAATGCGGTCGCCAAAACGGTGTCCACATGCTCCACGGGGATAAATCGGAGGGCCCCCCGTACTGTCTGGTCAATCTCCTCCAGATCCTTCTCATTGTCCAGGGGGAGGATGACCGTTTTAATGCCGTTGCGCAGGGCGGCCATGGTCTTTTCTTTCAATCCGCCGATGGGCAGAACCCGGCCCCGGAGGGTGATCTCCCCGGTCATAGCCAGCTCCCGGCGGACCGGAACCTCGGTCAGGGCGGAGACCATGGCAGTGGTGATGGCAATTCCGGCCGAAGGACCGTCCTTGGGCACAGCCCCCTCCGGGAAGTGGACGTGAATATCCTTGGTCTGATAAAAATCAGCTTCAATCCCCAGCTGTGCGGTCCGGCTGCGGATATAGGAGAGGGCGGCATGGGCCGACTCCTTCATCACATCGCCAAGGTTACCTGTCAGCTCCACCTTACCAGTACCGGTGACGACATTGACCTCTACCTCCAGCAGCTCGCCCCCTACGCTGGTCCAGGCCAGGCCGTTCACCACCCCTACCTGCTCTGTACGGGGCATACGCTCCGGATGGTAGCGGCGCACCCCCAACAGCTCTTCCAGGCTATCCCCTGTAATATGGACTGACTTTGCACTCCCTGACACAAGGCGCATAGCCGTCTTCCGGCAGACAGCGGCCAGCTTCTGCTCCAATACCCGCACCCCGGATTCTCTGGTATAGCCGGTGATAATCTCCCGGATGGCGTCATCGGTAAACTTGAGCTGAGCGGGCTTGAGCCCATGCCGCTTGCGTTCTCTGGGCAGGAGGTGCTTTTTGGCGATCTGCAGCTTTTCCTCGTCGGTGTAGCTGGTCAGCTCGATAATCTCCATCCGGTCCAGCAGTGGCCTTGGGATGGTATCCGTCGTATTAGCGGTGGTGATAAACAGGACATCGGACAGGTCGAAGGGGACTTCCAGAAAGTGATCTCGGAAGGTGCTATTCTGTTCGGCGTCCAGTACCTCCAGCAGGGCGGAGGAGGGATCTCCCCGGTGGTCACTGCCCAGCTTATCGATCTCGTCCAGCAACAGCAGAGGGTTGCAGCTTCCCGCTTGGCGAATGGCCGTCAAAATACGGCCCGGCATGGAGCCCACATAGGTCTTGCGGTGGCCTCGGATCTCGGCCTCGTCGTGGACGCCGCCTAAAGAGATACGCGCCAGCTTCCGGTTGAGGGCACGGGCCATGCTCATGGCGATGGAGGTCTTCCCCACACCTGGAGGGCCCACCAGGCAGAGAATTTGTCCCTTTAGGTTGGGTGAGAGCTGTTTCACCGCCAAAAACTCTAAAATCCGCTCTTTTACCTTATTCAGGCCATAGTGGTCGGTGTCTAACACTTTACGGGCCGCGGCCACATCTACCCGTTCCTTGGTTTTCTTACCCCAGGGCAGCTCCAGGCAGGTATCCAGATAATTGCGGATAACCGTCCCTTCAGCCGAGCCGAAGGGTTGCTTCTCCAGCCGTGAGACCTCTTTACACAGTTTCTTCTCCACCTCATCGGGGAGCTTGCGCTTGGCGATCTGAATGCGGTACTCCTCGGCCTCGTCCCCTCCCTGCTCTTCTTCTCCCAGCTCCTGCTTGAGCACCTTCAGCTGTTCCCGCAGAACATAATCCTTTTGATTCTGGGTCAGCTGCTCCCGCACCCGATTTCCCATCTCCAGCTCCAGCTCTAAAATCTCTACCTCGCGGCTCAACAGACGACCCAGCCGCTCCAATCGCCGGATGGGCCGCAGCTCCTCTAAAACGGCCTGTTTATCCCCGGCGCGCATGACAATATTTTGGGCGATATAGTCGGCGATATAGCCTGGATCCTCGCTGGAGAGGATATTGATCAGAATATCAGGCGTCATCCTGGGGGCAAGCTCTACATAGCGTTCAAACAGCTCATAGGTGTGACGGATGAGGGCCTCCGTCCTGGTACTCCGGCGAACCTCCTCCTGGGACGGGATCTCCTCTACTGCGGCCATAAGGAAGGGGGCTGTCTGCGTCAGGCTGTGCATCTGTCCCCGGACCGCTCCCTCCACCATGACCCGCACATTATCTCCCGGCAAGCGGAGAATTTGTCGGACGTTGGAGATGGTTCCAATGTCGTAGAGGTCTTCAAATTTAGGGTTCTCTACAGATATCTCCCGCTGGCCAGTGAGAAAAACAGGCTGGCCGCTGGCCATGGCCTCATCCAGCGCCCGAATGGACGCCTCCCTGCCCACATCAAAGTGGAGCAGCATGTTAGGAAAAACCGTTAAGCCGCGCAGCGCCATGACTGGCATTGTCTGTTCCGTCATGACAATCACCTCATTCTGTTTTATATCGTAAGCAGGCCCGTCCATACACAGCATACCTACCATACTTCTCCGCCCGCGGGGAAGTATCAGTGTGTTGTTTGATGCTGCCAAAAGGGGCAGGTGCGAGAGAGGACCTCGCCCTGCCCCAGAGCTTGTTTGAATACGGGAGTTCTGTCCCCCCCATAGCGTTTTTAGGATACATTGCCGCGGACTTTGCCTCCGCCGTGCTCGGCCCGCAATGCCGCACTGCCCAGCCGTGGACGTTCTGTTCGGTCTGGATTGTGCTCAATTAAGGGCGGTACATGGTCCCGTACACTTTCCGGGGTGATTGTGACCCGTGTTATGGTGGGATCAGATGGGACGTCATACATCAGCTGTGTCATGACCTCCTCCAACACAGCCCGCAGACCGCGGGCACCGATGCTGCGGTCAATGGCTTTACTGGCCGTCTCTTCCAGCGCCTCATGCTGGAATTCCAGATCCACCATATCATATTCTAATAGCTTCTGGTACTGCTTCACCAGGGCATTTTTGGGCTCTGTCAGGATGCGAACCAGCTGTTCCTTATCCAGAGCATTCAAGGTGGTCAATACAGGCAGCCGGCCCACCAGTTCAGGGATGATCCCGAATTTCAGAAGGTCGTGGGGCTGGATGCTTTTTAGAATAGCCGAACGGTCCTTCTCTTTTTTGGTCTGGATGTCTGCGCCAAATCCCATGGTCTTCTTATCCAGACGCTGTTCAATGATCTTCTCAATGCCGTCAAAAGCACCGCCGCAGATGAAGAGGATATTTTGGGTGTTGATCTGGATGAACTCCTGATGGGGATGCTTCCGTCCACCCTGAGGCGGTACATTGGCGACTGTCCCTTCCAGAATTTTTAAGAGCGCCTGCTGCACGCCCTCGCCAGAGACATCCCGTGTAATGGAGGTATTCTCACTCTTTCGGGCGATTTTGTCAATCTCATCCACATAGATGATGCCGCGTTCGGCCAATTCAATGTCATAGTCTGCCGCCTGCACCAGCCGGAGCAGAATATTCTCCACATCGTCGCCTACATAGCCCGCCTCGGTCAGAGTGGTGGCATCTGCAATGGCAAAGGGGACCTTGAGAATCCGGGCCAGTGTTTGGGCAAAGAGGGTTTTCCCGCAGCCAGTGGGGCCAACCAGCAGAATATT
Organism: Oscillospiraceae bacterium; assembly: GCA_022792555.1. Taxonomy (GTDB): domain Bacteria; phylum Bacillota; class Clostridia; order Oscillospirales; family Oscillospiraceae; genus JAAWBF01. Next base: position 11,095 of record JAAWBF010000101.1, read on the forward strand.
GCTCTTCTGAAGCTCCACGTCATCTCCGCCGCCGAAATAGATGCGCTTATAGTGGTTGTATACCGCTACGGACAGGGCTACCTTTGCAGTCTCCTGACCGATGATATACTGATCCAGAACATCCCGTATCTCTTTTGGGGTGGGGATAATATCCGGAATCTCGGTGCTGACCGGCTCCTCCAGGTCGTAGTTATCGTCCAAAATGCTCATACACAGGTGGACACACTCGTTGCAGATATAGGCGCCAGGTCCTGCAATAATACGGGACACCTGCTCCTGGTGCTTTCCACAGAAGGAGCAGCGGACGCTCTTTCGTTCTTCGTTTTTAGGCATTGGGTCTCACCTCAAAAAATGCGTACCGAGCGGAAACTCTCACCGCCGGCCATAGTTTGTGCAATGCACACCGTTCCAGATTTACGCCCATTGCAGGAAACCTGAATTCTTTTTTGCAACACTCCGGACAAAAAGACACGCAAAGGAGCGAAGGCAAACTGCCACCGCTCCTCTGGGGGTTATCTCTGATAAAGGATCTTATCAATGAGACCGTATTCCACAGCCTCCTCAGCGGACATAAAGTTATCTCGCTCGCAGTCGGCGGTAACAACTTCCAGCGGTTTTCCAGTATTTTCAGATAGAATATGGTTCATCCGTTTCTTGATAATCTCCAAACGCTTGAGGTGGATCGCCATATCGGTGATCTGCCCTTGCGTTCCTGCCGAGGGCTGGTGAATCATGATCTCTGCGTTTGGAAGCGCAAAGCGCTTGCCCTTGGCGCCCGAAGAGAGCAAAAATGCGCCCATACTGGCCGCCATACCGACGCAGAAGGTGGCCACATCGCACTTAATATACTGCATCACATCATAGATGGCCATACCATCGGTCACAGAACCGCCGGGGCTGTTGATGTAGAATTGAATGTCCTTATCCGGGTCCTGGGCCTCCAGGTAGAGGAACTGGGCGACAATCAGGCCGGCGGTTGTGGCGTTGACCTCCTCTCCCAAAAAGACAATACGGTCGTTGAGCAGGCGGGAGAAAATATCGTAGGAACGCTCGCCGCGGTTGGTTTGCTCCACTACATAGGGGACTAAACTCATAGCATTGGATCTCCTTTAATCATGATGTTGGCACATACCGCGTTCTCCCCACGGCGGCCAGATCTGCACACACCAAAGTATACCCGGAAAACAAAACTCTAGTACAAACTGGAATAAATGGAATTTTTAATCCTCTGCCTTCTTCTCGGTTGGGGTCTCCTCCACCTTCTTCTTACGAGTACGCTTGGGTTTGGCGGGCTTCTCCTCTGCAGGCGTGTCCTCGGCTTTGGCGGCTTTTTCCTCCTGCTTCTTCTCAGGGGCAGGGCCGATCTTGGCGCTGTCAAAGACCAAGTCGGCGGCCTTCTTCCCGGCCAGCTCCGCCTTCAGATCCTCCATGGGAACCGACTCCTTGACCTTCGCTACCTCCAGCTTGAACTGCTCGGCCATGCGGCTGTACTCAGCGTCCAGCTCCTCTTCGGAGATCTGGATGTTCTCTGCCGCAGCAATTGCGCTCAGTGCAAGATCCCGGCGGACCTGGTGGTTGGCGGCATCCATAGCCTGGCTGCGCATATCGGTCATGGTCTGACCTGTCAGGCGCAGGTAGTCTTCAAAGGGGATCCCCTGAGAGGTGACCCGCTGGGCATAGTTGGTAAAGATACGCTCGGCCTGGAATTCTACCATGGCCTCCGGGATCTCCACCTCCATGTTGTCCACCACCTGATCCATCAGGCACTCCCGGAACGCGTTCAGGTTCTGCGCCTCCTGGCGCTCCTTGAGCTTGGCACCCAGATCGGCCTTAAACGCCTCCAGGGTATCAAATTCGGACACATCCTTCGCGAACTCGTCATCCAACTCAGGACGCTCTTTGACCTTGACGTCATTCACCTTGACGTGGAAGACCACAGCGGCCCCGGCCAGGTCCTCGGCGCTGTAGTCCTCTGGGAAGGTGACGTTTAAGTCCTTCTCCTCCCCGGCCTTCAGACCTACGACCTGCTCCTCAAAGCCGGGGATGAAGGTGCCGGAGCCCAGCTCCAGGCTGTAACCCTCGCCCTTGCCCCCCTCAAAGGGGACGCCGTCCTTGAAGCCCTCAAAGTCAATGACTGCCACGTCGCCGTTCTGCGCCTCGCGCTCCACCGTCACCAGACGGGAGGCGCGCTCAATATAGGGCTTGAGCTCGCCGTCCAAATCCTCATCGGAGATGACAACCTCGTCCTTCGGCGCAGACAGGCCCTTGTAGTCCCCCAGCTTGACCTCTGGACGGACGGTGACAACTGCCTTAAAGGTAAAGCCGTCCTTTCCCATCTCCTGGATCTCCACCTTAGGCCAGGCCACAGCGTCCAGCTTCTCCTGTTTGACGGCCTCCTCATAGGCGGTGGGATAGAGTTCGTTTACCGCATCCTCATAAAACACGCCGGAGCCATACATCCCCTCAATGACCTTGCGTGGGGCATGGCCCTTGCGGAAGCCGGGCACATTGATGCTAGCGCGCTTCTTTTTGTAGATCTTCTCCACTGCGGCCTCAAATTCCTCGGCCCCGACCTGGATGATCAGCTCAACAGTGCTCTTCTCCTGCTTCTCGACGCTTTTGACATTCATGTTGTTTTTTCCTCCCGTCGGCCTTGACCACGGCGGCTGCCGCCATGTACAAAGCCCTCTTTTGCGTTATCCAAGTTATACTACCAGAAATTCAAAGTAATTTCCATAGTTTTTTAAAATTATTCACAGATTATTTGCGGCTGGAACCCCAGGTAATCCGCAGAGACCAGATGATACTCCACCGGACCATAATTCCCCTCAATGGCCAGACGGTGGCTGCCGCCATGGAGATGCCCGTAATAACAGCGGCGCACGCCGTATTGTTCCAGCAGGGCCAGAATCTCCGGGCAGGTATACCCCTGGTAGCAGGGCGGGTAGTGGAGAAAGCATAGCTTCTCCCGATCACCGGCGGCCTTGAGGGAAGCCTCCAGTCGAATCAGCTCCCGCTGGAATACCTTTGCGTTGTGTCCGTTTTGCTCCTCCTCGTAAAACCAGCCGCGGGTGCCGCACAGGGCGTATGGCCCATAGGGATAGCAGTTATTGTGCAGAAGCTGGAGGGTGGTAAAGCCGTTTTCCGCAAAAAAGCCTTTCATCTTCGCAGCAGTCCCCCACCAGTAGTCGTGGTTTCCCTTCAAAAGAATCTTTTGTCCTGGCAGGCTGTCTAAAAAAGCAAAGTCCTCCCTGGCCTCCTGTAAGCTCATGCCCCAGGAAATATCCCCGCAGATGACAACGGTATCCTGGCTGGAGAGGGAACAAAACCCCTGGGCCAGTTTCTCCACATACCCCTCCCAGTTTCCGCCAAATACATCCATCGGCTTGTTGACGGACAGGGAGAGATGGGTGTCCCCTATCGCATAAAGGGCCACGTCCTATCCTCCATTCAAGAAGGCGCACACCTTGCCGGGCATAGCGTCCCGCTGGATACTGTCGTGAAAACGGACTGTCTTGTCCTTGAGGGCGGCCAGAGAGGGCGGCGCGGACACGCCGGCGGTCTCAGAGAGCTGCGGGATGACGTCGATCCCTGTCTGGGGCTTCTTGCCCAGCGCGCTGAGGACATTGTCACAGAATTTGAAGGGGCTCGCAGTGGAGACCACCAGCGTAGGCGTGGAATCCTCGCTCTCCCGCCGGTATTCTTCCAGAACGTGAAACGCCACGGCGGTGTGGGGATCAATGAGATAATGGTGCTCCTTCCACATGCGGCCAATCATAGTCCAGGTGGCGGCGTCGTCACAGAAGCCGGCGGCAAAGGTGCTGGAAAGCAGCTTCTTGACCGGCTCGCTCACCTCATACCGGCCGTTAGCAGCCAGGGACTCCATGTATTGGCGGACCTGCTGGTCGTCATGGTTGGTACAGGCAAAGAGCAGGCGCTCCAAATTGGAGGAGATTAGAATGTCCATAGAGGGGGACATGGTATTGTAGAAGGGGCGGTTGCGGTCATAG
>JAAWBF010000102.1 GCA_022792555.1 Oscillospiraceae bacterium
ATCTGGGTCTGAGGGACCCCGCAGTCCTGGAGCACATGACCCAGTGCCTGGGGGGTGAGGGCCAGAGGCTCCGGGTCGCCGCAGGACTTATGTTCCTCCAGCTTTTCCCAGAGCTGCTCATGGACCGCATGGATGACATCAATGCTGCATCCCTCGCCTAGTCCGTTGCACAAGGCGCTCTGGAACGCCTCCCGCTGTTCAGCGGCGGACATGGGGGGCTCTGTATGGAAGACCGCATCCAGAAAGTCGTGGTAGAGCATACTGGGTGTACGGGTGTAGAAGAGTGCGTTATACAGATTGGCCGTCCGGTTGTCGAAGGCGGGGAAGAGGAAGCCCAGCTCCGGTGGGGAGATGATCTGGCCTGGGATCTGGCTGTGGAACTCATGCTCCCCTGGGCAGTATCCCAGCTCCCGTTTGCCGTCTTTCACCGGACAGATGGCGCACAGGAAGTAGGAGAATACTGTGTCCTCTGTTCCGTCCTCTCCGCTGCCCTCCTGATGGGGGACATCGTAAGTATCATGGGCCAGGAGGATGACGTAGTTGCGGCCCTCAAAGTCCAAAGACTGGATGACCTTTTGGTAAAATTCCTCCCGCGCCGCGCTGTCCTTCAGGCCGGAGCGGTACAGAGCGGAGAGCAACCGGTGTTCTGGGCTGTCCGCCACCTGCTGGGTGGAGAAGATCATGTCGATGAGTTGCTTGCCCAGCGTACCAGACAGGGCCTTTTTCAGCAGTTGAAAATACTGCTCCACCTCCTCCTGGGGCGCAGTCCCCAGAGGGATGTCCAAGTAGGAGATGATCTCCTTTTTGCTGTTGACATAGCAGCCATAGATACGGCGGATAGCGTTCTTCTCCGGCCGAAAGCGGCGGCGAAGCTCGCTTACTTCTTTTTGATTCATGAATACGCCTCACTTTTCTGGGTTCACAAACTTGTGGCCTCCCCACCCGCAGGATGGGGAAGCCTCTGATCGCATCCACAGTCAGGGGGTGTCTTCCAGCCCTGTCAGGGCGGACTCTGCCATCAGGGCGGTTCCAATGGGAATGGCGTCGTCGTCAATGCGGAAGTGCTCATTGTGCCAGCAGGGGTTGTCCCGCTTGGGGAAGCCAGTGCCTGTCCAATAGAAGAAGGAGGAGACCTCTTTCCCAAAGATGGCGAAATCCTCCGAGCCCATATTCCCCCGGGGCGAGACCAGATTTTCCTCCCCTACTACTGCCCCGGCGGCCTTCCGGGCCAGTGCGGTCATGCTGGGCCCGTTCCAGGTGACGGGGACCTCCGGGACAAAGAGGACCTCGGAGGTACACTCATAGGACCCAGCAATCCCCCGAACCAGGGTGTCCAGCCGCCGTTCGGTCTGGTGGATGACCTCGTCGGAGTGGGCCCGAATATCCCCCGTCATAGTGAGCATTTCTGGGACGAAATTCTCCGGGGTACCTGCATTAATGGAGAAGACAGCGCAGACCAGGGGGTCCAGGGGGTCGGTGTTGCGGCTGACGATGGTCTGGATCCCATTGACAATGGCCGCCCCGGCGACAATGACATCCACGCACTTATGAGGGGAGCCACAGTGGCCGGTGATGCCATGGAGGGTGATAATAAAGTGGGATTTGCCCGCCATCACCGGGCCGGGAATAACGCCAATCTGTCCGCAGGGGATTTCAGGCCGGCTGTGCTGGCCGAAGAGACAGTCTGGCTTGACAGGCAGCTTTTCCCACAGCCCCCGGTCCACCATGGCCGACGCTCCTTGAGTAATCTCCTCGGCGGGCTGGAAGAGAAAGACCACATTGCCCTGTAATTCCTCCCGCTGTTCAGACAGAAGCTTGGCCGCACCGTAGAGACAGGTGGTGTGGAAGTCGTGGCCGCAGGCGTGCATGACCCCTTTCTCCTCGGAGACCACACCGTTATCCAGGGGCTCCTGTTGGGCAATGGCGTCGATATCCGCCCGGAGAGCCACCGTCCGCCCCGGCTTTCCGCCCCGGAGCACCGCCACTACGCCGGTCTTCATCCCCAGATCCACCAGCTCCAGCCCCAGGCCGGTGAGCTTCTCCTTCAGCAGGCCGGTGGTCCGGTTCTCCTGAAAGGCAAGCTCCGGGTGGCGGTGGAGGTTGTCCTTCATCTCCTTTAATTCACTGTAAAGCGCTTTTGCACGTTCCAACATAGTGGCCATATTCAGATGCCTCACTTTTTCTCTTTCTCTCCCTGTCATTCCAGACAGGGACTGTATTCATAAAAGGTCTAACGGCAATTATAATACGGAATTTCCCGCTTGAAAAGGGGAAAAACGCGATTGACCTGGAAATCTTGTTTACTATGAGAAAAGCCGCCCGCATAACTGCGGGCGGCCCAGCGTGTCGAAAAAGTGACGAGCACTTTTTCGAGTTAAGCTACGGCCCGACTGCGCGCACGCTCTGTCCGCCTTTGGCGGACAGGACGCACACTTGTGGGCCGAGATGTGTTTTCCCCCTCCCCACCACGTGGGGAGGGGGAAAATAGTCATTTTGAAGATTGCCACAGCTTATGCAGCGCTTAGGCGTCAAAGGAGAGGGCGGGGTCCTCCACATTGGCAGCGGGGCCGCACAGGGTCTCCGGGGCAGACAAAAGCTTCTGGATCTCCCCGGAGACCTCCTCCAGGGATGCGGCGAGGGTCTCCTCAATGATGGGGGCCTCTTCTGGCTCTTCGCCAGCTTCCTGGGTGAGGACTGAGCCCTCGTCGTCCATCTTATCATACTTACGGTACATGGCCAATCCGGAGCCAGCCGGGATGAGCTTACCGATGATGACATTTTCTTTCAGACCCAGCAGGTGATCCACCTTGCCTTTGATGGCGGCCTCGGTGAGGACCTTCGTCGTCTCCTGGAAGGAGGCGGCGGATAGGAAGGACTCGGTAGCCAAGGACGCCTTGGTGATTCCCATGAGCAGACGGGTGGCCGTAGGCAGCTGGAGATCCATTCCCTCGTTGGTCTCGCCAGCGTCGATCCGCTTCTGCACTGCCGCCTTGGCGTCCTCAAATTCAATCAGTTCAACAGTGGAGCCGGAGAGCAGGTCGGAGTCTCCGGCGTCCTCCACCCGGACCTTGCGCATCATCTGGCGGCAGATAACCTCGATATGCTTGTCGTTGATGTCTACGCCCTGCTGGCGGTAGGGCTTCTGGACCTCCTGAATCAGGTAGTCGTATACCGCGTGGACCCCGCGGATCCGCAGGACATCTTGGGGATAGAGGGCGCCCTCAGTGAGCGCGTACCCCTTCTCTACCCGGTCGCCGTGCTTGGCGCGCAGGGAATTATAGGGCAGAGCATAGGAGACCACCTCGCCGTCATCGGCGGTGATGGTCAGGTTGCACATGGAGTTGCGCTTGGTCTCCTCCAATGTGACCTGGCCGGAGATCTCAGCCAGCTGAGCCATTTTCTTGGGCTTGCGGGACTCAAAGAGCTCCTCAACACGGGGAAGACCCTGGGTGATATCCCCGCCGGCCACGCCGCCGGTGTGGAAAGTACGCATGGTGAGCTGGGTACCCGGCTCGCCGATGGACTGGGCGGCGATGATGCCTACCGCCTCACCGGCGCCCACCGGCTCGCCAATGGCCAGGTTGACACCATAGCATTTGGAGCACACCCCGCTCCTAGCACGGCAGGTGAGGACCGAGCGGATTTTGACCCGGTGGATGTTGTGGGCCTCCAGGAGATCGGCGGTGGCGGTGGTCATCATGGTATCGTGGCTGACCAGCAGCTCGCCGGTCTCCGGATCACAGATGTCCTCCACCGGATAGCGGCCCTTGAGCCGTTCCCCGAAGGTCTCAATCACCTGGCCGTTCTCCGAGATCTCGGAGACGAAGATACCGTCGTCCGTACCGCAGTCGTGCTCCCGGATAATCACCTCCTGGGACACGTCCACCAGGCGGCGGGTCAGGTAGCCGGAGTCGGCGGTGCGCAGGGCGGTGTCGGCCAGGCCCTTCCGGGCGCCCCGGCTGGAGATGAAGTATTCCAGAACACTCAAACCCTCGCGGAAATTGGCCTTGATGGGGATCTCGATGGTGCGGCCGGAGGTGTCCGCCATCAAGCCGCGCATCCCGGCTAGCTGACGGATCTGGGCGGTGGATCCGCGGGCGCCGGAGTCGGCCATCATCCAGATGGGGTTGTAGCGGTCCAGACCGGCCATCAGGGCATCGGTGACGTCCTTGGTGGTCCGTTCCCAGGCCTCCACCACCAGGCGGTAACGCTCGTCATTGGTGAGGAAGCCGCGCTTGTACTGGCGCTCGATTTTGACAATCTCCTTCTCTGTGGTGGAGATAAGCTCCCGCTTGGAGGCGGGGACCGTCATGTCAGAGATAGAGACCGTGAGGGCCCCCCTGGTGGAGAACTTATAGCCCCTGGCCTTGATGGTGTCCAGCACCCCAGCGGAGACGGTAAAGCCGTGCTTTTCAATGCACTTGTCGATGATCTTCCCCAGCTGCTTTTTGCCGGTGATGAAGTTGATCTCTGGGTCAAACATGGTCTCCGGGTCGCTCCGGTCCACGAAGCCCAGATCCTGGGGGATATCCTCGTTAAAAATGAGGCGCCCCACAGTGGTGCGGACCAGCTTGTGCCTGAGTTCACCGTCCACCTCCCGGCTGCGGCGGACCATGATGGGGACGTGGAGATCCAAGGCGCCCTCGTCGTAGGCCAGGCGGGCCTCCAGATCGTCGGAGAAGGTGTGCAGGATCTCTCTGGGCAGTGCCCCGTCCGGGGTCTCAGCACAGACGGCGGCGCTGGTGGGGATGTCGTCCAGCGCCCCCGGATGTTTGACCCAAATGAGGTCCGCCGGCTCTAGCACTCCAGCCATCAGAGCAGCCTTGACAGCGGCCACGTCCGGGTAGGTCTCCTCCTCGGTATGCTCCGGGTAGCGCTCATAGGTCAGGTAGTAGGAGCCCAGCACCATGTCCTGGGTGGGTACAGTGACAGGTCCGCCGTCCTGGGGCCGCAACAGGTTGTTGGCCGAGAGCATGAGCACACGGGCCTCGGTCTGGGCCTCGGCGGACAGGGGGACGTGGACCGCCATCTGGTCGCCGTCAAAGTCGGCATTAAAGGCGGTACACACCAGGGGGTGGAGCTTAATAGCCCGGCCCTCTACCAGCACCGGCTCAAAGGCCTGGATGCCAAGGCGGTGGAGGGTAGGGGCCCGGTTGAGCATCACCGGGTGTTCCTTGATGACAAACTCCAGGGCGTCCCAGACCTCCGGCTTGCCCTTGTCCACCATCTTCTTGGCCGACTTGATGTTGTTGGCCGCCCCGTCCTCCACCAGCTTTTTCATGACGAAGGGGCGGAAGAGCTCGATGGCCATCTCCTTGGGCAGGCCGCACTGGTAGATCTTCATTTCAGGGCCCACCACGATGACCGAGCGGCCTGAGTAGTCCACCCGCTTGCCCAGCAGGTTCTGGCGGAAGCGGCCCTGCTTGCCCTTGAGCATGTCGCTCAAGGATTTGAGGGCCCGGTTGTTGGCCCCGGTGACAGCCCGGCCC
>JAAWBF010000015.1 GCA_022792555.1 Oscillospiraceae bacterium
AGGCCAACCGGCGTTACGCTGGAACGCTGAACAGAAAAAGAGAAAAAACGCCAAGCAAAAAACCGGACCTCCGCTCATAGGGGGGTCCGGTTCTATTTGCCTCCAAAATACAGCGCTTGGGCTATCTGCGCAGCAAGGCGCGGATATAAGTCATCTGCCGCTCCACCAGGGTGCTGTTGTCCAGCTCGCCCCCAAGCTGCATCTTCTGATGCAGCAGTTCCTTTAAACAGTAGAGCATAATATCGTTGAAGATAGGGGCTTGCTCCTCGGTGAGACAGCCCTCCGTAATCAGAGGGCGCAGAAGAGACATGTTTCGATCCTGGAGGGCGCCCTGAAAGAGCATATTTAATGCACTGGCATCCATCTCCCCCAGCTCTTCAGGAAAGACCTGGTAATAGTTGTGGATAATCTCGCTCATCTCACCGCTGTATTTACCATAAAAGAGGTTGTAAAATGCGTGGGGGTGTTGGAACGCGGAGACACAGAAAAACTCCCAGTTGGAGAGAAACCGCCCAAAGCTGTCCTCCAGCCCGGCAACATGGGCGGCCAGGTTCTGGTTATACACCTGAAAGTATTTCATAGAGGCATACATGGTCAGGTGCTCCAGATCCTTAAAATAGTTGTACAGGGTGGCACTGTTGTACCCTGCCCGTTGGGACACTCTGCGGAGTGTCAACCCCTCCATTCCCTCTGCATCCATGATCTCATGAGCCGCGTTGACAAAGCAGGCAAAAATCTGATTGCGCTGCTCGGCCTTGTAAGGTGGTCTCGCCATGAGGCTTCGCTCCTTTCGCTCTTCCACCAAGGTCTTGTCTCAGAACCTGTCGTCATAGATGGGAGCTGACGGCTGGTGCAGGCCGACTGCTCCAGATACGGCTGTACACCGCTGTATGCCGCGGCCTGTCTTCCACAGAAGGACGTGCCGCGGATATTGGGGGCGGCTTGTGGCTACAATATACACCTGGGGCGCTGCTGTGTGGCAGCGGCTCAGGAGCCTGGCTCTGGCTATCAGGGCATTCTATTCACTTTTATTATAGGACATTTCATCAGGTGCAATCAAGCTAAAATGTGAAGTTTTTAATCCATTTCTCCCTTTTGCCGAGACGAGAATACGAAAATAGGTCATTTTTTGACAGAGAATTTTACGATCTAGGTTACATAATCTAGATTTAAAAATTTAGGATAAAATAAAGCATTTTAACACTTCCTGAGAGAGAGGAACGGGTCTAGTCTGCGCTAGACCACAAGTCAAGAGCATGTGTTTCAGAATGACCTCTGTGGAGACACTCAAAGGAGTATGAGACGGCCATGATTGCTTTACAGTTTCTGTATTTTTATGCAAATTTACAGATTTCATTAAATGTGTTTAAATGAAGAACATAAGACCTCCGCCGGTTGACACTTTCGTTAGCCCATCAGGTTAGAGCGGTTGGAGCGTGGGACAGATTGTGTCGGAATTATTTTGATTCCGCTGTGTGAAATAGTTGACGATTGGGCCGCTATACTCTATAATGAAGCTGCCCTCTATTTATAATGACACTGTTGGGATAGGACTGGCCCGCCCAGTCTGCCCGGCTTTCCCAGGCCGGAGCGTCTCAGCCGTCTTGGAGAGGCAAACTGCCCTGTTTGTGCTATCCGTGTCCGTTGGCAGCGGACACTGGTGGACAACCCGCCGCCGGTCGCAGCGTGGGCCGGTTGGATTGCACAGGGGCGGGGTCCGGCCTGATGTGCTCAGGTCCTGCGGAAGGGTGACTTCCGCAGGTGCGGCCTTGCCGCACGGACCTATGCGCGATGGTTTATTTCCGCAGCGTTGCTCCGATGAACCGACTACTGGCATCAATTTAGGAGGGAAACACAAGCATGGACAAGGTGTACGACGTAATTATTTTAGGCGCAGGTCCTGCCGGTCTGGCCGCCGGCCTGTATGCAGGCCGCAGCCGCCTGAGTACACTCATCATTGAAAAGGGCAAGGACGGCGGACAGATCGCAATTACTGACGAGATTGAGAACTACCCCGGTCAGATGGTGGAGGGGGAGAGCGGACCCAGCCTCATCGCCCGTATGACTGAGCAGGCCCAGAAGTTCGGGGCCGAGCGGGCCACCGACACCATCACCAGTGTGGAGCTGGACGGCGAAGTCAAGGTGCTCAAAAGCGCTAAGAATGAGTACCGTGCCAAGGCGGTCATTGTGGCCACCGGTGCGTTCCCCAAGCCCATCGGCTGTGAGAACGAGGCCAAGTTTATCGGCAAAGGCGTCTCTTTCTGTGCCACCTGCGACGCCGCGTTCTTTGAGGATTTCGAGGTCTTTGTGGTGGGCGGCGGCGATTCCGCCGTGGAAGAGGCCATGTACCTGACCAAGTTTGCCCGCAAGGTGACAATTATTCACCGCCGTGACGAGCTGCGGGCCGCCAAGAGCATCCAGGAGAAGGCCTTTGCCAATCCCAAGATCGCGTTCCTGTGGGACTCCGTGGTCCAGTCGGTGGACGGCGATGAGCTGCTCAGTAAGATGGTGGTCAAGAACGTCAAGACTGGTGAGCTCACCACCATCGAGGCCGATCCGGACGACGGCCTGTTCGGCGTCTTCGGCTTTATTGGCTACAATCCGAACTCCAAGCTCTTTGACGGCATTTTGACCCTGGAGAACGGCTATATCAAGACCGACGAAAATATGCACACCAATCTCCCCGGCGTCTTTGCCGCCGGCGATATCCGGGTCAAGAGCCTGCGCCAGGTGGTGACAGCCGCCGCAGACGGCGCCATTGCCGCTATGCAGGTCGAGAAGTTTATCAACGAGTAATTCCCGTACTCCTTTGTACACAGCCCGCCTGCGGCAGGAAAAGACTGGCTGCATTTCTAGGTGGAGATCGGGAAATTGGACATTTTATTGGTTTTTTCTATATAACAGCAATCAACTATTGAAGGGAGTTTATGAACATGTTAGAATTAACGAAAGAGACCTTTGAGGCCGAGGTTCTAAAAGCTGAGGGCAAGGTTCTGGTGGATTTCTACGGCGATGGCTGTGTGCCCTGTGCCGCGCTGGCTCCCCATGTCCACGCTTTGGCTGAGGAGTACGGCGACAAGATGAAGTTCTGCGCCCTGAACACCACCAAAGCCCGCCGCCTGGCCATCGCACAGAAGGTCCTGGGCCTGCCCGTGGTCGCGATCTACGAGAATGGCGCCCAAATCGCTTCGGTTGTTAAGGAAGAGGCTACTGCCGAGTCCGTAAAGGCTATGGTGGAGGCCAACCTGTAAGGCTCTCTTTGCGCTGTTAGTACGCGGCCCCGACCGCTTACTATAAATCAGAGCCTGTAGTCACAATTGTTTATGAATACAGGTTCTCAGAGGCCGTGTCCCCGCACGGCTTCACGCCGGATTTTTTCCTCCGTCTCCTCGTAGGGCGGAGAGAGGGAACACGGCTGAGAAACAGCTTGCTCTGGCAGGCGGGCTGTCAAAATTAACAGGAAGGAGAGAAACGCCATGGGATTGTTGGAAGGCAAGAAGGCAATCATTATTGGTGATCGCGACGGAATTCCCGGTCCTGCGATTGCGGACTGCGTGAAGACCGCCGGCGCCGATGTTGTGTTCAGCTCCACCGAGTGCTTTGTGTGAACCAGCGCTGGTGCAATGGATCTGGAGAATCAAAAGCGCGTGAAGGACTTCACTGACCAGTACGGCGCCGAGAATATCATTGTGATTCTTGGTGCTGGTGAGGCAGAGGCCTCTGGACTGGCTGCGGAGACTGTCACCGCTGGCGATCCTACATTTGCAGGTCCATTGACTGGAGTCTCGTTGGGACTCAGGGTTTACCATGTATGCGAGCCGGAAATCAAAGATGAGGTTGATGCCGCCGTATACGAGGAGCAGGTCAGCATGATGGAAATGGTGCTGGACGTGGACGAGATCATCGGTGAGATGAGCTCGATCCGTGAGCAGTACTGCAAGTTCTAATTGTTTGCACCTACACGTTCGAGGTGGCGGCATGGCTGAGATCATGTCGCCACTTCTGCACATCTTTTCCCTTTATTGCGTTTTTCTATTTTCTATATGCTTCTTTATTGTCTTTTCTTGAAGAAAGACAAGTAACAATTTGAAAGGCGGTCATTCACATGAACAGTGTAGTAAAGGGCACCGGGTATGTCCTGGTCCATACACCTGACATGGTCATTCATAACGGCACCACCCAGACCACCGAGCGCATTGTCAACCCGGACGGCGAGTACCTCAAGGAGCTGCCCAGCCATATCCGCAGCTATGAGGATGTGCTCGCTTACTGGCCCAATCAGACCTACATCGGCAACCAGACCCCCGACGAGCTGGCCGCCCAGGGGGATACCTGGGTGGATAAGAAGTGCCCTGTCACCGACCGGCACGGCAAGTACGGCGAGATCATGCCCCAGGAGGAGTTTATTCTCCTGATGCAGATCTGCGACTGCTTCGATGTGGTCAAGCTGGACAAGGACTTCGTGGCTGCCCACAAGGCCGCCCTAGAGGCCCATCCCCTGATCGACGCCTCCATGATGGAGCGCCTGGTGGAGGGCGTGGAGCTGTCCGAGGTGGAGCACCTGGTCAACGAGGAGCACGCTGAGGGCCTCTATCACCACGATAAGCTGGTGGGCTGTGTCAAGCGTGCCCACGACATCGACGTCAACCTCTCCGCCCACGTTATGCACGAGAACCTGGTCTCCAAGTCCTCCAGCGTGCTGTCCATTCTCCATGCGGTCAAGAACGCGGGGATCGACAAGGGCGAGATTGAGTACGTCATCGACTGCTGTGAGGAGGCCTGCGGCGACATGAACCAGCGGGGCGGCGGCAACTTTGCCAAGGCAGCCGCCGAGATCGCCGGGCTGATGAACGCCACCGGCTCAGATACCCGCGGCTTCTGCGCCGGTCCCGCCCACGCCATTGTGGAGGCCGCCTCCCTGGTGGCCGCCGGGACCTACCAGACCGTTATGGTGACAGCGGGTGGCTGTACCGCCAAGCTGGGCATGAACGCCAAGGACCACGTCAAGAAGGGTCTACCCGCCCTGGAGGACGTGCTGGGCGGCTTCGCCATTATCCTGACCAAGAACGACGGTGTGAACCCGGAGGTGGACCTGTCCATTCTGGGCCGCCATGTGGTGGGCACCGGTAGCGCCCCCCAGGCCGTTATCGGCTCTCTGGTGGCCGATCCTCTGGCCCGCGCCGGTCTGAAGATCACCGACATCGACAAGTTCTCCCCTGAAATGCAGAACCCCGACATCACCAAGCCCGCCGGCGCCGGCGATGTCCCCCTGGCAAACTACAAGATGATCGCTGCCATGGCCGTCAAGAACGGCGATCTGGACAAGAAGGAGATGCCCACCTTCCTGAAGGAGCATGGCCTCACCGGCTGGGCCCCCACCCAGGGCCACATCCCCTCCGGCGTCCCCTTCATCGGCTTTGCCCGGGACGCTATGCTGGAGGGCAAGCTGAACACTGCCATGATCATCGGCAAGGGCTCCCTGTTCCTGGGCCGTATGACCAACCTGTTTGACGGGGTCAGCTTTGTCATCCGCAAGAACACCGGCAGCCAGGACGAGGGCGGGGTCAGCCAGGAGCAGGTCAAAAAGCTCATCGCCGACGCCTTCCGCCAGTTCGCCGCCGGTCTCGCCGGGGACGAGGAATAAGGGGGGAGGACGCAATGGCTGACAAGACCAAAAAGCTCATCGCCGATACCTTCCTGGCCATTGCCGACGGCCTGGAGACCGGCACCTTTGGGGCCAAGCCCAAAATTGCCATCACCGCCATGGGCAGTGAGCACGGCGAAGAGACCGTCATGGAGGGGGCCGTCAAGGCCGCCCGTGCCGGCGCCGATGTGTACTTCATCGGGACCATCACCCACCCGGAGGTGACGACCGTCGCCGTAGAGGACGAGGACGCCGCCCACAAGAAGATGGAGGAGCTGCTGGAGACCGGCGCTGTGGACGGCGCTGTCACTATGCACTACCCCTTCCCCATCGGCGTGTCCACCGTGGGCCGGGCCATCACCCCCGGCAAGGGCCATGAGATGTTCCTGGCCAACACCACCGGCACCTCCTCCACCGACCGGATCGAGGGAATGATCAAGAACACCATTTACGGCATCATCGCCGCCAAGGCCTGCGGGGTGGAAAACCCCACTGTGGGCATCCTGAACGTGGACGGCGCCCGCCAGACCGAGGGCGCCCTGAAGACCCTCAAGGAGAACGGCTACCCCATCACCTTCGCCTCCTCCGCCCGTGCGGACGGCGGCTGTGTCATGCGGGGCAACGACGTGCTCACCGGCTCCGCCGACGTGATGGTCATGGACTCCCTCACCGGCAACATTTTATCCAAAATGCTCTCCTCCGCCTGCACCGGCGGCAGCTATGAGGCCGTGGGCTACGGCTATGGTCCCGGTATCGGCAAGGGGTATAACCGGCTGGTCATGATCATCTCCCGTGCCTCCGGCGCACCGGTTATTGCCGGCGCTATCAGCTACGCCGCCCAGCTCGTCCGGGGTAAGGTCTTCCAGGTGGCCGCCGAGGAGTTCGCCGCCGCCGAGAAGGCCGGACTGGAAAAGCTCCTGGCCGACCGCCGGGCCGTGGCCAGCAAGTCTGCCGCCCCTGCCGAGGAGGTCACCGCGCCTCCCAAGGAGATTGTCACCGCCCAGATCCCCGGTATCGAGGTCATGGACCTGGAGGACGCCGTCAAGGCCCTCTGGAAGGAGAAGATCTACGCCGAGGACGGCATGGGCTGTACCGGCCCCATCGTCCGGGTGTCCGAGGCCAACAAGCCCAAGGCCCTGGAAATCCTGATCAAGGCCGGGTACGTCACCCCCTAACCGAAGATATAGCCAGTACAGCTGAAAAGCGGCCCTGTTTCCCCGCGCCTTGCGGGCAGGAAACAAAGAATTGCTTCACACCGTTTCAACCATGCCGGCTATAATACAAACGCTCCCTCTGATAGAAATCGGAGGGAGCGTCAATTTTTAGGTGGAGAATAAGCAAAAAATTCGTGATTATCTACAATTCATTCTTGACAGCTGGAAAAGAAGAGTTATAATGAATATATGACTTGAAGACTTTAAAATGATAAAGTCTTCCAGCTTTGTCTACCCAATGGGAGACAAAATCTCCGGTCCGCTGGCCGGCGTCGATGGGAACATCCCCACCGGACGAAAACTGGGTGTCTGCGTTCATGGAATCGGAACGCAGACGCTAATAACAGGAGGATGGAACATGAAAAAGAAATGGCTTGCACTGGTACTCGCACTGGCAATGTCTCTGGGCTTGGCCGCCTGCGGCGGCGATACAGGCGGCAGTGCCGCGCCCACCCCCGCTACTGGCGGGGATAGCTCTCCGGCCCCCGCACAATCTCCCGCTGGCGGCGGGGAGAACAGCGGCGACTACTCTGATCTGAAGATTGCGGTTCTGCTGGCCGGTCCCGCCAATGACAACGGCTGGAACGCCACCGCCTTTAATGCTCTGACCGCTGTCCATGACAAATACGGCCTGAAGGAGGAGCTGGGTGTCTCCGAGAGCGTGGCCGCCTCTGATATGGAGGAGTTCCTGCGGGGCTATGCCCAGGACGGCTATGACATGATTGTGGCCCATGGCTCCCAGTTTGTGGACGCGGTACATAAGGTGGCCCCCGATTACCCCGACTCCAAGTTCGTCATCTCCTTCGCCGGTGAGGGCACCGAGCAGGCCCCCAATGTGGCCGGCGTGGGCCCGGTGAACTCCGGCGTGCTGGCCGGCGCGGTAGCCGCCGCGGCCTCCAGCGCCAACAAGATTGTCATGCTGGGCGGCGAGAACACCCCGTCCATCACCGAGCTGGTAGATATGTTTGAGCCGGGCGCCAAGGCCGTCAAGCCTGACATCCAGGTGGAGACCGCCTACATCGGCACCCTGACCGACGCCGACAAGGCCAAGGAAGTGGCGCTGGGCTATGCCAACCAGGGCTTTGACGTGATCTGCGCCACTGCGAATAACGCCGGCCTGGGCGTTATCCAGGCTGCCGACGAGGCCGGAATTTACGCCATCGGCTACAACGCCGACCAGTACGATCAGGCCCCCGATGCCGTGATCGTCAGCATCCTGCGCAACTTCGAGGGTATGTTTGACAATGTGTTCCAGGAGATCGCGAACGGCACCTTTGAGGCCAAGATCTACGCCTACGGCCTGAAGGACGGCGGCACCATCCTGTCCGACTGGCACGGCTGGGACGAGAAGCTGCCTGAGGTCAAGGCCGCCGTGGACCAGTTCTTGGCTGACGTGGAGAGCGGCAAGCTCGACTACTAAACTTTACCGGACCGGAACGCGGGGGGCGGCTCGCCCTCCGCGTTTTGTTGAACGCAGGCTGTGAACAAAAGCTGGATTCCCGTCCCGTGGGGCGTCCGCAGATTCGCAGCGTGTAACAAGAGAGGAGCGTGTGAGAGGATGCAGCAATTTGACAAGGTCAAATTCCGCAATAACATGTCCCTGGCCGCCCGGCAGATTGCCATTTCAGCCTTGGCTGTTATTGCGGCCCTGGCCATCAGTATGATTGTGGTGGCCGCCATGGGGGTCAATCCAGCCAAGGCCATGAGCAAGATGATCTCCGGGGCCTTGGGCGGAAAGAGCGCGGTCGCTGAGACACTGGTCAAGATGACCCCCCTGCTCTTTACCGGCATGAGCTATGCCCTGGCCAACCGCTGCGGCCTGACCAACATCGGCATGGAGGGCCAGCTCTACATCGGCGCCCTGACCGCCACCATTGCCGGTGTTTACATCCAGGGGCTGCCCATGGTGATCCACCTGCCCCTGACCATGCTGGCGGGGTTTTTGGGCGGCGGCATCTGGGGCGGCGTGGTCGGTGTTCTCAAGGTCAAGTTTGGGGCCAATGAGATCATCACCACGGTTATGCTCAACACAGTAGCCACCAATCTGGTTCAATACATGGTGACGGGCCCCATCACTGAGCCCCCCGGAGACGACGCCCAGAGTTCCCCCCTGCTGGACAGCGCCACCCTGCCGACCATCCTCAAGGGGACCCGCGCCCACCTGGGGATTCTCATCGCCCTGCTCTTTGTGGTGGCTTTCTATCTCTTCCTGTGGAAGAGCAAGAAGGGCTATGAGATCCGCGTCTCTGGCCAGAACCCGGACGCCGCGATCTATTCCGGGATCAACACCGGACGAAATATCATGATCGTCATGCTGCTGGCCGGTGGTCTGGCCGGTCTGGCCGGGGCCACCGAGGTCATGGGAGTCCAGGGCCGTCTGTTCCCCACGGTCTCCCCCGGCTATGGCTTTGACGGCATCGCCGTCTCTCTCATCGGGGCCAATACCGCCCCCGGCATTGTGGCGGGCGCATTCCTCTTCGGCATCCTGCGGGCAGGGGGCAACTCCATGCAGCGGGCCACCGGAGTCCCTGTCGCCATTATCTCGGTGATCCAGGCCATCGTGATTTTGATGGTAGTAGCCACTGGCTTCCTGCGGGAGGGCGGCTTCCGCAAGAAAAAGACCAGCCAAAAGGCGGCGTAAGGAGGGAGAAATATGTCACCTATCAATCTCATCGGGGGACTGATTACCTCCGATCTGCGTATGGCCACCCCAATCCTGCTGGCCGCTCTGGGCCTGCTCATTATGAACCGGGCGGGCTTGATCAACATCGGCTGTGAGGGGATCATGCTTATGTCGGCCTTTACGGCTGTGGCGGCCACCTATGCCCTGCACAATGTTTGGCTGGGGATGCTCTGTGCCATGCTGGTGGCGGGTGTCATGGGGGCGCTGTTTGCCCTGCTCACCGTCAGCCTGCGGGCCAACCAGATTGTGGTAGGCGTGGCCTTTAACACCCTGGGAACCGGCCTGAGCACCGTCCTGTATCGGATGCTCTTTGGGATGGACTTTGTGTCCGTCAAGGAGTACGCCTTTTCCCGCGTCTCCATCCCCGGCCTGAAGGAGCTCCCCCTCATCGGGGAGGCCCTGTTTGACCAGATGCCCATCGTATATCTGGCCTTTCTCCTGGTACCGGTGGTAGCCTATTTCCTGTTCCGCACCCCCACCGGCCTGAACCTGCGCTCCGTGGGCGAGAACCCCAGAGCGGCGGATACCCTGGGGATTGACGTATACAAGATGCGTTATGCCGCTACCATCGCCGGATGTATGCTCATGGGGATGGGCGGGGCCTTCCTGTCCACCGGCCTGCTGAACTCTTTCCAGGAGGGGATGACAGCCAACCGCGGCTTTATCGCCCTGGCGGCGGTCATCTTCGGCAAGTATAAGCCCAAGGGAGTTATGCTGGCGACCATGCTCTTTGCCCTGGGACTGGCCGTTGCCAACCTGCTGCCCTCCATCGGCTCCAACATCCCGTACAACTTTGTCACCATGATCCCCTACCTGCTGACCGTGGTGGCCCTGGCGGGCTTTGTCGGCAAGGTGACACCCCCCGCGGCGGCGGGCAAGCCCTATAAGAAGGGTTAAGGAGGTTGTGAGAGATGGCTAAAATTCTGGAGATGAAGCACATTACCAAGCAGTTCCCTGGTGTACTGGCCAACGACGATGTAAACCTCAGCGTGGAGCAGGGAGAGGTCCATACCCTGCTGGGGGAGAACGGCGCGGGCAAGTCTACCCTGATGAACATTCTCTGCGGCCTCTACCATCCTACATCAGGAGAAATCTGGCTGGAGGGACAAAAGGTCCGGTTCAGCTCGGCCAAGGACGCTATGAACCGGGGAATCGGCATGGTTCATCAGCACTTCATGCTCATTCCATCCCTGACCGTGGTGGAGAACTGCCTCATCGGGGCCAAGTCCAAGAGCGTGGTCAAGCTGGACCTGGCCGGGGCAGCTCAGAAACTCAGCGCCCTGGCCGAGGAGTACAACATGAATCTGGACCCCATGGCCCGGGTGGAGGACCTGTCGGTGGGGGCCTGTCAGCGGGCGGAGATCATCAAGGCCCTGTTCCGGGGCGCCAAGATTTTGATTCTGGACGAGCCCACTGCCGTCCTCACCCCGCAAGAGACTGACGAGCTGTTTAACATGGTCCGCAAACTCACCAACAGCGGATTTACTGTCCTATTTATCAGCCATAAGCTCAACGAGGTCAAGGAGATCAGCAACAGCATTACCATTCTCCGCCAGGGGCGCAGTGTAGACACGGTGAAAAACGAGGACCTGTCGGTCAACGAGCTGGCCCGGCTGATGGTGGGCCGTGAAGTGGACATGACCGTTACCCGCCACGAGACCGACCAGTCCAAGGCCATGCTCACCGTCTCCCATCTGACCTTGGGCCACCCCAGTGGAAACCGCCTGCTCAACGATGTGAGCTTCGAGGTCCATAAGGGGGAGATCTTCGGGATCGCCGGGGTGGACGGCAATGGCCAGAGCGAGCTGGTAGAGTGTCTCACCGGCCTGCGCAAGGCCACCTCCGGGACCGCCGTCTATAAGGACCTGGATCTGGCTAAGAGCAGCACCCGTGAGATCATGAAAAAGGGGGTCTCCCACGTCCCCCAGGACCGGCAGAAAAGCGGTCTGATTCTCTCCATGAACCTGGCAGAGAATATGATTTTACAGGACTACTACCAGCCAGAGTTCGGAAAAGGACCTATGCTCAATTGGAAATATATTAATGAGTATACCGATAAGCTCCTGAAAGACTTCCAGGTCAAGGCCCCCAGCCGCTTTGAGCTGGCCCAGAACCTGTCGGGGGGCAACCAGCAGAAGGTGATCATCGCCCGAGAGGTCAGCCGGGAGCCCGGCCTGCTGATCGCTATGCACCCCACCCGCGGGGTGGACGTGGGCGCCATTGAATACATCCACAAGCGCATCGTAGAAGAACGGGACGCTGGCCGAGCGGTCCTGCTGGTCTCTACCGAGCTGGAGGAGGTCCTCAAGCTCTCGGATCGGGTGGCTGTGATGTACGAGGGCGAGATCATGGGCGTTGTCCGGCCCAAAGAGGTCACAGTAGAGGAGATGGGCCTTATGATGGGCGGCCAGCGCCGGGAAGCGCCCCAGGCCGCCGGATAAAAACCAAAATTCCCTCCCCCAGTTCTGATTGGGGGAGGGAATTTTTAACAGCGCCTAGCGTCTGTTTTCAAACAGACGCTAGGTTCCGACATACTGCTTGAGCACGGTCCGCAGGTAGAAGTTGCCCAGCAGGCAGGGGACAGAAAACCCGATCAACAGCAGGAATGGGACGCTCATAGGAAAGGCCATCAGGGCGAAAAAGAGAATGCCATAGTAACAAAAAGCGGCCAGAATAGCCCGCAGGGGCTTCCCGATTCCCAGGATGAGGGCGAGACGCAGGGCCTCTCCCAGGCTCCGGTCCAGGCTGAGGACTCCGTATAAATAGGTGGAGGCCAGCAGAGCAACCAGAAAGACGGTAGAGCAGATCATAAACGGCGGAAAGAACATCGGATTGCTGGCCGCCTGGCGCAGGTAGAAGGACAGGCCGTAGCCCGCGCAGACCAGCGGGAGGGCCGCCAGAAAGAAAGCCCCATAGGCGCGCTTCCAGTACTGCCGGAACGCGGTTTTGTAGTGATAAAAACAGTCTACCGGCTGGTCCAGAACCATCCGCCGGATCACCTGATTCATAGCAAACAGGGCCGGGGGAATGGTGATCACCGGCAGGCAGCTTATCAAAAATAGGAGATTGAGCTTAACTAGAGTAATACACTCCAGCTGCAGAATCTCGCAAAAACGGGCAAAGCCTGTTTTCTCCGGAGCGTCCGGGTCAATACCGGGGCCGGGTTCGGCATAATTTTTACGGAAAAACAAGCGGATCCTCCTCCTATCCTGCCGGATTAGCGGTCAATTTGCGGGTCTAATATATCATATTGCAGACGGAAATGCAATCCTGCCCTCTTCGGCAGTATGCGGGATTTTGCGGCAAGCCTGATGGATAAAATTCCGTCTGCCGGACAACACTATAAAAGCAAGCTGCCACAACGCCGCACAAGGAGAATGATAAGATGAAAAAATATGTGTGTGATATTTGCGGTTGGGAGTATGACGAAGCGGTTGGCAACCCAGATCTTGGGATTGCTCCCGGCACAAAGTTTGAGGAGCTGCCTGCCGATTTTGTCTGTCCCCTGTGCAATGTGGGAAAAGAATTTTTCTCCGTGGTATAAGAGAGCGGAGGCCGCAGTCACGCGGCCTCCGTTTTAAATTGGAAAAAAGGAGGTTCCTCCCTTTCTCTATTAGTAAGGTTCTTCTTTTACCTGCTACATCATTTTTTTACCCTTGAAACATACTATAAATCATGGTATTCTCTAGAAAACACAAAAAACTGTCTATTCTTACTAGAGAGTGGACAGTAGCTAGTACATCATTAAATTACCCCAATAAAAGAATACAATGGGAGGAAACACACGATGGCCAGTATTCAATTTAAGCATGTGAGAAAGACCTACCCCGGCAACGTCACCATTGTTCCCGATCTGAACCTGGAAATTGCGGACAAGGAGTTCGTCATTCTGGTCGGTCCTTCTGGCTGCGGTAAATCCACCACCCTGCGTATGATCGCTGGTCTGGAGGACATCAGCGACGGTGAGCTGTGGATTGGCGACCGGGTGGTCAACGATGTGGCCCCCAAGGACCGGGATATTGCCATGGTGTTCCAGAACTATGCACTCTATCCCCATATGACAGTGTATAAGAACATCGCCTTCGGCTTGACCCTCCAGAAGGTCCCCAAGGAAGAGATCGACCGCCGGGTCCACGAGGCAGCCAAGGCCCTGGATCTGGAGCACCTGCTCAACCGCAAGCCCAAGCAGCTCTCCGGCGGCCAGCGCCAGCGCGTAGCCCTGGGCCGTGCCATGGTGCGCAACCCGGCGGTCTTCCTGCTGGATGAACCGCTGTCCAACCTGGACGCCAAGCTGCGTACCGCCATGCGCGCCGAGATCAGCCGCCTGCACAAGCGCCTGGCCACGACGTTTGTCTATGTCACCCACGACCAGACCGAGGCCATGACCATGGGCGATCGGATCGTCGTCATGAAGGACGGCATCATCCAACAGAACGACACCCCCCAGAATCTGTACGATTATCCCTGCAATCTGTTTGTAGCCGGATTTATCGGTTCACCCCAGATGAACTTTATGGATGCAGTACTTACCGAGCAGGGCGGCGTCTACAGTGCAGAGGTATGCGGCCACAGGATCGCCCTATCAGACCATATGGACGCCAAGAAACTAGCCCCTTATGTGGGTAAGACCGTGGTCCTGGGGATCCGGCCTGAGGATATTGATGCGGTATCCGCCGGTGACAAGCACGACCTGGACGCCAAAATTGAAATTGCCGAGCTGATGGGCGCCGAGATCAACTTGCATCTTGACTGCCAGGGGAACAAGCTCGTGGTTCGCGCCGCCGCCTCTTACGCCGGACGGGAGGGGGACACCGCCGCTTTGGTGTTCAAGACGGAGAAGATCCATCTCTTTGACAAAGAGACCGAACTGGCCATTGCCCACTAATTGACGGGCCGGCTCATCGTGGAGGTTGACCATGCAGCCTCGTCAGAAGGAAACACGCGAAATCAGGCCGGCAGCCCCCGATAGTATTATCGGGGGCCTGCTGGCCGTGTCTTTTGCCCAAATACTCCCCCTGTCCACGGGGGACGTGCACCGCGGTTATGGAAAAACTGGGGTCTATGTGCTGATTGCAGCCGTACGGGGCAATCTGACTGTGACATCCCATGCCCAATATGCACTGCTGAGCCAGGGGCAGGCTCTGGTACTGTGTGACGTTGGAAGTTATACGATCCAATCGGTGTCCGACTGTCTGTGCATGTCGGTTCAGATCCAGGGGGAACTGGCTGGACGCCTGCTCCAGGAGCGGCTGATGGAGGACAGCGCCATCTTCCCCGGCGGCGCCCCAGCGGTGCAGGAGATGGTCATGGCACTGTCAGTACTGGATGCAGAGCACACCCCTATCCATGGCGCTACGGCCTCCTCCTATGCCTACTCAATGTTGATGAAACTCCGGGGAACCCGGACCTGGATCGAGGAGGAAACTCGGGTCAGCTCCCCGCTGGTGGAGTCAGCCATCGCGATTATCCAGGAGGAATTCCCCTTTCTAGAGGGACTGGACGAGCTGGCCAAACGCTTGGAGGTCTCCAAGGCCCATCTGAGCCGCAGCTTTGTCCAGGCCACTGGGATCACGCCGGGGAAGTATATTACCCATGTGCGGATCGAGTACGCCAAGCTGCTCCTCCAGGATGAGGGAACCTCAATTACCTATGTAGCGGAGGCCTCTGGGTTTGCAAATGCAAACTATTTTGCGAAGGTTTTTCGGCGTATCACTGGTATGACACCAAGTGAATATTTAAAACATCTTCCAGTCCGCCGGGAGACTGGACATCCGCTGGATTACACACATTCACTCTGGTAATAACTTTTGGAATCGCTTTGTCACAATACAACAGAAACAATCATAATACAACATATTCAATCTTTTTTTTCAGAGATTCCGCACATACTGCTCAATTCATTTTGTAACCAGGCGATAGAATCTGGATAAAGAATATACCATAATGTGATATCATATGGGCGAAAGCGGCATGGTGCAACATTTGGATATATTTTCGTTGCCTCCAGTCCATTTACACGGGCAGCGACTCCGTAGTATAGTTCTATTATGGTGTTGTAACAGCCGGTTTACACAGTAGAATCGGCAAAAATCAGGTCTTGTCTGAACCTTTTCGACTTGTCGGGGCGGTGAAGGTATGTCCCGTTTGACCAGTTGTCAGGATGCAGATGGGACTCAGTAGTAGAGGAGTGGAACCATGAAAAAACTGTCCCGCGTCTTTGTCACGGTTCTGGCTGTAGCGCTGCTGCTGGCCATACCGGGATGTAGCCCCTCGGATGGAAAAACGCACTTGACCTTCCAGATCTGGGACGTTGCCCAGCGCGAGAGTATGGAGGCCATTTGTGCAGCGTACACAGAGCAAAACCCTGATGTCGTCATTGAGGTCCAGGTGACGGGCTGGACCGAGTATTGGACCAAATTGGAAGCCGCTGCCGAGAGTAACACCATGCCAGACATCTTCTGGATGCACACCAACCAGATCTTGTACTACTCTGACTTTGGTATTCTGGCGGACGTGACGGATCTCTATGACGATGTAGAACCCAACTACTATCAAAACCATTTTTCTGAGATCTCCATCGGCAACGCCAGCGGCAGTGATGGCCGGCTTTATGGTGTTCCCAAGGACAAGGATAACATCATCCTGGTG
Organism: Oscillospiraceae bacterium; assembly: GCA_022792555.1. GTDB lineage: Bacteria > Bacillota > Clostridia > Oscillospirales > Oscillospiraceae > JAAWBF01. The sequence goes on from JAAWBF010000015.1 coordinate 16,190, forward strand.
TACAACAAGGAGATGTTTGACGCGGCCGGCCTGTCCTATCCCGATGACGAGTGGACTTGGGACGATCTGATAGCCGCCTCTGAAAAGATCTACGATACCACCGGGAAGTACGGCTTCATGGCCTATAACGAAGACCATCTTGGTTACTGGAACTTCGTCTATCAGGCGGGCGGATACATTCTCAACGAGGATAAGACCAAGGCCGGTTTTACACAGCCCGCTACGGCCAGGGCCATAGAGTTCTATGTCGGGATGCAGCAAAATGACTGGTGTCCGGATCAGACCTACTTTGCAGAGACTCAGCCCGGCATCGCGTTTTTCTCGGAAGTCGGATCTATGTACTTAGAGGGCAACTGGGAGCTGATGAACAAGTCCACCAGCTATCCCAATATGGAGGGCAAATGGGACATCGCCAAGCTACCCAAATGCCCCGATCCAGAAAGCGGCGACGGCCGGGCTACCATCTCCAACGGCCTGTGCTATGCCACTGCCGCCCGTGGAAAGAATTTGGAGACGGTGAAAGATGTGCTGAAGTTCTTTGGCACCGAGGAGGCCCAGAATATCGCCAGCTCCTATGGCGCGGCGATCTCGGCTTACAACGGTACAGAAATTCCCTACTTTGAGGCCTTTGAGAAGAAAGGCTACGACCTAAACCTCCAGGTAATTGAGGATCAGTTCGAGTACAGCATTCAGTGTGTCAACAACGCCGCCCGTCCCAAATGGAAGAGCCCCGTCCTGGACGAGCTGAATAAGGCATACAACGGCTCGTCTGACCTGAGCACGGTTCTGGCGAATATGCAGAGAATTGTGGATGACGCCACGGCGGCATCCCTGTCAAGATGAGGAAAGGAGGAGGCATTGTGAATCAAAAACTGTCCGCTGCGGCGAAACGGGAACAGAATTGGGGCTATATTATGGTGGCCCCCACCATCATCGGACTGATTGTTCTGAACCTGTGGCCCTTTATCCAAACGTTGTACACCAGCTTTTGTGAGCACCTCGGCTTTGGCCATTACCGCTTTATCGGCCTGGGCAACTATGCCACCATCTTCCAGAGTTCTGAGTTCTGGAAAGCCACCTGGAACACTATCCTGTTTTGTATTCTGACTGTGCCGGTGGGACTCTTCCTGTCCCTCCTGGTTGCAATGCTCCTCAACGCCAAGATCAAGGGCAAGGGCGCTTTCCGAACCATCTTCTTCCTGCCTATGGTGTGCGCCCCTGCCGCCGTTACCATGGTGTGGCGTTGGATCTTCAATGGCGAGTACGGCATCCTCAATCAAGTTTTTGGGACCAACATCAACTGGATTACCGACTCCAAATTTGTCATGATCGCCTGTGCCATCGTTGCCATTTGGAGCAACATCGGCTATGATGCGGTCCTCCTGCTCTCCGGTCTCCAGAACATCTCCAAATCCTATTATGAGGCCGCTGACATCGACGGTGCCGGGAAGGTCACCCAGTTCCTGCATATCACCCTTCCCATGGTCTCCCCCACCCTGTTTGTGGTCATGATCATGCGCCTGATGGCCTCCATCAAGGTCTACGATCTCATCTTTATGATGGTGGAGGAAACAAACCCTGCTGTCACCAGTGTGCAGAGTCTGATGTATCTGTTCTACCGGGAATCCTTCGTGGCGGGCAGCCGCGGCACCGGCTCTGCCATTGTCATCTGGACCGTCCTTCTGATTGGCCTGATTACTGTGGTTCAGTTCATCGGCCAGAAGAAGTGGGTCAACTACGACGTGTAAGGAGGAATCGGGATGAAAAGCAGTGCTTCCTTGGGCCGGACGAAGGCCCTGACGACCTTCCTCACCTATGCCGCCCTGATTATCGGCGCGATCATCATGATTTTCCCCTTTGTTTGGATGATTTTGACCAGCTCCAAGACGGTGCCGGAGAGTATACTGATTCCTCCCACAATCTTCCCCAAGCAGATCATGCTGGACAACTTCAAGAACGTCATGGCCAATCTGCCCTTTGTAAACCTGTACATCAACACGGCTCTGATGGTTTTCTTCCGGGTGATCTGCGCGGTGGTATTCAGCTCCATGGCGGGCTACGCCTTTGCCAAGCTGCAATTTAAGGGCAAAAATATCCTCTTTGGAATCGTTCTGGTGCAGATGTCTCTCCCCAGCCAGATCTTTATTATCCCCCAGTACCAGATGATCGCCAAAATGGGCCTGGCGAATACCATTTTCGCCCTGGTCTTCCCCGGTCTGGTCAGCGCGTTTGGCACCTTCTTCCTGCGCCAGACCTATATGGGCATCCCCAACGAGATCGGAGAGGCCGCCTATCTGGACGGCTGCAATCAGTGGCAGACCTTTACTAAGGTCATGTTCCCACTGACCGGCACCTCGGTGGCCGCCCTGACCATCTTCACCGCCGTGTTCGCCTATGGCGATCTGATGTGGCCCCAAGTGGTCAACTCTGATGTGAAGATGATGACTCTGTCCGCCGGCCTGGCCAATCTCCGCGGCCAGTTTACCACAAACTTCCCCGTTATGATGGCAGGATCCCTGCTGGCAATGCTCCCGATGGTTATCTTGTATCTGATCTTCCAGCGTCAGTTTATCGAGGGCATCGCCAACACTGGCGGAAAATAAGCTTCCCTTCTTTCTTCTCTTTTTTCTTGCGACAGCCCCGGCGACCCCAAGGCCGTCCGGGGCTGTCAATCTAACTCCATAGGGATCGATAAGGACATCGGCCCCTGCGTTACAAAACCGGCGGTCCGTATAATTTGAATAACTTTTGACCGGCAGTACATGGTATCTATGTCATAGTTCCTAATTGTGTTTCAGAGAAAAAACGCTTAAAATTGCGGCGATATCACCTTAGAGGAGGGTCTGTATGATTCTTCAAAATGAAACCACAGGTCTCTTTACCCTGCACACCCGCAATACCACCTATCAGATGAAAGTCGGGGACTACCGTGTGCTGCTGCACCTCTACTATGGCCCCAGGCTGGAGGGTGATCTGAGCTACCTAGTCCGGTATGCCGACCGAAGCCACTCTCCAAATCCCAATGAGGCCGGAGACAATCGGATGTTCTCTCTGGATGTTATGCCCCAGGAGTACTCCACCTGCGGCGTTGGGGACTACCGCCTGCCGTCTCTGGAGCTGGAGCTCCCCAATGGCAGTCATACTGCTAATCTGCGTTATACAGGCTGTGAAATATGTTCCGGAAAATACGAACTGGAGGGTCTGCCCGCCTTTTATGCCTCAGAGGACAAGGCAGAGACTCTGGTAATTTTCCTGGAAGACGCCGCCGCCCATGTGGGCGTGGAGCTGTACTACGGCGTGCTGGAGGAGTACGATCTCATCACCCGCGCCGTCCGTGTGGTCAACCGGGGAACCGAGCCTGTCTATCTCCAGCAGGCCGCTTCTCTGTGTCTGGAGCTCCAGCGCCCTGATCTGGACTTTATCACCTTTGACGGACACCACGCCAGAGAGCGGATTCCCAGCCGCTCTCCTGTGCGTCCTGGTGTCCAGAGTGTCAATAGTAACCGTGGAATTTCCAGCCATCAGCACAACCCCTTTGTAGTACTCTGCGAACAGGACGCCAACGAGGACCACGGTGTGTGTTATGGGGCGATGCTCCTCTACAGCGGGAATTTTGAGGCGTCGGTAGAGCGCAACCAGCTGGAGGACAGCCGCCTTGTGATGGGGATCCACCCCTACCACTTCCGCTGGAAGCTGGAGCCGGGAGCCGTTTTTACGACCCCAGAGGCAGCGCTGATCTGTTCTCCTTGCGGCTTTGGACAGATGAGCCAGCAGCTCCACCGGGCCATCCGAACCAATCTGCGCCGGGACCCCTATGGCCGTACTCGCAAACCGGTGCTGGTAAACAACTGGGAGGCCACCTATTTTGACTTTACTGCTGATCAGCTGGTGGAGATCGCCCGTGAGGCGGCCGGTCTGGGGATCGAGCTCTTTGTTATGGACGACGGCTGGTTTGGCAATCGAAATGACGACTTCCGGGGGCTGGGGGACTGGTATGTCAACGAGAAAAAACTCCCTGGCGGCTTAGGAGCGCTGATTGACCGGATCAAGGGCCTGGGCATGAAGTTCGGCATCTGGGTGGAACCGGAGATGGTCAACGAGGACAGTGACCTGTACCGGACACATCCAGATTGGATCCTCAATGTGCCAGGCCGGGTCTTCTCCAGAGGACGGGGCCAGTTGGTACTGGACTTCTCACGACAGGATGTGCGGGACCATATCTACCACGCTCTCACCGAGATCCTCGCCCACGATGTCTCCTATGTCAAGTGGGATATGAACCGCTGTCTCACGGAGGTCTGGTCCGCTCTGCTGCCCTCTGATCGCCAGGGAGAGGTCTACCACAGGTATGTTCTGGGGGTATATGATCTATTGGAGCGGATCCATCAGGATTATCCCCAGCTGCTGATTGAGGGCTGCTGCGGCGGCGGCGGCCGGTTTGACGCAGGTATGCTCTACTACACCCCCCAGATCTGGTGCAGCGACAATACTGACGCTGTGGACCGTCTGGGCATCCAGTACGGGACCTCATTCTGCTATCCGATCTGCGCCATCGGCGCCCATGTGTCCGCTGTCCCCAACGAGCAGAACGGGCGCATGACCCCCATGGAGACCCGCGGTGTGGTGGCCATGTCGGGAACCTTCGGCTACGAGCTGGATCTGCGCAGGCTCTCCCAGGCAGAAAAAGAGATTGTCTCCCGCCAGGTGGCCGAATTTAAAGCCCACGCCGATCTGATCCAATGGGGGGACTACTACCGCCTGACCAGTCCCTTTGACAACACGCCCTATACCGCCTGGGAACAGGTCTCCGAAGACCGGCGGGAGGCACTGGTTTCTATAGTAACAGGCTCTACCCGCGCGACCCCTCCCTTTTTCATCCTGCGCCTCAAGGGTCTGGACCCTAATCTGACCTACCGGATTGATGGTGGGGAGACGCTGTACACCGGTGCTATGCTGATGACCGGTGGCTATCCCCTGCCTGTATCCCTGATGATGGGGGACTACCAATCCCTCCAACTCTATTTGAAGGCGGAATAGAACATTCCCCCTCCCCATTTGGGGAGGGGGAACGCGTCGCTAAATTATATTTGAGGAGGCAGAACCGTTGCAGCACATGCGGGTCGCCCTTCCTCCTGTTTGTGCAGCAGCCGCCACTCCCTGGGGGAGAGGCCATAACGCTTTTTAAAAGCACGGGAGAAGTGGAGCTGATTGGGGTAGCCGCAGGAGGCCGCAACCTCCCCGATGGGCACACCGCTGGCGGCGAGCTTGTCGGCCGCTTTGGACAGACGCATTCGGATGAGAAATTCCTGGGGTGGACAGCCGATGCTCTCCTTAAAAAGCTTGCTGAAATAGCTGCGATTGAGCCGGCACACATTGGCCAGGGACTCCACGGTCAGATCCAAATGATAATTCTGTTCAATATAGGCCACCGCCTCCTGCACATAGAAGTCCCTGAGCGCGTTTCCACGGGTCTCCTGCCGGTTGACAGAAGACTGAATCAGGGCGTCCAAAAAGAGGAAAAGATGTCCGATCAGATGGAGGGTGGAGGCCTCTGGATGGTCGGCGATGTAGAGCATAAAGTCCCGTACCGCCTCACCCTGGACGGGACTTTGTGCGTTGTAAATAGGCTGAGAGATACTAAGTCCGGCGCGGTTTAGGGCTTCTGCCGCCCGCAGGCCGTCGAACTCGACCCAGACGTACTTCCAGGGGTGCGTTTGGTCGGCGCTGTAGGTGTTGACCTGGCCAGGAGAGATAAGAAAGCCCTGGCCGGATTCCAGCTTATAGTGGTGGGTAGCTCCATCTTCGTCGTTAGAATTGAGTGTGCCGCAGCCAGAGATGATATAGTGAAATAGATAGTGGTTGCGGACAAAGGGACCGAAAGAGTGGAGGGGGGCGCACTGCTCCCAGCCGTATTGGTAAAGCCGGAGATCCAGAAAATTGTCATTGGGAAAGATGGAGAAGGTAAAGTCGTCCATTCTGCCACACCCTTTCTCATACACAGGTAACCGGTGCGCCGCTTCCGCACCGCCATTTAGACTACGGCGCATAAGCGGCCCTGGGCCGCTTGAAAAAACGCAGACTGCGTTTTTTCAACTTTGTTAACAACATTCTAGGCACAAACGTGCTGTTACGACGGGAAATCACGATCAAAGATGATGGCTGTGTTTATGGCGCGGCTATTATATCACAACAGGCCCGAAAAACCAACAGGAAAAGGGGAAAATATTGTGTTTGATTATGATGTTGTAGCCTTGGGAGAACTTCTAATTGATTTTACTGCCAACGGGTGCAGTCCCCAGGGGAACGGACTCTTTGAGGCCAATCCGGGCGGGGCGCCCTGCAACGTCCTGGCTATCCTAACCAGGCTGGGCCGGAAAACCGCCTTTTTGGGCAAGGTGGGGGAGGATCTGTTTGGCCGTCTGCTGAAGGAGGCCATTGAGGGAGTAGGGATTGACAGTGCTGGCCTGGTGCTGGATCCCGCAGCCAAGACTACGCTTGCCTTTGTGCAGAACGACGCCGCTGGAGACCGGGAATTCAGCTTCTACCGCAATCCAGGGGCTGATGAGCTTCTGCACGCCGAGGAGCTACCCCGCCAGATTTTGAACCGGACCCGGATCTTCCACTTTGGCTCCCTCTCCCTGACCCAGGAACCCGCCCGCTCGGCTACCCAAACCGCCGTAGCTGCGGCCAGAGAGGGAGGGGCGCTCATCAGCTTTGATCCCAACCTGCGGGAGCCCCTATGGGAGGATATGGATGATGCAAAGGCCCAGATGCGCTGGGGCTGTTCAGTGTGCGATGTGATCAAGCTGGCGGAAGAGGAACTGGCCTTTCTCACCCTTACCGAGACCTTGGATGCCGGTGTGAAAGCCCTGCGCCGGGACTTTCCCAATCTCAAGCTCCTGCTGGTGACCAGGGGAGCGCTGGGGAGCACGGCCTTTTGGGGTGCGCAGAAGGTCTCGGCTCCAGCTTACCTCCAGGGGAACACAGTGGACACCACCGGCGCGGGTGACACCTTTTTTGGCTGCTGCCTGCACCAACTCTTAGACTGCCGCCTGGATCAGCTTGACGAGGACAGGGTGATCCAGATGCTCCGCTTCGCCAACGCAGGAGCGAGCCTTATCACCACGAAAAAAGGCGCTCTGCGAAGTATGCCGGAGTTAACGGAGATTCAGCACCTGATAACGGAAGGGGAGAAGGGGCATGACCGCATTTGACCGCCGTCTGGCCGCCCGGCGGGATGAGCTGGAGTGGCTGTATATGGAACTGTACGACGACCGGGCCCGCCTGAACGAGTTAGAGGATATGATGCAGGGGGCCTATGATACCAGGAGTATGTCTCTCAAGCGGATGGATGGCCGCCGGGAGAAGAATCCGGACTGGTTTCGGGCAGGGAACATGCTGGGGGTCACTATGTATACCGACCTGTTCGCCGGGGATCTCAAGGGCCTGGAGGGCAGGCTGGACTATCTGGCAGAGCAGGGGATCACTTATCTGCACCTAATGCCCCTGCTAAAGATGCCCCACCCAGATAATGATGGGGGGTACGCGGTAGAGGACTTCAACCAGGTGGACCCCGCCCTGGGGACCAATGAGGACCTCAGCCGCCTGACCGCCGCGATGCGCCGCCGGGGAATGAGCCTGTGTCTGGACTTTGTGATCAACCACACAGCGGACACCCACCCCTGGGCTAAAAAGGCCAAAGCTGGAGACCAAGCCTATCAGGACCGCTATCTCTGCTTCGACACCCCGGATATCCCCAGGGAGATGGAAAAAACTATTCCCGACGTCTTCCCGGCCACCGCGCCTGGCAGTTTCCTCTACCAGGCGGAGATGAAAAAGTATGTCTGCTCTTCGTTCCATCCCTACCAGTGGGATTTGAACTACCGTAATCCGGCAGTCTTTCACGACATGACCGCCAGCATGCTCCGCCTGGCCAATCTGGGAGTGGAGGTGCTGCGGGTTGATGCTGTCCCCTACCTCTGGAAGGAACTGGGCACCACCTGCCGCAACCTTCCCCAGGTACACTCCATTATGCGCATTATCCGCCTGATGGTGGAGATTGTCTGCCCCAGCGTCATTCTGAAGGGAGAGGTAGTTATGCCGCCGTGGGAGCTGGCGCCCTACTTCGGTACAGCGGAGCACCCGGAATGTCATCTCCTCTACAATGCCTCCACTATGGCCACCCAATGGAGCGCTCTGGCTTCAGGAGATATCCGCCAGCTCAAACGCCAGCTGGATGATCTCCACAGTCTCCCTGCCCACTGCTGTTTTGTCAACTACCTGCGCTGTCATGATGACATTGGCTGGGGTTTAAATGAGGATTTTGGAAGGACCATCGGTATGGACCCCCTGGCCCATAAAAAATACCTCTATGAATTTTTCGAGGGAAGCTTCCCCGGCAGCTTTGCCAGGGGGGAACGGTACAACTACGACCCCATCACCCAGGATGCCCGGACCTGCGGAACCACCGCCAGCCTGTGCGGCATTGAAAAGGGGCTCTATGAGGGGGATGAGGCCCAGATTGCCCTGGGTATCCAGCGGGATCTGATGATGCACGCTGCGATGATGTCTATGGATGGCTTTCCTATGCTCTCCAGTGGAGATGAGATCGGTCAGCTCAATGGCTATGGCTACCGAGAGGACCCAGTACGCAGGGAGGACAGCCGCAATCTGCACCGCACCCCTTTTGACTGGGAGAAGGCTGCCCTGCGTACCCGGCAAGGGAGCGTCCAACAGCGGATCTGGGACGGGTTGAGACAGCTGGAGTCCCTGCGAAAGGAGGAGCCATGCTTTGCCGCCGGCACGGCGGTCTCCACCTGGGACACCCATAACGACCATGTTCTGGCTCTGGTGCGCCGGTCTGGTGAAGAGCGCCTGGTGTGTCTGTTCAATTTTTCCGGGGAATCCCAGCCTATCAGCCTAGACGCCCTGGAAGGGACCTATCTAGATCTAATCGCCGGAGAGAAAACCTCCGCTATTCCCGGCATACTGGCGCCCTACCAGTACTGCCTGTGCCGCCGTCAGCTCCCATAATGCCTTAGGTTCAACTCCGCCGCGCCCCTGCTGTCCAGCATGGGAGCGGCGGGCTTGCGTAACAAAATAAAAATCCAGACATTTTTATATAGCCATTTTGTAATGGTTGTGGTATAGTATTAGAAAGGAAAATTTGCTGTTGCTTTTGGGGGGATGAGCTGCCGGAAAATCACCTCAGGTTGATCCAGGCAGAAGCTCTGGAGAGGTTGCTGTGCCATACAGGGTTTTTTGCAAAATAAATGGTCTGCCGGCGGGGTCTCTATGCGTCTGGATCGCATGGAACGATCAAGATGGGGGAACAGCCCCCGCCTGCCAGGCGGCGAAAAGGGAGAAAGAGAGGAAACATCGTACATGAAAAACCTAAGAATTGGATTCAAATTACTGGTTACGTTTGGAATTATTGTTGGAATGTTCCTGCTGACTGTCATTGTGGCGATTACAGGACAAAATAGCACACGGGCAAGCTTTGACGCTTTTTATACCAGCATTTTCCCCAACAGCATCAAATCCCTGGAGGTCCGCTCGGACAGCCAGGAGGGCCTAAAGAACCTGACTATGAGCTTACTGACGGGGGACAAACAGCTCACCGCACAGTATATCGAAAGTGCAAATGAGAAGCTGGATGGTTTGAGAGAGCTGCTCTCCTACCTAGAGACCAACTTTCAGGGCGATAAATCTTTGATTACCAAAGCCCAAAGCATTCTCTCTCAGGCGGCGACCTATCGCGCCCAGCTTTTGGAGCTCTCTGAGCAGAATCAAAAGGAGGAAGCCATTAATCTCCTATTCAACGAGTATGGACCGCTGATGGACGAATATCAGGAGGTCATTCTTCAGGTAGATGAGAGCATCAGCAACCGGGCCGATCGGACCTATGAGGAGTCCGCGAAGGAGCAGCTTAGGACCTTTATCTTTATGCTGGCCATCTCTGCTATCGCTCTAATTGCGACTGTGATTCTGGCCTCTAGCATTATTAGACGCTTAACCCAGCCCGTGAAGGAAATTGAAGCAGCTGCTGCAAAAATGGCGCAAGGTAATCTGGATATTTCCGTGAACTACCAGTCTAAGGACGAACTGGGCCTTCTGTCGGATCAAATCCGTGTTCTGTCCCAGTATCTTCAGGATATCATCTCCGATGAGAACTACTTACTTGACGAGATGGCACAGGGCAACTTTGATATCAGAACCCGCGCAGAGGACCGGTATATAGGTGACTTTACGGCTGCCCTGTCTTCTATCCGCCAGCTCAACCGGAACCTGAGCGACACCCTCTCTCAGATCAATATGGCCGCCGACCAGGTGGCCTCCGGCTCGGACCAGGTTTCCAACGGCGCGCAGGCTCTGGCTCAGGGCGCTACGCAACAGGCCTCCTCTGTTGAGGAGCTGGCCGCAACGATCAGCGACATCTCCGATCAGGTCAAGGAAAATGCTCAGAACGCCGAAGAGGCCAGCCGCGAGGCTAGCCAGGTGGGTGTTGAGATGACCCAGAGCAACCAGAAGATGCAGGAAATGATCCAGGCAATGGGCGAGATCAGTAAGAGCTCCCAGGAGATCAGCAAGATTATCAAGACCATTGAGGATATCGCGTTCCAGACCAACATCCTGGCCCTGAACGCCGCCGTAGAGGCCGCCCGCGCCGGCGCCGCCGGCAAGGGCTTTGCCGTAGTGGCTGACGAGGTGCGCAATCTGGCTTCCAAGAGTGCCGAGGCTTCTAAGAGCACCTCTACCCTGATTGAGAGTTCCCTGCGGGCCGTAGAGAATGGCACTACGATTGTGGACGACACCGCCCAATCCCTGCGTTCTGCCGTGGAGGGCGCCGAAAGGGTGACCGTGATTGTGGATAAGATCTCCACTGCCTCGAACAGCCAGGCCAGCGCCATCAGCCAGGTGACCCAAGCTGTGGAGCAGATCTCCAGCGTGGTCCAGACCAACTCGGCCACCGCCGAGCAAAGCGCCGCAGCCAGTGAGGAGCTCTCCAGCCAGTCCCAGCTCCTCAAGTCCCTGGTGAGCCGCTTCAAGCTTCGAGAGGACAGTATAGGCAGTAGCTCTTTCTCCGCCAGTGCTGCTGCCCCTCAGGTCAGCTATGACGATCAGGCTGACTACACCTCCCCCTTTGGTGGAGCCAAATATTAAGTGTTCATAAACATCGCCCCAGGCTGTATAGCCTGGGGCGATGTTTTAATCTTCCCAAAAGTTGTTATTACGGTTGGAAGGAGACAGCCTCCCGCATCATAGCATCAAAATCTGACCGATCCATTCCGGCAAGAGCAGTACGGATAGCATCTGCCAAAGGAGCATTGCCCTTCGCCACTGAGATACCAAGGTTGACCGTCTCCACCCGCTCTTCCTCACTGGCGAACTGAAAATCGTCTCCGCTGCCCGTAAAATCCAGCAGGACCAGATCGGGAGTTTGGTGTAGGATAGTCAAGGCTGTGGGCATGTCTGTGCAGATAAAGTCCACCGTTCCGGCAGCGAGGGCTGCTGTCAGCTCTGTCAGGTCCCCAGCGGCCTCCTGAAGCTGGACATTTTTGATCTGGGACAGACAGGTATCATACCAGATAGTGTCGCTTTGCGCGGTACAGCGTCCACCAGACAGATCTGAGACCGTTTTGGCCCCGGCATACCTGCTGTCCGCTGTGGTGAGGCAGACGACAGCGGCGTAGTAGTAGGGGCCAATCATATCCACCTCATCCATACGCGCAGAGGTCATGGCTTGACCGGCGATGACTGCGTCAACCGTTCCAGCCTGCACAGCTGGAATCAAATTCTCCCAGGCCGCAGCATAGATCTCCAGCGCCCAGCCGTTGGCTAGCGCGATCTGCTTGGCAAACTGGACATCGTAGCCGTTGGCGTAGACGCCGGCCAGATTAGCGACAAGAACCGCGCCGTTGGAGTCGTCCTTCTGGGCCCAGTTGTAGGGGGGATAGGCACACTCCATCCCCACGGTGAACGTGCCGTCGGCAAACAGAGCAGTCTGTGTGTTTTGTGCGGTCTGTGGGGTCTGTGGGGTCTGTATCGGGCCGGGAGCTTGGCTTGGAAGAACCGTTTGGCCGCCGCAGGAGGTTAAAAATCCCAAGACCAGAATAAGGACAAGCAGTCTGCTTTTCATAAGTTCTCTCTCTTTTTAACATAAACTAGCAATAATTCTCCCGCCTCTATGCAAAGCATAGGCGGTGAGAGTATATCACATGCTGTCGTTCTCTTCGATTTTTACAAGATCAATAGCAGAGGTCAACAGAAGATTGATCAGCTCATTGCGGGAGCGGTTTGTTTCCCTGGAGAGATCCTCCAGCTTTTCGATTAGCTCGTCTTTCATGCGGACAGATATAATTTTATGCCCATCATCTCCTCTGCGGTATGGTTTTTTGGAGATTTTAATTTCTTTCGGCATAGTATGATCACCCTGCTTTCTAGTTTATCTTAATAAATAGAGTGTTTAATATACTATATTAATATATCTTAAATGAATTATAAAAATATAGTCAGGCAGAGAAAAGAACTTTATGTCGTGATTCTAGAGCAGTTCTTAACATGGCTAATACTGTCTCCACCCCCCGGATGGAGACAAGTAAGCGCTTTATGCATAAAAATATTAAAAAAGACAATAAAAGAGCATTCTCTTATCCGGAAAAGCAATGACCACGGGGTAGAAATCAATGGTAAAATAAACTATCAGTTTTAACAGCCATAAACCGACAGAAAAAGATGAAAAGAGAAAGGGTGCATTGCTTTGGCCGATTACCATGAGATGTGGAAAAGCTTGGGGATGGATTTGGAAACCCACGATCAGCTGTGCGCTGTACTGCCCGGCATGTTTGGCGATGTGTACCTCAGCCAGGAGAACCGGCCTGAGGCGATGGACTACTACAATTTTGTCATTGCGGAGATCCATGGCGTTCGTCCGGCAGAGCTCATCGAGCACCAGAAAAAGGGCGGCAAGGTCTTTGGGACCTTCTGTGTCTATGTTCCAGACGAGATTGTCTTTGCTGCGGATGCCATCGCTACTGGACTATGCGGCGGTTCCCAGTTCTGGGTTCCCGGCGGGGAGAAGGTCCTCCCGGTGAACACCTGCCCGCTGATTAAGGCCAGCGTAGGCGCCAGACTGGACAGAACCTGTCCCTTCTTCCGCATTGCCGATATGTATGTGGGAGAGACCACCTGTGATGGCAAGAAAAAGGCATGGGAGATTTTGGGGGAGGACGTTCCAACCTATGTGATGCACCTGCCCCAGATGAAGCGGGCGAAAGATATCCAGGCCTGGGCGGAGGAGATCACCGCCTTCAAGGACAAGGTAGAGGAGGTGACGGGTAATACCATCACCCCAGAAAAGCTGGCGGCGTCCATTCAGCTGATCAACGACAAGCGCCGGGCGCTGGCGCGGCTGTATAACTTCCGCAAGGAGTCTAAGCTGCCCATCAGCGGCAAGGATGCCCTGGTCATCTCCCAGATTGCCTTCTACGATGACCCAGCCCGCTTTACGCAGATGACCCACAAGCTCTGCGACGAGCTGGAGCAGCGGGTGAAGGACGGTGTGTCTGTCTTCCCCGCAGGGACCAAGCGGATTCTGCTCACCGGTACCCCCCTGGCGGTGCCTAACTGGAAGCTCCACCATCTCATTGAGACCAGCGGCGGCGCTGTGGTGGCCGAGGAGATGTGTACAGGGACCAGATATTTTGAACAGCTCGTGGATGAGTCCCAGACTGCCCTGGAGGGCCAGATCGACGCCCTGGCCGACCGGTACATGAAGATCAACTGCGCCTGCTTCACCCCCAACACCAAGCGGATTGACGATATCCTCCGCCTGGTGGAGGAGTACCACGCCGACGGCGTGATTGATGTCAACCTGAAGTTCTGCTCCCTCTACGATGCCGAGGGCTACCATGTGGAGCGGGCCTTGAAGGAGAAGGGGATTCCAGTCCTGGGGCTGGAGACCGACTATACCGACACCGACGAGGGTCAGCTCCGTACCCGGATTGGGGCCTTCCTGGAGATCCTGGGAGGTTAATCCATGGGAACAGTCCCCAAACAGGTGGGCTATGTCCTCTTTCCTAACCATACCGAGGCCCTCGCCCTCTACAACCGCCTCAAAGAAGCACAGATCCGCTGCACCCTGGCTCCAACGCCCCGCACATGTAGCGTGTGCTGCGGCGTGTCGATCCGTCTGGAGCACCCGGAGGATATTCCAACCGTGGAGCGCTGGATTCAGGCCAATGGCATTACCATCGAGCAGATCGTGGTTCTCTGATACTACGCTTATGATAAGCTTCGTATGAGCAGTGCAAAAGAGTCCCCTCCCTCATCCGCTTGCCTGCGGGTGGGGGAGGGGACCTTGTTGATCCATTAGGCCGGCTTTAAAAACCCGGTCTTGTTCAGCGGGATATAGATAAGCTCCCAGAGGGGAACGGCTACCACGATGGCAATGACAGCGTTGACGCAGGAGGTGGCGGCCTTGGGGATGATGTAGAGCATCATGGGGGAGCCCGCCGCCAGGCTGAAGACATACTGCCCCATAATCAGGCTCTTGCCCAAATAGAGCAAAACATAGACAAGGGAGCCCGCCACCGCGCCAACCAAATTCCAGCTGCGCAGGCGGGCGCTGCGGCCCTTCCAGTGGGAGATCAGCCCGGCCAAAAAGCCGATGAAAAATTTTGTTAAAAAGGTAATCCAGGCTTGGGACGCATAGGTTGGATCAAAGAGATCGTAGAGAAAGGAGCCGATGGCGGCGGCCAGCCCGCCCAAGGGACCGAGCAAAAATCCGGACAGGACACACATGATATTGCCGAACTGAATGGCGGCATGGTCCACCGGCAGCGGGATTTTAATGCGGAAGCCGGAGAAGATTAAGACCAGGGCGGACATCAGCCCCACCAGAATAATTTGCCGAATGGTTACTTTTTTCACGATCAGACCTCCTGTAGTATGTAGCATAACCGCCGACGGACAGCCCAATCGGTGGAACAGCTCTATTATACGGGGAATCTGGCTCCATCGCAACGGTCAGATAACGTAAAAATAACCAGTCCAGATAGGGGCCGCAAGGGAAAGTACATTCTCATTTGCACCCCGCTATGTGTGGGGGCTGTTGTCCTCATGTTTCCGTAAGATTCCAACAGTCCACACCCCTGTAATCACAACGGGGGCGGAACACACGGCCCCGGAGCCCCCTCGTCCGGCGGGGAGAGGGCTCGGACCTGTGGTATGAGAGCGACCGAATTACCGCCCCCTTTGTCTTCGGGCTGTTCCGGCCCGGTATTTATGTCCCCGCCGGGCTGGAGGGAGACACCCTGTCCTGGGTGATCCGCCATGAGCAGACCCACCTGCGCCTGGGTCACCACTGGCTCAAGCCCCTGTTTTTCCTAGTCCTGGGGCTCCACTGATTCAACCCGGTACTATGGCTGGCCTGGACGCTGTTCTGCCGGGATCTGGAGGTGTTCTGCGATGAGCAGGTGCTCAGAGCCAACCCGGCAGGAGCGTGTGCCTATTCCACTGCGCTGCTCTCCCTGGCTGCTCCAGGGCAGAGACTGATCCTCCCTCCGGGCTTTGGGGAGAACGGTGTCAAGGATCGGATCAAGCGCGCCTTGGTCTATCGAAAGCCCGCTTGTTGGGCCGCGGTTCTGGCCGCCCTGCTCACCGTCCTGGCGGTGTGCGGCCTGGCGGCAGATCCAGTGCCGAAGGAATCAACATCTGGGCCGGATTCTATGGACAAGGCTCTGGAGCTGTCCCAGTGGGAGGCTTTGAGGGACCCGATTGTCCTGCTGGGCGATCAGCCCCTCGAACTGAACGGGGCTCAGATCTACCGCGCCCCCTATCAGAGCTATCTCTATCTCGTCCAGCCCCAGGACCGGGCAGGGCGCTATACCTGTGCCATCTCAACAGAACCCGGTCAGACAGGGAAGGTCCGCGGCGGTGGCGACAGCCGCCTGCTGGTAATTGGCTTTCCCGTTCAGCCCTGCGGTTTAGACACCGGTTTTTCACGCCCCCGGATTGCCACGGAATTGACATACCCGGACCAGACCCAGTATTACACCCTCTCCTACACCTGGGAGGACGGCACAAAGAGCGACTATCACTTTACCCTCCAGACCTACCAGCCCCAATCAGAGATTGTCCGGGACCACCTGTTCATCCGCTATCCTGGAGAGACCGTGTGGACCGATTTGACCGCCCTGATCCCCGCTCCGGCGGCCTGGGCGGATCAGGATATGGCGGGCCGGAACCAGATCAAAACGCTGGCTGAGGTGGACGGACTTTCGGCCCTCTATTTTCAGTGGGGATTTGTCAGCGGCACGGACGGCTGGCTGACCTTCTCCTACAACGCTGGCGGCGTAGGTCCCTACTGTTCTATCTGTGTGTACCGCACCCATGATGGCGGACACACCTGGACCGAGGCGGGCAGTGTGGACGGCGCCGCCTATGGACAGGATCAACTGTGGACCTTTGTCAACTGCGCCGCCTTTCTGGACAACGAGCACGCGGTACTCGGCACCGGCGTGTACAACAGCGCGCCGGTACTCTATACAGAGGACGGCGGGTACACCTGGCATCGGGCACAGCTGCCCCAGGACCAGTCCCGCCCCTGGCACGCCGTCTCATTTACCTTTGCCGGAGGCGGACATCACCCTGTATGGGCTGAATAAGGCCCTCACGGGTGTCAATGGGGTGATTCTCCGCCGGGGGACCCATTTGGACTTCTTCCCCCTCCCCTACTACCCCGCAGCGCCGTTCCCCTCCGGCCTGGCCTGGACGGACTGCGATGGGGACGGTGAACAGGAGCTGGAAGTCAGCCTGTGTATTGGCACAGGGACAGGGGCCGCCGCCTATCAGCTCTATTTATTCCCTTGGCGGCATGACAGGTTCCATACTCCAGTTGAACTGTCCGAGACCGATCTCGCCGCCCAGGTGGCCGAGGCTGTCCACAGTACCTATGACCCGGAAGCCTTTACCTTCTCCGTCCAGACCGCCGGACGGACCTGGACGCTGGGCCTGGATGCCGACGCCGGTTGGCTGGCGGATGCTCCGGTGGGACCTCTGACCGCCTCCTGGCGCTTCTCCTACGATCTGGAGCCTCTGGAAGTCTCCATCGACCTGATGCCAGAGGGACTCCCCCTCTATACGCCGGTCTGCTACCGTGTTCCCATTCTCTTTGATGGCACACGCATCACCCTGGACACCCAGCACGGCGCGCTGACTGCCAACCCCGGCGCCGTTCTGCGCCCCTGACAGCACTGAGACCCCGCCCATCTAGGCGGGGTCCTCTGTTTATCCTTGCAGGTGGCAGGCCACCTTGTGGCCCTCCGCCACCGTCTTATATGTGGGCGCAGTAGTACGGCACAGGTCGGTGGCGTGGGGACAGCGGGTGTGGAATACACAGCCCTGGAACTCATCGGTGCGGACAGGCAGTTCCCCCTGGAGGGAGGCCACGGTTCGTTTCTGGGGGCTGAAATCCGGGATGGAGGAGAAGAGCGCTCTGGTATAGGGGTGGAGGGGGTGGTCAAAGAGGGAGGCAGTATCCGCCTCCTCCACCAGGGTCCCCAGGTACATCACCCCGATCCGGTGGGAGAGATAGCGGACCACTCCGATGTCGTGGGAGATAAAGAGCAAACTCAGGTTCATTTCCCGCTGCAGGGTGGTGAGCATATTGAGGATCTGGGCTTGGATGGACACATCCAGGGCGGAGACCGGCTCATCACAGACAATGAGGCGGGGGCGGATGATCAGCGCCCTGGCGATCCCCAGGCGCTGGACCTGTCCGCCGGACAGCTCGTGGGGGTAGCGGAAATAGTGCTCTGCGGCCAGGCCGACCTTGGTCAGGATCTCCATGACCTGCTGGCGGCGGCTGGCGGCGTCCCCCAGCTTCTGAATGATGAGGGGCTCCTCCAGCAGTGCGCCGATGCGCTGCCGGGGGTTGAGGGAGGAGAGGGGGTCCTGAAAGACCATTTGAATATCCCGGCGCAGGGGCCGGAATTCCTGGTCGGACAGCTTGGTCAGGTCCTGACCCTGATACCAGATTTCGCCGCCGTCCGGCTTCATCAGGCCGACAATGGCCCGGCCGGTGGTGGTCTTGCCACAGCCAGACTCCCCCACTAAGCCGTAGGTCTCCCCCTCATAGAGCTGGAGAGACATCCCGGATACCGCGTTCATGTGGGTTTTGGGCGGGAAGAGCTTCCCCAGGGGGCCGTAGATGGGATAGCGCTTTTGTAAATCCTTCACTTCCAGCAGCGGGGTCATGGCGCCACCTCCTGACACTTCCAGCATTTGACCAGGTGTCCCGGCGCCGCCTCTACTGCGGGCGGGTCCTGGGCAGCGCACCGCCCATCGGCATGGGGACAGCGGGTGCAGAAATGGCACCCGGCGGGGACGGCGGACAGAGGGGGTACGGCGCCAGTGATCACCGGAAGGGGCTGATCCCGCAGGGTGTCCAGCTGGGGGATACAGGCCAGAAGCCCCTGGGTATAGGGGTGCAGGGGGTGGGAGATCAGGGTCTGGGTATCCGCCTCCTCCACAATCTGCCCCAGGTACATCACCCGCACACTGTGGCACAGCTGGGCCATGGCGCTTAAATCATGGGTGATAAAGAGGACAGACATCCCCAGTTTTTGGTTAAGCTCCACAATTAGATTGAGGATCTGGGCCTGAATGGTCACGTCTAGGGCGGTGGTGGGCTCGTCGGCGATGAGCAGGCTGGGTTCACAGGCTAGGGCCATGGCGATCATCACCCGCTGCTGCATCCCGCCGGACAGCTCGTATGGGTACTGCTTGATGCACCGCTCCGGGCTGGGAATGCCGGTGAGGCGGAGGAGTTCCAGACTGCGGGCACGGGCCTGCTCTCTGGACAGCTTTTTATGGAGGATCAGCACCTCCCCCAGCTGCTTTCCCACGGTGTGAACCGGGCTGAGAGAGGTCAGGGGATCCTGGAAGATCACAGAGATTCGGTTGCCCCGGAGGGCACGCAGCTTGGACAGGGGGAGCCGGAGGAGATTCTGCCCCTCAAACAGGACCTCCCCCGTGTAGGTGACGGCGGAGTCATACTCCCGCAGGCGCAGGATGGATTGGGACATCACGCTCTTGCCAGAGCCGGACTCCCCCACAATCCCCACAATCTCGCCGGGCCGGACGGTTAGATTGACCCCGTCCACCGCCGGGAGATACTGCTTGCGGACCCGGAAGAGGACCCGAAAATTTTTCAGCTCCAGCAGCGGCTGGTTCTTGGTCAGTTCCATCATTTATGCCCTCCTGTGCGGGGGTCCAGATAATCCCGCAGCCCGTCCCCCAAGAGGTTGAGACTGAGAACGCACAGGACCACGGCGGCCCCTGGGAAGATCATGGTCCACGGCCCCTTGGCCAGTACCTGCTTGCTGGCCTGCAAAATATTGCCCCAGCTGGCCGCCGGGGCAGGGATCCCCGCCCCCAGGAAGCTCAGCGAGGCCTCCGAGATAATCGCCTGGGCGAAGATAAAGGACGCCTGGACGGTCAGGGGGGAGATCACACTGGGCAGAATGAGCTTCCACAGAATCCGCGCACTGCTGGCCCCCTGGACCTTGGCGGCCTCCACATAGGTCTGGCCCCTGGCCACCAGGGCGCTGGAGCGCACCACGCGGGCCACACTGGGGGTGTACACAATGGTGAGGGCCAGGATCACATTCCAGCTGCCGGGCTCCAGGGCGGCCATCAGGGCAATGGCCAATAGCATCCCAGGAATGGCGATGAGCCCATCACAGATCCGCATGAGGATGTGATCCAGTATCTTAAAGTAGCTGGCATAGATTCCGATGATCGTCCCCAGAACGCAGGAAAACAGCGCTACGGAACAGCCTACCCCCAGGGAGACCCGCGCCCCGTAGAGCACACGGGTAAAGAGATCCCGGCCAAACTCGTCTGTCCCGAAGAAATGCTCCGCACTGGGGGGCTTGAGCCGCAGGGAGACTGTCATCTCGTTGGGGTCCACCGGGCTGAGGGCCGGAATGATCAGCGCCGCGAGGACTATCACGACAAACCCGCACAGGCCGATGATCAGCCCTGGATTGGCCAGCAGCCGTTCCCGGCGGATTTGGCGCTGTTCCTGTAAAATCGCCTGACTGGCGGCTTCAGATTTTGACATGTCCCATCACCTCTATTTCCGTCCCAGCTGGATTCTGGGGTCTACCAGCCCGTATAGAATATCCACTACCAGATTGACCAGCACATAGACCAACGTGACAAAGAGCACCACCCCTTGAATGACGAAGACATCCCGCCGGGTAATGGCGCTGATGGTCAGCATCCCCAGACCTGGGATGGTAAAGAGGGTCTCGGTGACAATGGTGCCCGTCACAAGGCCGCCGAAGGACTGGCCCACCACGGTCAAAATGGTGGGGGCGGCGTTTTTCAGGGCGTAGACCAGCACCACCGCCCGCTCCCGCAGACCCTTGGATCGGGCGGTGCGGATATAGTTTTGATAGAGTACGTCTAAAACCGCCGAGCGGGTCATCCGGGTGATGTACGCCGCCTGCACCACACCCAGAGAGAGGGCGGGGAGGATCAGATAACGCAGGTGTTCCCACAGACCCTTGCTCAAAGCGGCATACCCCGCCACTGGCAACCATTTGAGGTACAGCCCAAAAAAGAGCATGAAAAACATACTCAGTAAAAACCCGGGGATGGCAATTCCCAGCAGAGAGATCGAGACCAGCGCTATATCCGTGACAGTCCCCCGCTTGTAGGCGGCGAGGATCCCCAGAGGGATGGCGATGATCAGGGAGAAGATCTGGGCCAGCACCGCCAGGCTGAGGGTGGGGCCGAAGGCATCTCTGATGGCCTCTAGCACCGACTGCTGAAGGAAAAAGGAGTCCCCCCAGTCCCCGTGGAACACCTTCACCAGCCAGTCAGTGTACTGGACCAGGAAAGGCCGGTCAAAGCCCAGCTCGGCATTGAGGGCGGCGATCTGCTCCTGGGTGGCCTCCAGGCCCAGCAGGGCGGTGGCCGGGCCGCCGGGGATCAGATAGACCACCAGAAAGACCACCACCGACACCACGAACATCACCGGGATGAGGGAGAGGATTCGTTTGATGAGATAGGACAGCATACCGCTGTTTCCCCCTTTGTTGCTTCTCGTCAGGAAAGCCGGCCTGTTCCCCACCCTGGGGGTGGAGAGACTCCAGCGTTTCGGCTTCTTGGACGATACTCCAGGCCCCCCTCATGGGAGAGCCTGGAGTATCGGTTTGATCCCTTTGAACGGTGTGGTTTACGCGGGAACTGTGACGTTCCAGTAGAGGGGGAAGCGCAGGTACTCGAAGTTTTCCACCCCGGCGCTGAGGGCAATGACGCCATTGTAGTGACCAAGCACTGTGGCAGCACCGTACTCATAGAGGAAGCCCTGGAGATCATCCCAGGCCTTGGATGCCTCCTCGGTGCTGGCGGCGGAGCGGATGGCGGCGATGCCGTCCTTCACCTCCTGCCGGTCTAGGCCTGCCCAGCCGGCGTCCAGAACGGAGAGCTGGATGGGCAGCAGGTTATAGCTGTTGCTGGTGATAAACATACTGAACTGGGCGGGGTCGGCCCGGTGCTCCATAAAGGTACTGAAGTCGAAGGAGGCCACCTCCGCGTTAAACCCGGCCTGGCGTAGCTGCTCCTGGACCACCAGGGTGGCGTTGTACATCTCGCTGTAGTCGGGAGTTGTCACCAGGGTGATGGGCTCGTTGTTGTAGCCCGCTTCTGCCAGGAGCTGCTTGGCCTTCTCCTGGTTGTTCTGGTTGTAGTACTCCTTCCCGGCGTCGCTGCCCCACTGGGCGTCGCTTGGGATACACCAGCCGGGATTCAGGGTATACAGGTTGGGATCCCCGTAGCTGGCCAGCATGATGTCATCGCAGTTCAGGGCGGCCAGGGCGGCCTGGCGCAGGGTCTCATTGGCCAGAGGTCCCTGGGTGGTGTTGAGGAACAGGTTTATGGTGCCGCCGCTCTGGACGTTCAGCTCGACGGTGTCCATCCCCGCCAGCTCCTCATAGCGCTCCAGAGGGATCTCCTCAGCGATGTCATACTGACCGGTCTGGATCCCGGCGATCCGGGTAGCATCGTCGGTGACAACCCGGTAGTACAGATCCTGGGTCAGAGCCTGTTTCTTGCCCGCCAGGCCGGTAGAGGCGTCGGGAGAGGGCTGATAGTCCTCATAGCGGGTGAGATGGACATACTGGTCCTGCTTCCACTCGTTGAGCTTGTAAGGACCGGTGCCGATATACTCGCTGAGTCCCTCGGCGGTGGAGGCGTCTACCACTGACTTGGGGTAGATGGCGGCGAACTGGATGGGGCTGGCCAGGATCATGATGATATCAGAGGAGGCCTCGTTGACCGTCAGCTTGACGGTGTAGTCGTCCTCCTTCTCAAAGACTGAGCCGCCGATGAGGGTCTTCGCCTTGGCTGAGAGCTCCAGCCAGCGGTTCATAGAGGCGGCCACATCGTCGGCAGTCATCTCCTGGCCATTGTGGAACTTGACCCCTTGGCGCAGTTTGATGGTATAGACCATGCCATCCTCGCTAACGGTGTAGGACTCGGCCAGCACAGGGGTGGGCTCGTAGTCGGCGTTCATGGCGAACAGGGGCTCATAAATATGGGCGCCAATACCGCCGGTGATGTTGGAGTTGACACTGTGGACATCCAGAGAGGGCGGATTGGCTGTCATGGCGATGTTGAGCTCGCTTTTATAGCTGGCGGGTTCAGCAGAGACAGGAGGGGTGGAGCCATCAGCCGGAGCAGGCGTTGCGGTGGGATTGGCCCCAGAAGGGGCGGGACCATTTGCTTGGCCGCAGGCGGACAGTAGCATGGCCGCACCGAGGGCGAGGGCGGCAAGCCGGGACAATTTGTTGCGTCTCATTGGGTATCTCTTCCTTTCATTGATCGTTCCAGAGCATCTGCAAAGCCAAATGGACAGACGTTCTTTTTTATGATACCAAACCGTTTGGTCTTTGTCGATCTAAGCCGCAGGGAAGAGAAAATGGGGATCAATTTCTGTGATATGGGAGGTGTTTTTTTGATTTTCCATTCTTTCAGTACTTTATTTATGATTTTCCCAGATTTTTCTCTCAGCTTTATTGAAAAATCAAAAGAAAGTGTCTTAAAATAGGCCACTTTATCGGAAAATGCAATAAATTTTATTGATTTTCACTCGTTTTTTGGTCGCTTATTATAGAAAACAGCCCCTAGCAGCTGTACCACAGCCGCCGGAACGGTTATGGCACAGCCGCCAGGGGCGGCTCAGACTGTCAAAAAAGCCTCGCAGAGTTCGTGCCCGCAGGCGCGAAAAAAGTCAAATTCGTTTTCCCAGGCGGCGTGTACGTCGGGGAAAATACATCTTTTTTTGGGGGGGGAAGCAATTTGAAAGACGGATTACAAATTGTGGTGTGCGGCTTCCCGCTTGGCGATTTTCATTAAGGCGCTGGCGCCGATGCGGGTGGCGCCCACATCCATCATGGCTTCCGCCTGCTCTGCCGTGTGGATCCCGCCGGCAGCCTTGATCTGGACCTCCGGGCCGATGTGCGCCCGGAAGAGGGCCACATCCTCCACGGTGGCGCCGCCGGTGGAGAAGCCGGTGGAGGTTTTGATATATTCCGCCCCGGCACGGGTGACGAGGTCGCAGAGGGTGACCTTCTCCTCCTCGGTCAGCAAGCAGGCCTCCACAATGACCTTGAGAATCCGGCCCTCACAGCTGGCCTTGACCGCCTTGATCTCCTCCAACAGATCATCCCAGCGCTGATCCTTGACCCAGCCCAGGTTGATTACCATATCAATCTCGTCCGCGCCGCTGCGGATGGCGTCCTCGGTCTCAAAAACCTTGACAGCAGTGGTGGAGTAGCCGTTGGGGAAGCCGATCACCGTACAGATTTTCAAGCGGTTGCCTACATAATTGGCGGCCTGCCGGACATAGGCAGGGGGGATGCAGACCGAGGCGCACTGGTATTGTAGTCCGTCGTCACAGACCTCCTTGATCTGCTCCCAGGTCGCCTCCTGCTTAAGCAGTGTGTGGTCACAGTGGGTTAAAATCTCCTGGATACTCAGCATAGTGTTCTCCCTTTCAAAATTTAAAACGGCAGGTTTAATCCGCCGGTTAGCTGCTGCATGGAGCTGTTCATGTCGTCCTCTGCGGTGCGCAGGGCCTCGTTGACCGCCGCGACCACCATGTCTTGGAGGAGCTCCACATCCTCCGGATCTACAGCCTCCGGATCGATGGTGATGGAGAGCAGCTCCCGCTTGCCGTTCACTGCCGCCTTTACCACACCGCCTCCGGCGGCCGCTGCGTACTCCTTGAGCTCCAGCTCGGCCTGCATTTTCTGCATGTCCTGCTGCATTTTTTGAACCTGCTTCATCATGTTCATATTCATTCCGCCGCCCATACCGCCCATGCCGCGGCCATGAAATCCCTTTGCCATATCAAACACTCCTTTTCCCAACGCCTGAATAGGCGCTATGGCTCTACTCGAAAGATACCGTCCAGCTTGGCGCCCCGATCCAACAGACGGTCCAGGGGCCTGCGCTCAGAGGGGCCAGCTGGAGACGGCGCTGGCGCCTCGTTGGGGTGTCCCACCGCAACCGTACACTGGACTGGACGTCCCGCCTGTGCAGCGGCCTCTTGGGCCACCGTCTCCAGCACAGCGGGCTTTCCGATCAGCTGTTTTAAAAACTCGGACTCCACCCAGAGAGTAAGCTTACCGCCCTCCAACCGGCCCTGCACATTGGCCGGGTCTTTTAAGAAGGTATATTCGCCCTGGGGAACCCGCCCCCGCAGTGCTGCAACAAGTCCCTGCCAAAAATCAGCGGCCGGCGGTTCAGCAGGCTTTGGCTTGGCCGGCGGTGCGCACTCCGGTTCTGGAACCGGCTCGATCCGTTCTCCTGGTTCCTCTGGAAGTGGAGGGCGCTCCTCCCAGGGGGGGACATCCTCCCAAGGCCGCTCCTCCGGTTCGGGACCGGCCGGCGGCACAGGCTGCGCTTTGGGGGCAGACGGCGCCTTTTTAGGCGCCGACGCTGGGGGGGCGGATATCCCTCCGGCGTCAGCCAGAGTCTCCAGCCGGGCCAGCCGGGCATAAATTCCGGCAAGGCCGGTGTCCAAGGTCTCGTCACACAGACGGATAAGGCACAGCTCGGCGCTGGTGCGCCGGTTGCTGCTGCGGGCCAGTTCGGTCCCGGTATTTTGGAGCAGCTCCAGTATCTGTACCAGCCGCGGGGCCGGAAGAAGAGCGGACAGCCGTTCCATCACGGCGGTATCGTAGCCCCCGGTCAAAAGGGCCTCTCCCCCCTTAGGGGCTGTCTGATGGATGAGGAGATCCCGCGCCAGGGCGGACAGCTCGTTCAGGAGATTGCCTACCTCCTTACCCGCGCCGTACAGCCGGGCAAGGGAGGCCAGCGCTCCGGCGGTGTCATGAACCCCGATCTGTTCCATCAAGGCGGCGATCTCTAAATTCCCAGCCAGCCCCAACGCGTCCAGGACCTCGTGCTCCCCTACCACGCCGTTTGGGGTAATACACTGATCCAACAGGGACAGAGCATCCCGCATCCCGCCGTCGGCCAGGCGGGAGAGCAGCGCAGCGCCGCTGCTGTGGAGGGAGATCCCCTCCTGTTCCGCCACATAGGCCAGCCGCCGGGCTATGTCGGCGGGCTGGATGCGCTTAAATGCAAACTGCTGGCAGCGGGACTTGATGGTCGCGGGTACTTTATGCAGCTCGGTGGTAGCCAAAATAAACATCAGGTGGGAAGGGGGCTCTTCTAAGATCTTCAGCAGTGCGTTAAAGGCCGCGGTGGAGAGCATGTGGACCTCATCCACGATGTAAACCCGTTTTCTCACGGCCGCAGGGGTGTAGACCGCCTCATCCCGCAGCGCCCGCACCTGATCCACGCCATTGTTGGAGGCTGCATCCAGCTCCAGCACATCCAGGATCGAGCCGTTTTCAATCCCCAGACAGGCCGGACATTGATTGCAGGGGTTTCCATCGGTCTGATGCTCACAGTTTACCGCCCGCGCCAACAGCTTGGCACAGGTGGTCTTACCGGTTCCGCGGGTACCGGTAAACAGATACGCATGGGAGAGCCGCCCAGAGGCCACCTGCCGTTTGAGGGTATCGGTAATATGGGCCTGTCCCACCACGTCATCAAATACACGGGGCCGCCATTTGCGGTAGAGCGCCTGGTATATGGCTACCACCTCCAGTCTGAAACCATCGGGAGAAAACACAGGGGAGCGCAGGATGCGGTCCGCCGCGTCCCCTCGCTCCCCATTCGCCCTAGATGCTCCGGCCCAGGGCAAGACCGCACACCGGCCTTTGAAGTCTGTACTATGTTCGTTACCCAGGCAGCCGGCTCAGGAACGGAAACCCCGCGGCACACGAGGCGTTCCGCTTAGTGCTGCTCGGTTCCCCGCCTGACACGGTTCACGGGACCCCGTTGCGCGGGACCATCCCATCATCACTGCTTACCTGGGTCAGACAACACAGTACAAATCCGGGGGCCGGAATTCATCCCTGCTGTAGCGGGTTGCAGGTTCAGGGCACCGCTATCTCCCCGACTAGTGCGGCCTTGCCGTAGGCCGGATCTCCGCCCGGCGCCTTAGAAAGGCTAACTGCTACCTATCATACATCAATTCCATGCGAGGATCAAGCCCCTTTTTCCCGGCGGCATGTCTGTTCCATAAATTTCCATCATACAGTACGGCGGGCCGATGGGGACATCGGCCCCTACGACCTCCGGCCCTGCATCACGCGTAGGGGCCGCTGTCCTCAGCGGCCCGCCCTGCTCCCGCATTGGCGTGTTTCCTCCTAACAAAGACTGCTTCCCTCCCGCAGACAAAAGGAAGGGAAGCAGTCCCGGCCTGCCGGAAAAAGCCCCGCGGAGCTTCACGCCTCTATAGGTTTGTATAATCCATCAAAAAGGCGTCCACCTGCCGGGCACAGGCCCGGCCCTCCGCGATGGCCCAGACCACCAGGGACTGGCCCCGGCGCATATCCCCGGCGGAAAACTTGTTTGTCCCCGGCACCTGATAGCCCTCGGTCTGGACACAGCCCCGGTCCGTCAAAGGGAGGTGAAGCGCCTCCGGCACGGCGGGCTGACAGCCGGTAAATCCAGCTGCGATGAGCAGCAGATCACAGTCCAAACGCGCTCCGCTGTCCGGCGCCGGTTTGCCGTCCGCACCGACGGCCACGGTCTCCACACCGGTCAGGCGGCCCTTTTCGTCCCGCACCAGAGCGGTTACAGTGGTCTGAAAACGCCGCGGGTCGCGGCCAAAGAGGGCGATGGCCTCCTCCTGTCCATAGTCTGTCTTGCAGATCTTGGGCCATTGAGGCCAGGGGTTGGAGGAGCTCCGCTGGGCGGGGGGCTGGGGGAGCAGTTCCAGCTGGATCACCGACTGGCAGCCCTGCCGGATGCAGGTCCCCACGCAGTCATTGCCGGTATCTCCGCCGCCCACGATAACCACTCGTTTTCCTTTTGCGGAACAATACAGTGGGTTTTCGGCCTCCGGGGCCAGCAGATGTCTGGTATTGGCAGAGAGGAAGTCCACGGCAAAAAGCACCCCCGGCCCCTCCCGGTTGTCCACCTTTAGATCTCTGGGCTGGCCCGCCCCGCAGCACAGGACCACCGCGTCAAAGTCCTCCAGCGCCTGGGGGGAGACTGTCACCCCCACCTCTGCGTTGGTACGGAAGAGAACCCCCTCTTCCGTCATGAGGTCCACCCGGCGCTGGACGATGTGCTTTTCCAGCTTCATGTTTGGAATGCCGTACATAAGCAGTCCGCCCGCTCTGTCCGCCTTTTCAAAGACGGTTACCGTGTGGCCCCGGCGGTTGAGCTGGTCAGCGCAGGCCAGGCCGGCGGGGCCGGAGCCCACCACCGCCACCTGCTTCCCGGTGCGGACCTTGGGGGGCCGGGGCTGGATCAGCCCGGTCTCCCAGGCGTCCTCAATGATCCCCAGCTCGTTTTCCCGGATGGTGACGGGCTCCCCATTGAGGCCGCAGGTACACGCCGCCTCACACAGGGCGGGACAGACCCGGCCTGTAAACTCCGGGAAATTGTTGGTCTTTAAAAGCCGCTGGACGGCGTGACTGAAATTCCCGGTGTAGAGCAGGTCGTTCCACTCCGGAATCAGGTTGTGGAGGGGACAGCCGGACACCATTCCCCCCAGCACCGCTCCGGACTGGCAGAAGGGCACCCCGCACTCCATACACCTGGCCCCCTGGCGCCGCCGGGCCTCCCGGTCCAGGCGGGGGTGGAACTCGCCAAAGTGCCGGATCCGCTCTAACGGCGCCTGGGCGGGGTTGCCGCAGCGGGAGTACTCCAAAAATCCTGTCGGTTTTCCCATTACCGTTCCCCTCCTCTGGTGGTGACATAGAAGGCCTCGACCTGGGCCTGTTCCCGGCTCATGCCCCGCTCCTCGTACTGGGCGATGGTGCGCAGCATCCGGTCGTAGTCGTTGGGGAGGATCTTTTTAAAGCGGGGCAGATACCCCTCAAAGTCCTCCAGAATGGCCTGGCCCCGGACCGATCCGGTGGCCGCCGTATGGGCCTCTATCAGGGTTCGGAGGGCGGCGATGTCGTGCTTTTCATGGACCGTATCCATGGAGACAAAGGACTTGTTGAGCCGCAGGTACAGATCCCGGTTTTCATCCAGGACGTAGGCCACGCCGCCGCTCATCCCGGCGGCGAAGTTGCGCCCGGCGGGGCCGAGCACCACCACACACCCGCCGGTCATGTACTCGCAGCCGTGGTCTCCCACGCCCTCCACCACGGCGGAGGCCCCGGAATTGCGCACGCAAAAGCGCTCTCCGGCCACGCCGCACACAAAGGCCTGTCCCGAAGTCGCTCCATAGAGGGCCACATTGCCCAGGATGATGTTCTCAGCCGCCGGGAATGTGCTGTCCGCAGGCGGGAAGACAACCAGCCTGCCGCCAGACAGCCCCTTGCCGAAGTAGTCGTTGGCGTCCCCCTCCAGGATCAGGGTGAGCCCCTTGGGCAGGAAGGCCCCGAAGGACTGCCCGCCGCCCCCGCGGCACCGGACGGTATAGGTATCCTCCGCCAGCTTATCCCCGTGGAGGCGGGTCAGGTCGGAACCCAGGATGGTCCCCAGGGTCCGGTCGGTGCTGGAGACCGTCAGCTCGGTCTCCGCCCGCGCCCCGGTCTGGAGGGCGGTGTGGAACCGGCGCTCCAGCAGATCCAGATCCACGGTGTTTTCCAGGTGGAAATCGTAGCTGTCCGCCGGGTCGAAGTGCTCCTTGGCCCCGCTCCCCCGCCAGGGATTCTGGAGGAGGGCGGACAGATCCACGGTGGCCGCCCGCTCGTTTACCGCCTCCGGGCGGACCTGGAGCAGGTCGGTGCGGCCCACCAGCTCCTCCACGGTGCGCACCCCCAGCTTGGCCATGATCTCCCGCAGCTCCTGGGCGATGAAACGCATAAAATTCATAACGTACTCCGGCTTGCCCCGGAAGCGCTTGCGCAGTTCGGGATTCTGGGTGGCCACCCCCACCGGGCAGGTGTCCAGATTGCACACCCGCATCATGACGCACCCCATGGTGACCAGAGGGGCAGTGGCAAAGCCGAACTCCTCCGCCCCCAGCATACAGGCGATGGCCACGTCCTGCCCGCTCATGAGCTTGCCGTCCGTCTCCAAAACCACACGGGAGCGCAGGCCGTTGGCCATGAGGGTCTGGTGGGTCTCCGCCAGGCCGATCTCCCAGGGGAGGCCCGCCCCGTGGATCGCGCTTCGGGGGGCCGCGCCGGTGCCCCCGTCGTGGCCGGAGATCAGGACTACCTGGGCCCCCGCCTTGGCCACTCCGGCGGCGATGGTCCCCACGCCGGCCTCGCTGACCAGCTTGACCGAGATCCGGGCCTGCCGGTTCGCGTTTTTCAGGTCGTAGATGAGCTGGGCCAGGTCCTCAATGGAGTAGATATCGTGGTGGGGCGGGGGAGAGATGAGAGTGACGCCGGGGGTGGCGTGGCGGCAGCGGGCGATCCAGGGGTAGACCTTCCCGGCGGGCAGATGGCCCCCCTCGCCCGGCTTGGCCCCCTGGGCCATTTTAATCTGGATCTCCTGGGCGGAGACCAGATAGGCGCTGGTGACCCCAAACCGCCCGGAGGCCACCTGCTTGATGGCCGAGTTCCGGTCGCTCCCCAGGCGCTCCGGCTCCTCGCCCCCCTCGCCGGAGTTGGACTTGCCCCCCAGCCGGTTCATGGCCTGGGCCATGCAGGCGTGGGCCTCCTGGGAGATGGAGCCATAGCTCATGGCCCCCGTCTTGAACCGCTTGACAATGGCCTCCACCGGCTCCACCTCCTCCAATGGAATCGGGGTCTGGGCGTACTTGAGCTGGAGGAGGCCCCGGAGGGTGTGGGGCCACTCCTCGTCGTCCACCAGGGCGGTGTACTGCCGGAAGAGCCCATAGTCCCCCCGCTTGGTGGACTCCTGGAGCAGGTGGATGGTTTGGGGGTTGTAGAGGTGGTCCTCATAGCCTGCCCTGGCCTTGTGGGTCCCGGCGGAGTCCAAACTCAGGTCCACGGTCAACCCCAGGGGGTCAAAGGCCCTGCTGTGGTTCCGGTCCACCATGGCCCCGATCTCCTCCAGGCCAATTCCCCCCACGCGGGAGACCGTGTTGGTAAAGTAGGCGTCAATCACCGGCTTGCAGATCCCGATGGCCTCAAAGATCTGGGCGCTCTGGTAGGACTGGAGGGTGGAGATCCCCATTTTGGAGGCGATTTTGACAATCCCGTGGAGAATGGCGCTGTTGTAGTCGTGTACCGCCGCGTGGAACTCCTTGTCCAGCAGGCCCTCCTCAATGGAGGCCGCGATGGTCTCCTGGGCCAGATAGGGGTTGATGGCCCGCGCGCCGTAGGCCAGCAGCACGGCGAAGTGGTGGACATCCCTGGCCTCCGCCGTCTCCAGCAGGAGGGAGACGGCGGTGCGCTTTTTGGTGCGGACCAGATACTGCTCCAGGGCGGAGACCGCCAGCAGGGAGGGGATGGCCACATGGTTCTCGTCCACCCCCCGGTCGGAGAGGATCACCACATTGGCCCCGTTCCGATAGGCCCGGTCCAGGGAGACAAACAGGTGGTCCAGCGCCCGCTGGAGGGGGGTGTTTTTATAGTAGAGGATGGACAGGGTCTCCACATGGAACCCCCGGCGGTCCATGGCCTTGATCTTCATCATGTCGGTGGAGGTCAGAATGGGGTTGTGGATCTGGAGCACGTTGCAGTTCTCCGGCCGCTCGGACAAGAGGTTGCCGTCGTCCCCCACATAGACGGTGGTGTCGGTGACAATCTCCTCCCGGATGGCGTCAATGGGCGGGTTGGTCACCTGGGCGAAGAGCTGCTTAAAATAGTCAAAGAGGGGCCGGGGCTCCCGGTCCAGCACCGCCAGGGGAATGTCCACCCCCATGGCTGCGGTGGGCTCCGCCCCTGTGCGGGCCATGGGGAGGATGGTGCTGCGCACGTCCTCGTAGGTGTAGCCAAAGGCCTTTTGCAGGCGGGCCAGCTGCTCCCTGTCGTGGGTGGGGACCCGGTGGTTGGGGATGGGCAGGTCGGCCAGCTGGATCAAATTCCCGTCCAGCCACTCGCCGTAGGGCTGCCGGGCGGCGTAGTCCTCCTTGAGGGTATCGTCGTCGATGACCGCCCCCTTGCGGGTATCCACCAGGAGCATCTTTCCAGGCCGGAGGCGGGACTTCTGCCGGATGGCGCCGCTGGGCAGGTCCAGCACCCCCACCTCGGAGGCGAGAATCAGCCGGCCGTCCTCGGTGATGTAGTACCGGGCAGGCCGCAGGCCGTTGCGGTCCAGCACCGCCCCCACAATGTCGCCGTCTGAGAAGAGGATGGCCGCCGGGCCGTCCCACGGCTCCATGAGGGTGGCGTAATACTGGTAGAGATCCCGCTTGGAGCGGGAGATGGTCTTGTCGTTGCGCCACGGCTCCGGGATCGCGGCCATGACGGCCAGAGGGAGGTCCATCCCGGACATCATCAGAAACTCCAGGGTGTTGTCCAGCATGGCGGAGTCCGACCCGGCCACATC
Organism: Oscillospiraceae bacterium; assembly: GCA_022792555.1. Classification (GTDB taxonomy): domain Bacteria; phylum Bacillota; class Clostridia; order Oscillospirales; family Oscillospiraceae; genus JAAWBF01. The sequence continues at coordinate 48,215 of JAAWBF010000015.1, forward strand.
CACCACCGGGTAAATCTTGTCCATATCCGGGTCCAGGACCGGGGAGGACATGGTCTCCTCCCGGGCCAGCATCCGGTCGGCGTTGCCCCGGATGGTGTTGATCTCCCCGTTGTGGGCCAGCAGGCGGTTGGGGTGTGCCCGCTCCCAGGAGGGATTGGTGTTGGTGGAAAAGCGGGAGTGGACAATGGCGATGGCGCTCTGATAGCGCTCGTCCCGCAGGTCGGCGTAAAAGCTGCGCAGCTGCCCCACCAGGAACATCCCCTTGTAGACAATGGTCCTGCTGGACAGGGAGCAGACATAGGTGTTGTCCCCGCCGGACTGCTCGAACACCCGCCGGGCCACATAGAGCCGCCGGTCGAAGTCCAGCCCCTGGTCCACCCCGTCCGGGCGCTTGAGAAAGCACTGCTCAATCCAGGGCATCTTGTCTAATGCCTTGCGGCCCAGCACCTCCGGGGCCACCGGGACCTTGCGCCACCCCAGGACCTCCATCCCCTCCTTGGCGGCGATGACCTCAAAGAGCTTTTTCGCCTGGCTCCGGCGCAGGGTGGCCTGGGGGAAGAAAAACATCCCCACCCCGTAATCCCCGGCATCCCCCAGACAGATCCCCAGCGCCTGGGCGGCCTGAGAGAAAAACGAGTGGGAGATCTGGAGCAGAATGCCCACCCCGTCCCCTGTCTGGCCCTCGGCGTCCTTTCCGGCCCGGTGCTCCAGCTTCTCGACGATCTTTAAGGCGTCGTCTACCGTCTGGTAGCTCTGACGGCCCTTGATGTCCACCACCGCGCCAATCCCGCAGGAATCATGCTCAAAGCGCGGGTGGTACAGCCCCTTGGGGGCGAAGCCCTCGCGGCGGGGTTCGTTTTGTCTCATAATCCTCTCCTCCTTCAGCAGGCGGCCGCAGGCCGCCCCCGCTGTACACGTCTTGTATCGTCAACACAGTTGAAAAGCGGTCCCTGTTTCCCCGCCCTATGGGCGGGGAAACAAAGAATCGCTTGACTCGTTTTCAACTGCGCTGACGATACACGCAAAAAGGCGCGGAGTCCCCCCGCTATGTGGGAGACGCCGTGCCTCTTTGCACGTTATAGCAGCGCTCAGAAATAACAATAGAGCGTTTTCTTGTCTCCACCCCCGGAGGGGGTGGAGACAGTACCAGCAATCCTGAGCACTGCTCTCATCAATTTGGAACGCATAGCCCCGCCCTGCGGGCGGGGACCTGCTATAGGCGGCTTTGGATGCGCGCGACGGCCTCCTGGGTGGCGGCGGCGTCCCCAAAGGCGGTGAGCCGGATATACCCCTCGCCGCTGGGGCCGAATCCGGCGCCTGGGGTGGTGACGACACAGGCCTCGTGGAGGAGCTTGTCAAAGAAGTCCCAGGAGCCCATCCCGTCCGGCGTCTTGCACCAGATATAGGGGGCGTTGACTCCGCCGTACACCGTCAGCCCTGCCTTTTCCAGCCCCTCCCGGATCAGCTTTGCGTTGTTGAGGTAGTAGGCGATGGCCTCCCTGGTCTGGGCCTGGCCCTCCGGGGTAAAGACCGCCTCGGCGGCCCGTTGGATCACATAGGGCACCCCGTTGAACTTAGTGCTCTGGCGGCGGCTCCACAGGGCGTTCAGGCTGGCCCCGCCCCGCTCCAGGGCCTTGGGGACCACGGTATAGGCGCAGCGGTTGCCTGTAAACCCGGCGGTCTTGGAGAAGGAGCGGAACTCAATGGCGCAGGTCTTGGCCCCTTCAATCTCAAAGATGGAGTGGGGAATGTCCGGCTCGGTGATAAACGCCTCGTAGGCGCTGTCATAGAGGATCACGCTGTCGTTGGCGTTGGCGTAGTCCACCCACGCCTTGAGCTGTGCCTTGGTGGCCACTGCGCCGGTGGGATTGTTGGGAAAGCAGAGATAGATCAGGTCCACCGGGCGGTCCGGCAGGGCGGGAGAGAAGCCGTTGTCCGCCGTACAGGGCATGTAGACCAATTTGTTCCAGCAGCCCGACTGGGGGTCGTATTCCCCCGCCCGGCCCGCCATGGCGTTGGTGTCCACATAGACGGGGTACACCGGGTCACACACCGCCACGACGTTGTCCGCCGAGAAGATATCCCCGATGTTGCCGCAGTCGCTTTTGGCGCCGTCGGAGACAAAGATCTCGTCGTCCTCCAGGTCCACCCCTGCGGCCTTGTAGGCATCCCGAATGGCGAAGCGCAAAAACTCATAGGCGCAGTTGGTCTCCTCACAGTAGCCCCGGAAGGTCTCTTTTTTGCCCATCTCAGCGGTGGCCTTCTCCATGGCCTCAATCACTACGGGGGCCAGCGGGAGGGTGACGTCTCCAATCCCCAGCCGGATCAGAGGCATGGGCGGGTTTTGGGCCAAAAAGGCCCGGGTACGGCGGCCAATCTCCGGGAAGAGATAGCCGCCCGGCAGCTTTAAGTAGTTGGCATTAATCTGTGCCATCCTCATACACTCCTTTGCATACGGTGACAGCGGGACCGGTGAGATAGATGTGCCCGTCCTCCGCCCAGCGCAGGCGGAGATCGCCCCCCCGGAGCTGGACAACGGCCTCCCGCCCGGTTCTGCCGTCCGACGCGGCGGCGGCCAGGGCGGCACACGCCCCCGTCCCGCAGGCCAGGGTCTCTCCGCTTCCCCGCTCCCATACCCGCATCTGAAGCCGGTCCCAGGCCAGGACGGTCACAAACTCGGTGTTGGTCCGATGGGGAAAGCTGGGGTGGCACTCAAAGTCCGGCCCGATGCGGGACAGATCCAAGCCCTCAATCCCCTCTTGGAAGAGGACCGCGTGGGGGTTGCCCATGTCCACCTGGGTAATCTGATAGGGGGTGCCCCGGATGCACAGGGTCCGGGGGAGATCCACCTTTGGAACCCCCATGTCCACCGTCACCTCGGTGACACGCTCCCCGTCCAGATGCAGTTCCAGGGTTTTTATCCCCGACCTGGTCTCTACGGTCAAACGGGTTCGGGGGACGATGCCCGCCTCGTAGACATACTTGCCCAGACAGCGGATCCCATTGCCGCACATCTCCCCCTCCGAGCCGTCGGCGTTGAACATCCGCATGGCCACATCGGCGGACCGGGATGGGCAGATGCAGATCAGCCCGTCCCCGCCAACACCAAAGTGCCGGTCGGACAGCCGCCGGGCCAGGGCGGGGAGTTCATTTGGCAGTCCGGCGCGGCAGTCCAGATAGATATAGTCGTTTCCAGTCCCCTGCATTTTGACAAAGTTCACACGCGACACCTCCCAGAATGGCGGAATACGCCTCCCCCTAAGAGATGCCGGAAGGGAACAAAATATGTATCATTTTATCCGAATTGATGGGGCAATGCAAGAGACAAAATACACAGATTCTCCCCGCTGTGCGTGTTGCTGTCTCATGAAATGCAGGGGGTATCTCGCGCTTGGGAGAGCGGAAGGAGGGGTTCCCTCCTGCGGGAGCGCGTTCCTTTCTGTGCGGACAGAAAGGAACCAAAGAACCGCCCAGAGGGGTGTAGCCCCTCTGGGAACTCCCCCGGCTGAATAGCGGCGGTACGATTTAGGTAGTTTGCAAGGATCGGTAATCGTTGCGTGTACTCGTTTCGGTCTTCTGCGTCTCGGTACACCGCCGCCACTGGGCGGCTCTTGCCAGGTAAAACGTTCCCTTGCAAGCCCTTGAGCCGTTACCATTCAACAGGTGCAGACAATGCCGCTATCGGTTCTCAGCATCGAAATTGGTCCTCGGTTCTCGTTAGATGGTATCTCGATGCGGTTCCGTGCTTTTCTCGATGTTTCTAACCCCAAAGCAAGTGGAAACGAAAGCACAGTAAGTTTACCGATACGGGGAAAAATCTTCCGTGAGCGGAGCAGATGTAAAATGGTTGGCACTGGTGGCGGCATTGTCTGCATTTCTTGAATGGCAGCTGCTTTAGGGCTTGCAAAGAAGCGTTTTACCGGGCAAGAGCCGCCCAGTGGCGGCGGTGTACCGAGACGCTCAAATCCGAAACGAGTACACGCAACTGCTGCCGATCCTTGCAAACTGCCTGAACCGTACCGCCGCCCTTTTGGGGGTCCCCGCCCGCCCTTGGGCGGGTGGGGAGAGGAGGAACAACAAAATGGAGCGGATGCCCGCCAATAGGCGGGCGTAGCGAAATGAAGTTTGTGACGACGACGTGGGGCTCCCCAGGGGGCGCACCCCCTGGGCCGATTTTTGCCTACTTTTGCTCGGCGGCAAAAGTAGGTCGCTCCCGCAGGAGCGAAACCCGCCTGCCGTGCCTTGCGGCATCCGTTTTGGTGTGGTACAATAATGACAGGAATACTTTGACAGAACACCCCATACAAGGTTCCCGCCCCCGGCGGGGGCAAGAACCGGAACCAGATCGAACGGAGGTATCACGCGATGAGACATCTGTGGAAGGTTCCTTTGTACTGTCTGATTGCCAGTTGGGTTTACTGGCATGTGGAGATCCATCTTCTGGCCCGGTTTGCGGTGATAAAAGGACCGGACGGCTCCCTCTCCTCCAACACAGCCGCCAGTATGATGATAGCAGGTATCCTGTTTCTCGCCGTCATCGCGGTGGGCGGGCTGGTCTTTTTCCGCCGCATAACGCGCAGGGCGCTGTTCTGCTCCGCCACCGTGATGGTGGCGCTCAACGCTGTATTTGGCACAATTGCTGTTCAGATGAACAGCCCCTTTTGGGCCAAGTTTTCGGAGTGGTCCCGCATCGTAGAGCGACTATTTTACTACCTGCCCCTTCATCCGTGGATTGGAACGGTCGCCGCCTGGTGTGCGCCCTATCTCTTTCTCCTCTTTGGAACGCAGCCTACAAAAGACGGCAACGGGCTCCAAGCAGATTGACGTTATTTCTGCTGTGGGGTAGACCAGCCGCTGGACAGCAGGTCCAGAGCGGTCTGGAGCAACCGGGCGCCGGTATCCATGCTGGTTTTTTGCAGCCAGCGGTGGGCCTCCTCCTCTGTCATCCCCCGCTGGTCCATCAACAGCCCTTTGGCCTGAGCCAAAATAGCCAGCTCCTCGGCGCTCCGGTTGGGGCGGACCAGCCGCTCCAGCCGGCGGCCCATCTGGAGGAGGATTCGCACCGAGGCCGCCAGATCTCCCTTGGAGACCGGGGAGGGCAATTGAAAGATGTCGGTATTGTCCATCAGATCCAGCAGGCTCTGTACCGCGATCACCAGCATGGAGCAGTAGGGGGGCAAATCTCCAAACAGGGCCTCGGCGGAGCCGTCGGCAAATTTGTAGCCGCAGATCACGGTGGAGATGCGCTGCTTGCTCACCACCCGTTTGACCTCCGCCGCCGAGCGGCAGATCACACAGCAGGCCGTCCCCGTGTGTTCTAAAATCTCTCTGATCTTCCGGCAGTTCTGCTCACTCTCAAAGGCAATAATCACCTTTTCCATCTGATCCACTCCCTCCGACAGGTCGAAAATGTGACAGGCACTTTTTCGAGGAGGTCATCTGCTTCTCATCTCTGCTCCCTTCCACCGGAGGAAGCGGTTTTTTAGTAGTTGATGATATACTTCTCCCGCTCCCACGAGCTGACGCGGGTGCGGTACTCGTCCCACTCCCGGCGCTTGCCGTGGATATAGTTTGTGGCGACATGCTCACCCAGGGTATTCAAAATGAGCGGGTCGGCCTCCAGGGCGAGGATGGCCTCTTCCAGGGAACCGGGCAGGCTGTCGATTCCGGCAGCATCCCGGGCTGCGGCGTCCATGGCGAAAATATTCTCGGTGATCTCCTCCGGAGGGGTAAGGCCCTTTTCGATGCCGTCCAGACCGGCGGCCAGGCACACAGCCAGCTCCAGGTAGGGGTTGCAGGCCGGGTCAGGGGAGCGCAGCTCTACGCGGGTGGACTGGCCGCGGGAGGCGGGAATCCGAATCAGGGCCGAGCGGTTGGAGGCAGACCAGGCCAGATAGCAGGGGGCCTCATAGCCGGGGACCAGCCGTTTGTAGGAGTTGACCAGGGGATTTGTGATGGCCGCCATCCCCTGCACATGGGCCAGCAGTCCGGCAATGAAGCTGTAGCACTCCTTGGACAGCTTGCGGGGGCCGTCTGGGTCATAGAAGACATTCTTCCCATCTCGGAAGAGGGACATGTTGGTGTGCATCCCGGAGCCGTTGATCCCAAAAATGGGCTTGGGCATAAAGGTCGCGTGGAGGCCGTTTTTCTGGGCGATGATTTTAACCCCCAGCTTGAAGGTCATGATGTTGTCCGCAGTCTTGAGTGCGTCCGCGTATTTAAAGTCGATCTCGTGCTGGCCCTCGGCCACCTCATGGTGGCTGGCCTCGATCTCGAACCCCATCTGCTCCAAGTTCATGCAGATCTCCCGGCGGGTCCCCTCGCCGTGGTCCAGAGGGCCAATGTCAAAGTACCCCGCCTCGTCGTTGGTTTTTACCGTGGGCTTGCCCTCCTCATCGGTCTGGAACAGGAAGAACTCGGCCTCCGGCCCCACGTTGAAGGAGGTATACCCCATGGCCTCCGCCTTCTTGATCACCCGCTTGAGCACCCCGCGGGGATCCCCGTCAAAGGCAGTGCCGTCCGGATTGTACACATCGCAGATCAGCCGGGCTACCTTACCGTGGGAGGGCCGCCAGGGGAAGACCACGAAGGTATCCAGATCCGGGTAGAGACACTGATCGGACTCATCGATCCGGGTGAATCCCTCAATTGAAGAGCCGTCGAACATGATCTCGTTGTTGATGGCCCGCTCCACCTGGGAGGCCGTGATGGCTACGTTTTTGAGCTGGCCGAAAATGTCAGTGAACTGAAGGCGGACAAACTCAATGTCCTGCTCCTTTACCATGCGAATAATGTCTTCCTTGGTGTATGCCATGGTGACAATCCCCTTTCTCACAGATACAGAAAAAGAAAGACGCTCCGCCTCCCTGGGTGGAACGTCTTTGTTCTCAACGAATAACAATAGTATACGGGCCGCAGCCGCCGCTGTCAAGGAATTTCCGTACCCTGCCGTCATCTTTGGCGCAACATACAAGTCCAGGTTCCATGACAGGCAGTTCTACTGCCGCTTTTGCACAGAGCCTGCTGGGAAGGGCGGGAAGAGTCCCTTCCCGCCTTGACACGGCTTATCTGCGATGCTATCATAAGAAAGTGAGCCAAGGCTAACATGTGCGCCGGATATTCTGGATGCACATAAGCCGTTCTTTGAGGTAGGGGATGGATATGAAGCAGAAACACCTCCAGACAGAGGGAACACTGGACGCATTGGCCCCAGGAGAGCGTGGGATTATCCTCCGGGTTGGCAATGAAAAAGGGCCGGTGAAGCGCCGTCTGGTAGACATGGGACTGACCCCCGGCACCGAGGTTTTGGTGCGGAAGATCGCCCCCTTTGGAGACCCCATTGAGGTCAACCTGCGGGGGTATGAGCTCTCCCTGCGGCGGGAGGATGCCCGGCAGATCACCTTGGCCACCGGGGAGGAGGCTCAGGCCTTTCAGGTCATCCGCCGCAGCCGCAAGGGAATGGTCCAGCATGTCCCAGACGAGGAGACCCTCCGCCGCATGAGCGCTGACCACGCCCATGAAGAGACGGAGCATGGAACGGTCCCCGATTACGCCAGCCATGATACACGAGAGATGAAGCTCGCCCTGGTGGGCAACCCCAACTGCGGCAAGACGACTCTATTTAACGCTCTCACCGGCTCCAACCAGTATGTGGGCAACTGGCCTGGGGTGACAGTGGAGAAAAAAGAGGGCAGGACCCAGGTGGATGGTAAATCCGTTACCATTGTGGATCTCCCAGGTATCTACTCCCTCTCTCCCTACTCCATGGAGGAGATTGTCGCGCGGGACTTTATTGTGGGGGAACACCCGGACGCCATCATCAACATTGTGGACGCCACCAATATTGAGCGCAACCTCTATCTGACCGCCCAGCTTTTGGAGCTGGAGCGTCCCATGGTGCTGGCCTTAAACTTTATGGACGAGGTGGAGAAGCGGGGCGATCGGCTTGACGTCGGCCTGCTCTCCAAAAGTCTGGGGATTCCGGTCATCCCCATTACCGCCCGTTCGGGGGAGAACATCCAGGAGCTGCTGCAAGTGGCCCACCGGCAGATGCACGTCGGCGTCACCCTGGAGCCAGACGACCTCTACGACGACTATACCCACCAGATCCACCACCGGGTAGGGGCGCTCATCCACGACAAGGCCTACGCCGCCGGACTGCCCGCCCACTGGTCAGCCATTAAGATCATCGAGGGGGACCCGCTCGTGGAGAAGAGCCTCCACCTCACCCAGGACGACAAGCGGGCTTTAGAGCCCATCCGCAAGGAGTATGAGGACGCCTACGTCCTGGGGGACCGGGAGACCCTGCTGGCCGACAGCCGGTATCAGTTCATTCAAAAAGTTGTCAGCCAGGGGGTGAAGAAGGGCGGCCAGGGGGACGCGCTCACCCTCTCCGATAAAATTGACGGCATTGTCACCCACAAATGGCTGGCAGTTCCAGTCTTTCTCATGCTGCTGCTGGCCATGTTCGCCCTGACCTTCGGTCCCGGCCAGGCTCTGTCCGACGGGATGGACGCCCTCATCAGCGGCTGGTTTGCCGGTGGAGTCCACAGTCTCCTCACCGCCGCCGGAACCGCCCCCTGGGTGGAGGCCCTGCTGGTAGACGGCGTCATTGCCGGCGTGGGCGGTGTGCTGACCTTTTTACCCCAGATCGCCATTCTGTTCTTTTTCCTCTCCTTTCTGGAGGACTCAGGCTATATGGCCAGGGCAGCCTTTATTATGGATCGGCTTCTCCGCCGGTTTGGCCTGAGTGGAAAGGCCTTTATCCCCATGCTGATGGGATTTGGCTGTACCGTCCCCGCCGTCATGGGGGCCCGCACCATGGAGCACGAGAAGGACCGCCGTATGACCATCCTCTTGGTCCCCTTCATGTCTTGCTCGGCCCGGCTGCCGGTGTACGGGCTCTTTACCGCCGCCTTCTTCCCAAGAATTGGCGGGCTGGTGGTTTTCTCCCTCTACTTACTGGGCCTGCTGTTCGCCATCGGGTCGGGAATTCTGCTTAAAAAGCTGGTCTTTCGCGGGGAACCCGCCGCCTTTGTGCTGGAGCTCCCCCCCTACCGCCTGCCCACCCTGCGGAATATGGCTCTCCACGTCTGGGAAAAGGTCCGGGGCTTTCTGATCAAAGCGGGAACCCTGATCCTGGCCATGAGTGTGATCCTCTGGTTCCTCCAGTCCTTTGGCTGGGAAAACGGCTTCGGCATGGTGAGCGACGCCTCCTATTCCCTTCTGGGCCGTCTGGGCAGTCTCCTGGCCCCCCTCCTGCTCCCCCTTGGCTTCGGCACCTGGCAGGCGGCAGTCTCCCTCCTCTCCGGCCTGGTGGCCAAGGAGATGGTGGTCTCTTCCATGAGTATGTTCTACGGCTTTTCCGTCACCGCCAGCGGGGCGGCCATCGCAACCGCCCTGTCCGGCTCCTTCCAGACCCCCGTGGCCGCCTACGCCTTTCTGGTCTTCGTCCTGCTCTATGTCCCCTGCGCCGCAGCGGTGTCTACCATCTATAGGGAGATGAACAGCCTGAAATGGACCCTGGTCTCCATCGCCTGGCAGCTGGGTGCGGCCTATCTGGGCGCATTTGTGGTCTATCAGATGGGCTCTCTGCTGTTCTGTTAAGAAAAAACCTGTCTAGAAGGGAGAGACCGATTTGAAATATGGGATCTATCTGGCCGTAGGGGCTCTTATCCTGTGGTCTGTCTGGTATACCATCCGGCACCTGATCCGGCGGCTCCAGACGCCCTGTGCTGGGTGCTGTTCAGGCTGTGACTCCTCCTGTAAAGCCTGTTCTACCAAGCTGGAACCATAAACTGGGACCGCCCGCAAAAAATTGCGGGCGGTCTATTTCTAAAGTATATGAGCCAAGAAGCGCTGGGCCTCCAGGCTTTTTGGCCGGAAGAGGACCTCCTCCGGCTTCCCTTGCTCGGCAATCCGGCCCTGATGGAGGAGGATCAGATGGTTAGCCAGCCGACAGGCCTGGGCGGGATTGTGGGTGGTAAAGACCAGGAGCCCGGATTGACAGGCTGGCTGGGCCAGCAGGGCCTTTTCAGCCAGCTCAGCCCCGGCGAGGTCTGCCGCCGAAGTGGGCTCGTCCAGTAGGAGCATAGGCCACGACCGGGCCAGCAGACGGGCCAGCGCCATGCGCTGCTGCTCTCCCCCGGAGAGGGTGTTTCCGCGGGCTAGGGCCAGTCTCTCTAAACCCACCTGGGTCAGGGCCTCCAGGGCGCGGCTCCGGCGCTCCGTTTTAGAACCCTCCAGCCCCAGCATGACATTGTGCAGTACCGTCGTCCCAAAGGCGTAGGGCTTTTGGGGCAGATATCCGCACCGCAGCGCCGCCCCTTCCCAGGCCAGTGTCCCACTGTCAGGGGTGAGTGTCCCGGCCAGCAGCCGCAATAGGGTGGTCTTTCCCGCGCCATTGGCGCCAAGGATCCCACAGCGGGTCCCCGGCTCCAGCCGCAGATAGGGGATGTCCAGCACGGTCCGCCCCCGGTAGCCCTTGACGGCATTTCGTACAACCAGCGCCATCAGGACACCCGCTCCTGGAGCAGCTGGGCGGCAGAGACTACAAGGAAGGAGATCAGCAGCAGGACAATCCCCAGTCCCAGGGCCATGTCAAACCGGCCCATATTGGTCTCCAACACGATGGCGGTGGTCATGACGCGGGTTTTATATTGGACATTGCCTCCCACCAGCTGGGCCGCCCCCACCTCGGAGACCGCCCGGCCAAAGCCGGTAAAGAGCACGGAAAAGAGCTGGGCGCGGCATTCGTAGAGCAGGCAGGCTCCATAGCGCCCCCTGGACAGCCCCAGCCCCTGGGCGGTCTCGGATACCATTGGCGCCCTGGCGCCGATGGCCGCGGCGGTGAGCCCGGTGACGATGGGGGTGATGAGCAGGACCTGGGCCAGCACCATGGCGCTTACACTGTACAACAGCTTCCATCGACCGAGGGGCCCCGATCGGGACAGCAGAAAAAAGACCAGCAGTCCCGCCAGTACAGGCGGAAGCCCAGCCAGTGTATGGGTCAGCCGCAGGAGCAGCTTTTTCCCCCGAAAGGTGTTCAGCCCCAGCAGCATCCCCAGGGGGAACCCCAATACGCAGGCAATGGCTGTGCTGGCAAATGACATACGCAGAGTAACCCCTATAATCTGCCGCAGCTCACTGTCCGGTTGGAATAACAGCCTTACTATCGTGTGTAACGTCTCCAACATCCCTTTTACCTTTCGTGTTGATAAACGCCTATAAATTTTCTCATCGTCAAAATGACGGAATGGGCAGCTGCTCTATGAATCAGAAATTATCTATTTCGGATTCTTTTCCACG
>JAAWBF010000186.1 GCA_022792555.1 Oscillospiraceae bacterium
CCCCGCTTGTGGAGGGCGTACAGGGCATCCCAGGCGTCCTGGGGTTTCTCTGCGGCGAAGAGATAGACCGGGTGATCTGCCTTCTGGAACGTAAAGGGGAGCACCTGGTCCGCCAGAACCGGGGCGATGGCAAAGGAGATGAGGGTGGGAGGAACATCCAGGTCCAGGAAGGAACCAGACATCGAATCCTTTCCACCGATGGCGGCACAGCCCAGGGTCATCTGGGCATCCAGCGCCCCCAGCAGAGCGGCGAAGGGCTTGCCCCAGCGCACGGGATCTTCTCGTAGTTTTTCAAAGAACTCTTGAAGAGACAGGTAGACCCGGTGGAAATCCGCCCCAGCAGCCACTAATTTGGCCACAGAGGTCACCACCGCCTCATAGGCGCCGGTGTAGGGATGATCTGACAGCGCCTCTGGGTCACAGCCCCAGGCCATGACGCTGGCCTGATCGGTCTCCTGGCCGGGGAGGACGGGGAGCAGGGCGGCCATGGCCTGGGCGGGGGAGCGCTGGTATTTCCCGCCATAGGGCATCAGGACGCTACCAGCCCCGATAGAGCCGTCAAACCGCTCGGTGAGGCCCCGGCGGGAGGCGCTGCGCAGGCTGGCGGCCAACTCCCGCAGGCTGGCGGGACGGGCGCTGGACTTTGTATGTGCAGTGTGCTTTGGAACGTGGACGGTGGTGTGCTTGACCGCCCCATTTGTATTGAGAAAGGCGCGGGACAGATCGGCCACCTGCTGCCCCTGCCAGTGCATCACCATCCGGGGGGACTCCGTGACTACAGCCACCTGGTACGCCTCCAAATTCTCCGCCTGGGCGGCGGCGATGATTCGGTTGACGTCTTGGGGGGCCACCACCACCGCCATACGCTCCTGGCTCTCAGAGATAGCTAGCTCGGTGCCGTCTAGGCCGTCATATTTTTTCCGCACGGCATCCAGGTCGATCTCCAAGCCGTCGGCCAGCTCACCAATGGCCACCGAGACGCCGCCTGCGCCAAAGTCGTTGCACCGCTTGATCCGCCGCGTCACCTCTGGATCCCGGAACAGGCGCTGGAGCTTGCGCTCCTCTGGTGCGTTGCCCTTCTGGACCTCGGAGGCCATGGTATCCAGGGAGGACTTGTTGTGACTTTTGGAGGAGCCGGTGGCTCCGCCGATGCCGTCCCGTCCCGTTCGGCCTCCCAACAGCAGGATCACATCCCCCGGAGCGGGCCGCTCCCGGACCACGCTGTCCGCCGGGGCGGCGGCCACCACCGCACCGCACTCCAGATGCTTGGCTACATAACCCTCGTGGTAGAGCTCGGCCACATGGCCGGTGGCCAGACCGATCTGGTTGCCATAAGAGGAATACCCCGCTGCGGCCACCTGGGCGATCCGCCGCTGGGGGAGTTTGCCCTCTAGGGTCTGATCCAGAGGGGTCCTGGGGTCGCCGCAGCCGGTGAGACGCATGGCCTGGTGGACATAGGCCCGCCCGGACAGGGGGTCCCGGATACAGCCGCCGATGCAGGTGGCCGCCCCGCCGAAGGGTTCAATCTCGGTGGGATGGTTGTGGGTCTCGTTCTTGAACATGAGCAGCCAGTTCTGGGACTTCCCGTCCACCATAGCTGGGACATGGATGGAGCAGGCGTTGATCTCCTCGCTCTCATCCAGTTCGGGCAGCATCCCCCGGCGCTTGAGGGCTTTTGCGCCAATGGTGGCCAGATCCATCAGTGTCTGGGGGCGCTGGGCGGCCTTTTCGGGGCCGTAGACCTCCTGGCGCAGGGCCAGATAGCGGTCATAGGCGGCTTGGACAGTCGGGTCCTCCAGGGCGGTCCCGTCGATATGGGTGGAAAAGGTCGTGTGGCGGCAGTGATCCGACCAGTAGGTGTCCACCACCCGCAGCTCGGTGAGGGTGGGGTCTCGGCGCTCCTCTTGGTACATATACGCCTGAAAAAATTTTAAATCGGCCAGGTCCATGGCCAGACCGTAGGTCTCTAATACCGTTTTCAGGCTGTCCTCGTCCATATGGGCAAAGCCGTCCAACCGAGGGACCGGTGCGGGGACAGGGTACTGCTGGACTAACGTATCCGGTTTGTCTAGTGCGGCCTGACGGCTCTCCACCGGGTTAATGAGGTACTTGCGCACCCGCTCCAATCCATCGGAGTCCAACGCTCCCAGCAGCAGGTAAACGGTGGCCGCTTTCACCAAAGGCCGGTTCCCACCGGTCATGAGCTGGATACACTGAGAGGCGGAGTCCGCCCGCTGGTCATACTGGCCCGGCAACGCCTCCACAGCTAGGATGCTGTGAGGACCGGTGGGGGCTGTAAAACCCTCGTCACAGACTGTATCTACCTGGGGCTCAGAGAGTACAGTGTTTCTGGCGGCGGTGTAAGAAGTGGGATCTAATCCCTCTAAATCGTACCGGTGCAGAATCCGTACCCCGGTCAGGCTGTCCAGCCCCAGCCCGGTCCGCAGTTCTCGATAAAGACTCTGGGCTTCTCCGTCAAAACCGGTCCGCTTTTCCACATAGCAGCGGTATACACTACCCATCGTAATTCCCCCTGTATCAATTTGTTGTATGATTGCCTGATTATATCACGTCAGAACCCCGCACGGCAACTATAGCAATCTGCAAAAACACGCCTATCTCATAAATTTCTATCCAACTGAACGATAGGCAGCACGGTGGGCCAATGGGGATACCGGCCCTTACAAAACGCCGCCTGCACAGGGATACATTCATTTTTCAGGTCTAGGTCAAAAATAATATTGACATATGCCTGAAATTCTTCTATACTAACAGGAAGAACATGGGACAGGCGGGTAGGGAGAGAACAACATATGTCAAGGCCGAGAAAGTATAGAAAAGTTTGTTATTTCCCTCAGACGCTCACATTTACACCGGAAAACAGCCAGAAAAGGGACGCTGTAATTCTATCGGTAGATGAATATGAGGCCATACGGCTTATTGACAGAGAAACCCTCTCTCAAGAACAGTGTGGTATACAGATGGGGATTTCTAGGACCACGGTGCAGATGATTTACGCTGCCGCACGCAAAAAAATTGCGGCTGCCTTGGTGGAAGGACGCCCCCTCCACATTACGGGCGGGGAATACCAACTCTGTAACGGAGCGGCAGAAGCTTATGGTTGCTGCGGGTGCTTTAAGCACCATATCAACAGACAATATAAAAAACAGAAGGGAGAATCCGCAATGAGAATTGCTGTTACCTTTGAAAATGATCAAATTTTTCAGCATTTTGGCCACACAGAGCAGTTTAAGATCTACGATGTGGAGGGCGGAAAGATTGTCTCCTCCCAGGTTATGGATACCAATGGACAGGGCCACGGTGCGTTAGCCGGTGTGTTAAAGGCATTGGGGGTTGACACCCTGATCTGCGGTGGGATTGGAGGGGGCGCCCGCACCGCGCTGGAGGCCAACAGTATCCAGCTGTATGGCGGTGTGTCGGGCAGTGCGGATGCGGCTGTGACCGCCCTGCTGGAGGGCAAGCTGTCCTATGATCCAGAGGTTCGGTGTAGCCACCACGATCACGGCGAGGGACACGATTGCGGCCACCACAATCACAAAGGCTGTCATGGCGCTCAGAGCTGTCACGCATAACCGATATTGGAGGCCCCTGCGGCTTGCAATAGATCACAATTTTCGGGAGGTATGGTACAATGGATCAGAAATTTTACATCTGTGAGCACTGCGGCAATATCATCGCGATGGTCAGAAACAAGGGTGTCCCCGTCATGTGCTGTGGGCAGAAGATGACGGAGATTGTCCCCGGCACCACTGATGCCGCCCAGGAGAAGCATGTCCCTGTCTACCAAGTAGAGGGAAATCTGGTGACCGTCACAGTGGGCGCAGTGGAGCACCCGATGCAGCCGGAGCATTACATCGAGTGGGTATCCCTCCAGACCAAGCAGGGCAACCAACGCAAGGCCCTCAAGCCCGGCGACGCGCCCAAGGTCTGTTTCTCTCTCTGCGAGGGCGATGAGGTAGAGGCCGTCTACGCCTACTGCAACCTGCACAGCCTTTGGAAGGCCTAAAATAACTGCGTTCTGATATCGAAAATCCTGTCTTCTACGTCTGTGGGACGTGGAAGACAGGATTTTTAATTTTATTTAGATCTTGTTTGATATACAGCCAAAAACTCTGTGCTTAGGATACTCCCAGTCAACAACGAGGACACATCATGGAATTAACCTACACAAAGGTTGGAGACTACTACATCCCGGACCTGATTTTGGATAATCAGCCGGACAAGCCCCTGGGACGGTATGGCTGGATGCACCAGCTTCAACTCAAAAATCATCTTGGACAGAAAATCGTCTGTCAACAATTCGTGCATCTTAATAGGGGCAGTCAAAGATAATGTTGAGGAAATAACCACTGCGGAGTTCCCGCTGAAAGGGACTGCAAAGAAAAGCCGGGAAAATCGCCCCTTCCAGGGCGGCTCCATACTCCAGCGGTACATCTCCACAGGGCGTTTCATGGTCAATCTCCCGACGCTCTCGATTCTCGTCCAGCCTATCCCAATGAAAACGGCGGTTGCAGAGGTCAAACAGGGCAAATATCATACGAACACTTCCCAAACGGTAAAGAGCCAATTCATAACTATGCATAAGTTACTGGACTAAAAATACAAGAGGCAATCAACGTCATCCACATCAAAAGTTGGAATACCGGTTGCTTCATGTACCTTTTTCCGTTCCGCAAAACTGTTGTCAATAAAAATTGCATTTTTGTCTCGGATATAGGTTGCTTTCTCATCATGAAAAGTAATGTGAACAATGCGATCAAATAATGTGGTATCAATTTTATATTTACTTAAGGTAGAAGAAGGTTTGGCCATATGCCGGGTAAGTAGTATGATTTCTTTCTTTTCGTTGACGCATTGATAAAGAAATGACATAATTGTTGTGTTAACATTACCGTTCAAAATAAGGGTATCATCTAAATCTATGTACACAGTGTTGAATTGGTATGGAAGCTTAAATCTTGTCATCAGCCTGCGTTCAAACATCCATTCTCCAGGCATTTCTAATGCGTCAACAGGTATGCCATTTAGTTCATAGATACCCATAAGTGGAAAATTAATTCCTTTATGTCGGTAAAGCGTCATCCCTCCAGATTGACGGCAGGAAACCTCTAAAAGCTTCCATTTTTGTGCGTAATCCCGCTTCACTTGAAAATACCATGCGCCAAAAAAATGTAATCGTCCGTTGATTGTTTTTGCAATTTCTTTTATTTCTTCAGTTATTGCAAATGTTGTAGAACGATATGCGATTCCATGCTCAATTCGGTTCCGTATTCTGGCACCGGCAAAAAGCAACTCCCTGTTTGAATTTGTATAACAGTCCACTGTGCATTCATCTCCAGGGAGATATTCACAAATTATCATTTGTTGATTTGCCGATTTTTTTAAAGCAGATTGAAGCTCCGAAGGTGTATTTATCAAAAAGGTATTCCTAGCACCTACTCCAATATTAGGTTTGGAAAAAACGGGATAGGCCGTTTCCGGTAGTATATCCGCCGTATCCCAGATCGTAGGGCAAAAGTTGCAATCAGAAAAAAGCTGAAATGTCTTTCTCTTTTCCCTACAGATTTCTGCGGTTTCAAGTGGAGCAAGCAGAATTGCAGCCTGAATAAGCCTCCTATTCCTCGCAAAATACAGTGCAACTTCATCATGGGTCGGAATTACAATATCTATACTCCAACGATCAAGAAAGTCATTAAAATATTCAAGGAAGCCCGCAGTTTCAATGTAGAATTCACCTTCGGCATAATGGTCCGAAGGGTAGAGACAGGAAGCATAGTCTGCTTTACCAGATGCACCATACACATCAATATCAATATGGTCTTTCAAAGCGTCATAAATTTCAAGTGCATTTTCTGCACCAGCGGGAAAGATTAATACTTTCGTTTTGTTCATGGCTGTATCACCCCAGTCTGCCACAAAAGCTCTGTGATAATTTTCATATCAGCCAAATTATATCTCTGATCACATGGGATTGGCAGTATATTTTTCGCAAAGTTTTTCTCTAATGGGCAATTCTCCAGTTGTAAAACGTTTGGCCACAGTGTGGGAATATACACACCATGTTGAATCAGGTATTGCCGTACTTGTATTCCATTTTTACAAAATAACGGATAGCAAAACGGGCCTGCGTGTAATTCGGTTTCCAGTAAATTTGAGGTATCAAGTTTTTGCCTGAGCCAGCAATAATTCTTTGTTCTTTTTTCAGAGATCATTTCATAATTAAGCCCACGAAGAATATTACTGGAAATCTTAGACATTCTTTTCAGAGGTGCATAATAAAACCGATCATCATTTTTCTGGTACTCACTATAAAACCCCGATGCGCACTTTTCATAACGGCCCAAAATATGCCCCATATTTTCTCTCACTTCTTCCCTTGCCAATGGCTGAACTAATTTTTTATCTGTCGCTAAATAAGCGCCGTCAGGAACACCAAAAAATTTGCGGCAAGAGTATAGTGTGTCTACCCCAGAGACAGGAGCTTGAAAGAAAGCATGAGTATTGTCAACAATAAGACGGCCGTTATATCGATCCTGTAACCGCTCTACAGCTCCGCAGTCCAATCGTCCATAATAGTTGACCACATACACCGCTTGTCCATCATGTGGTTTTGCTTCAAGCAGAGGCATTAGCTGCTCATTGATATGATAAAATGAAACCTCAATACCATGCTCTCGGCACATATCGGATATGCATGAGCAAAGAAAGTACGGAAGGTACAGTTTTCGGATATTTTTGGCAAGGCAAATATAAAGAAGAGCGTTTCGTCCGGAATTGAGTGGAATAAGATCCGCGTAATATTCTGTGCCACTCAATTCTTCCAAACCAAAATAGCCACCAATTTCTTTCATAACAGCTCATAATCCCCCAGCATCGCCTGAATTTCCCTTGGAGAATTAAACATCATGATATCAATAATAGAAAGGGCAGGTATAAACTCGTTTTTGAACTGTGGATAAGTAGGAAGATGCGGCTTTAAGAAATGAAGCTCAATTCGATTTTGCTGAAAAACATTTTTTGAATACAGTTGCTGGCCGCCAATCGCATTATAATAATGATCTGCTTTTAAACGTTTACAGATATCTAGAATGCGATCCTGACCACGTAGTGATCGATTTTGTTCTAATTCAGATGAAAGCAACAATTTTGTTTCAATTTGTAAATACGTACATACCGCTCGAATAGAATTGGAAACATACGTTGATAACTGAGATTCTTTACAAAAAATGGAATCTTCTAAAATGGGAAAAACATCGTCATAATAGGGTGCATTTTTGTATGCCATAGTCAACGTAGATAATAATTTTTTTCGCCATATAGGCAAAGGATTTATGGAAATATCTGATATTTTTTTAAATGATGATGCACCTTGCATCTGAATATTAAAATATTGTGGAGTTCCACGTACCAAAATACGGTTGCGATTAATCCATCCACCCTTAATGAAATTTACATCATCGTAAATAATATATTCATCCACCAAGTTTAACAGTTGCCAGAAGCCTATGTATGGAAAAAAATATGGTTGCATAATACCAAGTTTCATAATTCCTCCAACTTATAAGTTCACTTTACAAGTTTATCAAGAATGAGCCGAATAATCCGCTGCTGATCTGACTGCTCTAGGGATGGATAAAGAGGCAGGCAAAGAATCCGGGATGCGATATCTTCCGAAATAGGGCAGGGATCCCCTTGAACGTAGGGCAGGCGATTTAAGGATGGATAAAAATAACGGCGTGGAAAGATATTGCCCTCATTGAGCGCTGACTGAACCTTCTGCCGCTGGGTCTCGCTACGGAATATCACTGGGTAATAAGCGTAATTGCGCTGAAGGCCAGACACCGGCTCTAAAAGTTTGACGTGTCCGCGCAATGCCTCGTCATATGTATCAGACAAATGCTTTCGCTTCTCAATTAGTTCAGGTAGATATTTGACGTTTGCAAGTCCCATTGCGGCATGGAATTCACTGCACTTCCCATTGATTCCAAGCTGATAGTGCATATCGCCATTGTGGCCAAACCGCATAGCAAGCTGAATTTTCTTATTCACTTTGCTATCCTTAGCAATCACAGCACCGCCCTCAATCGTGTGAAACAATTTTGTAGCATGGAATGAGCATGTGGTGATATCGCCATAATCCAGCAGTGATCGTCCCTTGTAAACAGCTCCAAAGGCATGGGCACCGTCATAGATAACTTTTAGTTTATATTCCTCGGCCACCGCTTCAATTGCTTCCACATCGCATGGCATCCCAAAAACGTGAACGGGCATGATAGCTTTCGTCTTTGAGGTAATCTTTTTCCTAATTTTATTGGGGTCCATACACATCGTTTCTGGATCAATATCCACAAATACAGGTTTATTTTCCTGCCACAGAATTGAGGATGTTGTCGCCACATAACTGAAAGGCGTTGTAATCACCTCTCCACCCGAAATATCTAACACATGCAATGCAAGCATAAGTGCGACAGTTCCATTGCTGACAAACTCAAAATGCTGAACACCCAAAAACGATTGCAGTTTGGCGTTCACTTCTTGGACAAGCGGGCCTTGATTAGTCAGGCACACGCTGTTCCAAATTGTATCAACATAGGCCATATATTCCTCTTTCGGTGGAAGAAAAGACCTTGTGACATCAACTCTTTCTGGTTCCATGTCTCTCTCCTTCTAACAGTCCGTCAATGGTCTGACGAAACAGGCTGAGTGATTCTCGGGTCAAAGCTGCACGGTTGGCTCCGTAATATTCATTCACATACGCCGGGAAGTAGACCATTGAAAACCGCGTCAACCCATAATAATATACCCACGATTGAAGCAATTTAATTTCGTAGTGTTTCATGGAATATTTAAACGTTTGCTCTATTAATTGCAATGTTTTCATTTTTTTGAAGACAAAGGTCTTGCTTTCGAACGTTGTTTTTGCAGTGTTGTTATTGTGCTGCCGGTATTTAATAACAGGAGTATCCACATAGCAAACGCCATTTCCAATACAAATCGCACTCAATGCAAACCACCAGTCGTGATAAATAAAGTTTGAGGGAACTGACAAAACTCTTTTCGCAAAATCTGCCTGCATCAGAGTAGTACATCCTAGAATAGGATTTTCTTCAATAAAATGAATCGGTCGATACAGACAAGTTTTATCAGCTTCATATGTGTTGTGCATATATTCCATAGGATGGAGATTTCCATATTTATCTATTACTTTCACGCGCCCGTGGACTAAATCAAAGTCATCTATCCTATCCAAAAGGATTTCCAGCTTTCTTGGCTCCCAGATGTCATCTTGATCCGCCATAGCAATATATTTTCCTCTAGCGCGGGAAATAGCGCTCAGGAAATTTCCGACAACCCCATGCCGGCCAGAATTTCTCAAAATCTGATAAGGAAAGTTTGGTTTAAAGTCTTGAAGGAGCTTCAATGTGCTGTCCGTTGAACCATCATCGCTGACAATCAATTCAATATTAGGGTATGTGAGTGCGGCAATGCTCTCCAATTGCTTTTTAAGGTACTTAGCCCCGTTATATGTGGCCATGCAGATTGAAATCAATGGCTTTGCAGCCATACGGGCTGCCCGTGCTTTCAGCACGGGTTCCATCGGGAAGGTATATTCGTTGCGATAGTATTTGCGGATGTTTTTCTCATAGGTCTGGTCATCATATTCCTGCGCATCAATTTCCCGCAGTTTGTCATTCAGTGCGCTAAACCTTGACGCCTTGCTGAGCCGACGGATATCATCTGTAATATGGAGTAGCATATCGTTATAGCTGGCATATACATTCTCCAAGTTGTCAAAAGCATCACTGAAAAAAGTTGGGTTCTGCACCGCAAAAGGGATGGCCCCGCTTCGTACGCTTTCTAAGAAATACCCGTCGATACCCTCCCCAAAGGTTATCATCCATTTCGCTCTCGCAATCAATTTGAGATACTCACGGTAAGAGATGTCCCGAATCTCTTTCATTTTAAGGTGAGGAAACTCATCTTGAATCTTTTTCAAAACATAGGGTTTAAAATCCGCTTCATCTGGCGAATAGAGCAATAAATTCTCTTTTTTCTTGTATGGAACATAACTATATCTCACCAAGTTGCTAGCACCGAAAAGATGTACCGGTACGTTATAACTTGTACGAAGCTGCGCTGTGGTATACTGCTTATGAGCACAGGTTATCGTGACGTCTGGAATATTGCTTCTTAAGATATCCACGATACATGGCCGCGGCATATAAAGCATATTTTGGTTCATAATGTTGATCCGCGTTCTTTTTAAGTGCTGGAGCCAGAGCCATTCGTTCGGTGTTAATCTTTCCATGAAGCGGACTACAAAGATTTCCGGAACGTGAATAATGATCTCTTCCAATTCTATAAAGTAGTTCGGAATCTGTTCAAAGCGGAACACATCCATACTGCTTTTAAAGTTTGTACACTTCGGAAATGTGTTAACAGACGGCACCGTGGCAAGCATAACGGAAAAATCTTTTGTCTCATCAATTGAGGCCGTAACTTGAGCGATAGAGCAAATTGACATAACTCCGCCGCCAACACTATCACGTTCCGGCACAAGATAAACAATCAGTTTTTTTGTATCCCGGGCGTATTGCTCCACTATGCTTTTATTTTGTACCGCAATATATTCTTCCAGGACCTTTTTAGTCAAGCCTTCCGCCAGGGGTTCCTCTGAAAAAGGGAGATCGTTTCTTCGATGTGTAAGCTCATAGTGCATCAATGGATTCTTTTCATCATGAAGATAATGGAAACGCTCAAGGAAGTATTGAATCGTTGAAAAACTTGCGGAGGGATGATACCATAGCTTCCACCCCTTGCGGGCGAAGTGTTCCGCCGCATCAACAGAATCAGGAATATGATATGCATCCCGATACCAGCATTCATCAAAATATTTTGAATGTCTGATTTTCTTCACTGGGTCTACGCCATAGAAAAGTCCAGCCTTTTTACCTAAGCATAGATAATGGGCTAACGGATTGATACCTGCCAATCCAACCTGTGGGTAGCGGGCGATGTATTCGGCGCCGGAGAAGTCTTCAGAAGGCTCATATCCCTGTTTATATCCTGTTTCGAGATAGTGCTGAAGCGGCTTTTCACTTATACCGTATTGCCGTTCGTACCAAGCTGCATCGAACAGCCCGGATTTTTTTATTTGAAGCTTCAGCAAACTGTATCGAAGCGGGCGGGACTCCTGTGTTGGAATCCCGGTTTCATACACTATTCCTAATAAAGGGCTGACACCAGAAGTGCGTCCTTCCTTTCGACCGTGAAAATAGTAATGGTACAGCGGATTGATCCCAGCTTTTTTCACATCTGGATAGGCGTTTAGGTACTGATCTGTGGAAAACATTTCCGATGGATCATATCCCTTTTTCCATCCGACTTCCATGTAATGAAAAAATTCATTGTGGTCAATTTTATACTCTTTTCTATAAAATTCCTGATCAAAAAGACCGGAACTAGAAATTTTTTTATATTGATTCCACCTATGGATTCTTTTTAAAAACTGCACAATCACTATTGAATTCCATCCTTTAAGTATCAATAATTTGTATCATCAGAGTTGCTCTACAGCACTAAATTTTCACAGTTTGACGGCAGATTTGGATTGTAGTAGGGATCACCGTGCGCTAGCTCTTTTTCCCATCGACTCTGAAACAATTTGACTTCACTTATAAATCTGCGCTGCTTTTCTATGGTATCTTCTTTGCCACGACTTTTTGATTCATCGTGATATAATTCTGCATATGGTGTCCATACAATTAAATAATCTAATTTGCGGATTCTCATACACAAATCTATATCATTAAATGCGATCGCAAATTTTTCATCTAAACCGCCTGCCTTATCCCAAACATCGCGGCGAATCATCATACAAGCTGCGGTTGTTGCGGATAAGTTTTGAGCAAATGTCATACGTGACATATAACCATAATCGTTGCGTTGAAAGTGTTTGTGAAAATGTCCTGCGACGCCGCCAGAGCCTAAGATTACTCCACCATGTTGCACTGTTTCATCTGGATAGTACAGCATACATCCGGCAGCACCTACATCGCTTCTCTGGACGAACATCAGCATTTCTTCGATCCATGTGGAAGTAATTACCTCAGTATCGTTGTTGAGCAAAATTAAATACTCGCCTTTTGCGTGTTCTACACCAAAATTGTTGATAGCAGAGTAATTGAACTTTCCAGGCCAGTATACGATTTTTATGCGGGCATCTTTTTCCAGCTTTTCATAGTACTCAAAGATTTCTTCTTCTACACTGTTATTATCTATAATGATGATTTCCCAAGAAGAATATGTTGTCTTTTCCGTAATAGAGTTAATACATTTTTGTAAATCAATCGTATGATCTTTATTAGAAATAAGAATGGAAACTAAAGGAGTTCCTATTATTTTATATTTTATTCGATAGGTTGATGGCACGACAGAATCTAAAATCTTTCCCGACAGGCCAACCCGCTCCAAATGCTCAGCTAGCGCTCCTTTTGCCGCCGCGATTGCATATGGCTTGGCCATGGTATCTGAAGCGGTAGAGTTCTTATGACTGCGCCAGTAATATAAAATTTCTGGAATGTGTATGATTTGTTTCGCCTTTTCTGTTAGCCGCAAAATCAAATCATAATCTTGACTCCCATCAAAAGATGAACGAAACCCTTCATTGATCTGTTCCAATAACCCGCGGGAGAACGCGGTGAGATGACAAATATAATTGTTGCTTCGCAGACTGTCTGGAGAAAAATCTGGTTTATAATGCGGAAGATATGCATCCTGCGGTCTCCGGTGAAAGGTGTTTTCATCAGTGTATATAAAATCCGCTTTATAGGTACAAATCGCTTCCATTATTTCATGTAATGCTGCCGGGTGTAGCCAATCATCATGATCAACCAATACAAGATAATCCCCGGAAGACATTTTGAGGCAAGCGTTACTATTCCCAGAAATACCTAAATTCGAAGGAAGTCGTCTA
Organism: Oscillospiraceae bacterium; assembly: GCA_022792555.1. Classification (GTDB taxonomy): domain Bacteria; phylum Bacillota; class Clostridia; order Oscillospirales; family Oscillospiraceae; genus JAAWBF01. Next base: position 12,998 of record JAAWBF010000186.1, read on the forward strand.
TAGTGGATACGTGAATCTTTTGCGGCATAGTCTCGACAAATTTCCCCCACCCAGAAATGCTCTTCATCACTGCCGTCTGCCATGCACAGCTCCCAATTATCATAAGTTTGACATAAAATAGATTGAATCATTTCTTTTAGAAATCGTCTAGGCGTATTATAAAGAGGAACTATAATACTAAATTTAATATTGATTGGAAATCTTTTGCCGACCTGCTGCTCTAATTCACTTCGTGTAAATAAACGTTTAGGAGCTTGGCCCACTCTAAGATGCAGTTTACGGCATACCTTTCGCCATGTAGCACGAAAACCTCTTTGTTGCAAAAGTTTGAGTCCTTTACAACAAAGCGATATATAGCGATTATTTTCTAAAACCACTTGAAAGTTCCTCCTGCTGCAATAATCAGCTGATACGTTTTCCAGAAGAGATTTTGAAAAAATAAATGAAATTTATTTTTCCTCTCTATTCCTCTTTCTTGTAGTTCATGTGCAATTTAATATATACCTAATCCACAAAACACAGCAGGCATTTCTAAATCATCGGATTAGCTCTCCAAACGATCCTGATTATGTCGTGGAATCGGAATACAATATAAAACAGTCTCATATATACCATTTTCGTGGTGGCGCAAATACATCTCGTATCCATCTTCCGGCTCAAAAAGAGACTTTATATACAGCGGGATTTCAAAGATATCTTCTAACTTGTGATACACACAAATCGCTAATTTAGGCCGCTTTTCTCGTATAAAATCCTCCATGTTTTTCAGTGCAGCCAATTCGGAGCCTTCAATATCTAATTTTACAAATGTAATTGAATACAACTGTTCCTTGGTGAGAACTTGTTTAATATCTACGATTTCAACCTTAGTATAATCTTTCAAAGCCTCCGATGGTATCTCCATCAAAGGATCGCCGCATAATCCTTCTTTCGGAAAATATAAGCTTTGCCCTTCTTTGCCCAGGCCATAATTCAATACCTGAATCTTTTTCTCGTGATTTATCGCCGCAATTCCTTTAAGGCACTCTTGATAATTATTAGGAGATGCTTCAAATGCATAGATACCATCATACTTGTTGTTTGTTTCCTGCAAAAATTGATGAATTGTATCGCCAACCCAAGCGCCGCCATCCAAAAATACTTCGTGGTCGCTCAGATGTATAATGTCCGCAGGGTAATACTGGTGCTCATCAACCAGGCGCCAAACGGGGAAACCTTTGATATAGAATGCAATTTGTCCAATGCTGTGTGTTGTATTTTCAGCTATCTCTGTAGCTAGATTGAAACGGATCAAATCATTTTGAAAACAACGCATCAGTAAAAAATTTTCTAGTATTTTTTGTGATTTCTTATCCTGGAACAAGCCAGAGACAGATTGAATATGGCTGTTAAATTGATGCAAACATTGCCATTTAACCGCTTGAAATTCTTCTGGCGTGGGGTAGGCATGGGGATTTGAATCCAAGATTACATGCTGTGGACTGCTATCAATCTCCACATGGGGGAGAGGTGATGGAAAATGGCGCTTGTCATATTCTATCCAGTAAATTCTATTGAAATAGTTCAAAATTTTCTTTAATAAATTTTTCATCAAAAACATCTCCAATCTAATTAAATTATTATTTAAATTTTACCAAGCTCTTTTAAATAACGTCTTACCGCATTCTTCCAGTGTGGGAGCTTAGAAAACCCCACCTGCTCTAACTTATCCTTGCTCATGCGGGAGTTTAGCGGCCGCGCCGCACAGGTGGGATACTCGCTGGTGGGCACGGGGTTAACCTTCACATCCTTCCCCGCCAGCCGAAATATTTCTTCCGCAAACTCCGTCCAGGAGCACACGCCCTCGTTGGTGGCGTGGTAGACGCCGTACCTATCCGTCCTGATCATATCGCACAACAACGGCGCCAGGTCCACCGTATAGGTGGGGCTGCCAATCTGGTCGCAAACTACGTTGATTTCCATCTGTGCCTCAGCCAGACGTAGCATGGTTTTCACAAAGTTATTCCCATTCTTGCCAAACACCCAGGAGGTGCGGACGATGAAATACCGTTCCAGCAACTCCCGAACCGCAAGCTCTCCCTCCAGCTTTGTCCGCCCATAGACGCCCAATGGCCTGGTGGGATCGTCCGGTTCATAAAACCGCTTTCCATCCCCCGGGAACACATAATCGGTGGATATGTACAACATTTTTGCGCTAATCTCTTTGCAGACGACCGCGATATTCCGGGTGCCACCCGCATTTACCGCACGGCACCGCTCCAGCTCCTCTTCCGCCCTGTCTACCGCCGTCCAGGCGGAGCAGTGGATTACTGCATCAGGACCGTATTCCACTATATAATTCCGTGTCGCTGTAGCGTCCGTAACATCAACGTCCTGAATGCCAACACCCCTGTGCTCCACACCCTGTGTGGCTAGCACCTTGCATACATCGTACCCCAACTGTCCGCCGACGCCGGTCACCAACACCTTCATGCGCCTCTCCCTCCCGCATGGTACTCAAATAACGTTTTTCCGGCTCAACCAGATAGCCAGCCGGAAGGCCGGCTCCGGTAGCCACCGCATTATAACCTCAAACAGCGTGCTCGGCGGGCTGAAGCCTCGGTACTTCCAGATGAATCGCTTATCCTTCCCGCCGTTCCAGTTGCGCTTTCTGGCCTCCATCCACATCGTACGTATCTGAATGGCCTGTGCCAACTCCTCTTTATACGGAAACCTCTCACTTAGCCACTGAAATTTCTTCAGCGGCTGATCGATCCTAACCCTCTCGTAGCTATTTTTATCCGTTACCCCCGCCATCAGCTCCGTCTGATTCCGCCCATGAACCCGATATTGAATCAAAGGGGATGGCAGGGAAATGACCGCTCCCGCAGACGCGCAGCACAGCGCGATATAGTGGTCGTGGACCATGTACGGGCAAAAAGGCACCGCCGCTTTCGCGGCACTGCTTTGCACCAGCATCGTACAGCCTGTCACAAAATTCGAAATTAGCAATCCTTCAGCCAAACCACTTCCAGAGTGAAAACGGTGGCGTCTGCGGATTTTTGTGATACTGTCCGCAACCCGTTTTCCATCCCTGTCAATAATGTACATATCCGAGCAGGCCAGCAGTGCTCCGCTGTCCTCCAACTGTTCTTGCAGAACGGCCACCTTCTTTGGCAGCCATATATCGTCCTGGTCACAGTAGGCGAAGTACGCGCCCTCCGCCTCCTGCGTCAACCGCTCAAAAGTCAAATTTGAACCCAAATTGTTCTCATTTCGTCTCATTTCATAAGGAAAAGACCAAATACACTCCCGCACCAACGATTCGACCTCCCCAAAAGGCACCGTGGGCGAGCAGTCGTCCCGGATATACAGCCGCAGGTTGGGATAGGTCTGGGCCTCCAGGCTTTCCAGCTGCTCCCGCAGCCAATCCATCCGCGGCTCGTACACCGCCATCAAAATCGAGACCAGCGGCTTATCGGTTCCCATACATCCGTTCATAGTAGCTCTGATACTCCCCGCTGACGATCTCCTCCCACCAGTTCTGGTTGTCCAAATACCAACGGATGGTCCTTTGAATGCCGTCCTCAAATGTTGTCTCCGGCAGCCACCCCAGCTCCTTGTGGATAAAGCTGGGGTCAATGGCGTACCGCATATCGTGGCCCTTCCGGTCGGTAACATAGGTAATAAGGCTCTCTGGCTTGTCCAGCGTTTTGCAGATCAGCTTCACAATGTCGATGTTCCGCATCTCGTTGTGTCCGCCGATGTTGTACACCTGTCCCACCCGGCCCTTTTCCAGAATCAGGTCGATGGCCGCGCAGTGGTCCTCCACATATAGCCAGTCCCGCACGTTCAGCCCCTGGCCGTATACCGGCAGGGGCTTGTCCGCCAAGGCGTTGGCGATCATCAGCGGAATCAGCTTTTCCGGGAACTGGTAGGGTCCGTAGTTGTTGGAGCACCGGCTGATGGTGATGGGCAAGTTATACGTCCGCTGGTAGGCGTTGCACAGCAGGTCGGCGGACGCCTTGGATGCCGAATAGGGGCTGGAAGTGTGCAGTGGGGTCTGCTCTGTAAAAAACAGGTCCGGTCGGTCCAGTGGTAAATCCCCGTATACTTCGTCGGTGGACACCTGGTGATACCGTCCTACGCCGTATTCCCGGCAGGCGTCCAGTAAAACCTGAGTCCCCATCACATTGGTCTGTAAAAAAATCCCAGGATCCTCAATGGAACGGTCCACATGGCTTTCGGCGGCGAAGTTCACCACCACATCTGGCCGCTCCCCTTCAAACAGCTCAAAGACTGCCGTCCGGTCCGCAATATCTCCCCAAATGAATTTGAAATTGGATTGGCCCATCACTGGCGTCAGCGTCGCCAGGTTCCCCGCATAAGTCAGTTTGTCCAGGCAGATTAGTTCGTACTCCGGACGCTTTTCCATCATATAAAAGGTGAAATTGCTCCCGATAAATCCGGCCCCGCCGGTAATCAGCAGTTTCATTCCTACCACTCCTCAAAGCCCGTGATGGTATCCTTCAAAAATGGGGCAGTTCTGTCCTTTTCAGACAGAAGAGGCGTCTCCACCCCCCAGTCAACCGCCAGCTCTGGGTCGTTCCACCGGATGCCGCCGTCCGCCTCCGGGGCGTAGGGGTTGTCCGCCTTGTACAGAAATTCCACTTCATCGGTCAAGGTCACAAAGCCGTGCCCGAATCCCCGGGGAATCAGCAGCTGCCGCTTGTTTTCAGCGGACAGTTCCACCGCTACCCACCTTTTGTAAGTAGGGCTGGATGACCGCAAATCCACCGCCACGTCCAGCACCGCCCCCCGAACGCATCGCACCAGCTTGGCCTGAGCCTTGTCCCCACGTTGGAAATGGATGCCCCGTAGTGTGCCTTTTGTTGCGGAGGATGAGTGGTTGTCCTGGACAAAATCATAGAGGAGGCCCACCTCTTCAAAGACCTGCCTGGACCAGCTCTCCATAAAAAATCCCCGATGGTCGCCAAACACCTGCGGCTGCACCACATAGACGTCAGGAATCTCTGTCTCTGTAAATTTCATCGTATCCCTCAATATATGTATTTCCCTGCGGCCACGTTGCGCAGATGCTGTCCATAGGGTGATTTCCCATAATCAGAGGCGCTCTGCTCTAGCTGCCCCCGTGTAATCCAGCCGTTGCGGAATGCGATCTCCTCCGGTGCGGAGATTTGAATTCCTTCCCGGCGCTCAATCACCCGTACGAACTCCGCCGCCTCGCTGAGGGAGTCCACCGTCCCCGTGTCCAGCCAGGCATAACCCCGCCCCAGGGTGATGACATTTAAGGACCCCTCTTCCAAATAGACCCGGTTCAAATCGGTGATTTCTAGCTCCCCTCGGGGAGAGGGCTTCAAGGCTTTTGCCCGCTCACACACCTTTTGGTCGTAAAAATACAGGCCTGTCACCGCGTAGTTCGATTTCGGGTGGGCGGGCTTCTCTTCGATGGAAATCGCTTTCCCTGCTTCATCAAATTCCACCACGCCAAACCGCTCCGGGTCCTCCACATAGTATCCGAAGACTGTGGCGCCGGACTCCTGCGCTACCGCTTTTTTGAGATGAACCGTCAATCCCGCGCCATAGAAGATGTTATCCCCCAGGATCATGGCGCAGCGCCCGTCCCCGATAAACTCCTCACCCAGGATAAACGCCTGGGCAAGGCCGTCCGGCGACGGCTGTACCTTGTAGCTCAACCGAATTCCAAATTGGCCCCCGTCCCCCAGCAGCCGCTCAAAGTTGGGCAAGTCCTGGGGAGTGGAAATAATCAGGATATCTCGAATCCCCGCCAGCATCAGGGTGGACAGGGAGTAGTAGACCATGGGCTTGTCATAGATGGGCAACAGCTGCTTCGATGTCACCATGGTCAGTGGGTATAGCCGCGTCCCGCTGCCTCCCGCAAGAATAATTCCTTTCATAGAAAAGTCCCCCTGTCAGCCGACGTTCTCATAGGCCGCGCAGATTTCTTCCGGCTGCCCGGCCATCCGCACCTGGCCCCGCTCCAACCAAACCACCCTGCTGCACATCTCCCTGATCTGCTTGATGCTGTGGCTTACAAATAGCACCGTGGTTCCCCCGCCCATCAGCTGCAGCATCCGCTTTTTGCTCTTCTCCTGGAACTGGGCGTCACCCACGGACAAAATCTCATCCACAATCAAAATCTCCGGCCGCACCACCGTGGCGATGGAAAACGCCAGTCTAGCCAGCATTCCCGAGGAGTAATTGCGGATGGGCACCTCGATAAACTGCCCCAATTCTGAGAATTCCACAATCTCCTGGTACTTTTCCTTCAAAAACTCCTCGCTGTACCCCAGGATCGCCCCATTTAGAAAGATATTCTCCCGGCCCGTCAGATCCATATCGAACCCGGATCCCAGCTCCAACATGGGCACTACGTTCCCACAGCACACCACACTGCCCTTGGTAGGCTTCAGGATGCCGGAGATCACCTTGAGCATAGTGCTTTTCCCCGCGCCGTTGTGGCCGATCAGTCCCAGCGTTTCGCCACTTTTTACCGTGAACGACACATGCTCCAATGCTGTAAACTCCTGGTAATGCAACCTGCCTCGCAGCGCCATAGTGACGAACTCCTTCAGCGACATGATTTTGTCGTTGTTCATTCGGAACTGCATGGTCACATCATTGACCTCAATCATTGTTTGGTTCATAGATACCTCACAGATACAATACAAAGCGGTCCTGGGACTTTCGGAACACCAGTGCCCCGATGAGCAGCGCTCCCAGTGCCATCAGTAGGCTCTGCACATAGACAACCGGTTCCGGGGAAATCCCATCTAAAATACACAAGCGGGTGTTTTTCAGGAAATGGTATATCGGATTGATCTGTAAAATGAACTTGAATTCCTCCGGCAGAATAGTTTCCGGATAAAAGATTGGGGTAGCGTACATCCAGATCATTGTCAGCACACCCCACAAAAACTGGGTGTCCCGGAAAAATACCATGGACGCGGACAACAGCAGCCCCAGCCCCAGGCTGAAAATCGTGAGACATACCAGAAAATAGATAGCCAGCATGGCGGATTTCTGGAACTGTACCTTGGTAAACACACACACCATTAGCATGGGAATCAGGGATATTCCCAAGTTCACCATGGAAGACATCACTCGTGTCAGTGGATAAATATATTTAGGCATATAGACCTTGGTAATCAGGCTGGCGTTTCCAACGATGGAGCCTAACGCCATGTTGCAGGTTTCGGAGAAAAAGTTGAACATCACCGTGCCAATAATCAGATAGGCTGCGAAATTGGGCACATCGCTTTTGAAGATAGTAGAAAACACGAAATACTGCACCAGCATGGTGAGCAGCGGATTCAGGAAACTCCAGAACATCCCCAGGACAGACCGCTTGTATTTCGTCCTGAAATCCCGGGCTACCAGCTGCCGAATAAGGAATCGGTACTTCTGTACCGCAATCACCGCGTTGACCACATAGCTGCGCTTTCCAGTGCGGACGCGCAGCCAGACCACAGCAATAAACAGCAGGATCAAAACCAGCCCCGCCACCGCGAACTGCCAATAGTGGAGGCCCGTCCAGATGTAGTCCGTACCGGACAGGGCGAAGCAGAGTATACCAGAAGTAGAGACGCCGTTTAGGCTGAGTTCCCAACCCTCCTCCCGGCCCTGGGTGTTCATCAGCGGCGATATGGCGCTGCCCGGCTGGCTGTCGGAGGTGATACGCAGAAGGAGCGGCGTCTGATACAGCCCCTCGATGGGCGTCTCTGCCGCCAGTGTGGTCAGCCCGCCCTCCGGAATTCCGGCGGCATCAAAGGTCTGGGACAGTAAAATCGTCCCGGAACGCAGGTCCACCAGCTCTGCCAGCACTATCCCGGCGTTGGGCCGGTAATAGGTCCCCCACTGGATGTCGATCCGCTCCAGCCGCTGGATTTCGGTGAAAAACCGCTGCTCCACCACGCTGCCGAAAACCAGCTCCACGGTTCCGCTGTCCGCCCCGGGTAGCGAAAAATTATCCCGGGACTGGCGCAAATGCAGCTGCTCTCCTGATAGGAAATAAAAGAGCACAACTGCAACAACATATCCCGCCAGCAGCACTGTAGCTAATCTGGGGAGGATAATCTGTGGTTGTGTTTGTTCTTGTGACAAGCGTCTTTCCTCCCACTGTTAAGTTTCTTCCCAGCCGACGGAAAACTGCTCCTGCTCCATCATCCGCTCCATGGCCTGCTCCACTAGCAGGACAATATTGCTCTCTACCCCCGCCCGGGTGGACAGATACAGCTTGCGCAGGCACTTTGGATTGCCCTTCTCCCCTGGCACCTTGGCCTCCTCGCAGAGGTTTCGGATGGCCGCAGATACATAGGTCCGGTGCATCGGTCGGCCGTCTCGCGTCTGAAAGATTGGGCCGGACCAGATGCCGTTTCTCTGTGCATAACGCAAAAGCTCTTTCTGAAGGCAGGCAGGAAGGGTGACAATCTGTTTCTGCTTGTTCTGGCCGCAGATGATCTTGCCCGCCTGAACCGCCTCCACCGTTACCTCCGGAAGCTCTTGGGCAAAGAGGCCGGTGGATGCAAACACTTTGATTAAAAGGTATACCTTCTCTTTCCCCAACAGCTTGGCTGTCTGCAAAAGGTGCAGATACTCCGCCCGGCTCAGTTCCGGTTGAGGCGCCTTCTCCTCCTTGAGCTGCCCCGCCAGCTGATATTCCCGGTGGCCAATGTAGTCCAGATACGAGTTTGCCGCAGAGAGAAACGCATTCACTGACCCAGGCGTATATCCGCTTTCAAGCAGTGACTCCTGCCACTTCTTCAGTGTTCCGTACCGGATGGTCTTATCCTCCGGCAGGTCCTCATAAAACCGCTTCATCTTCCGCCGGTAAAACTGAACCGTATCCTTTGAGCGGTTCAGCCCCTCGTAGTCGGCAAGAAACCTTTGTATTTCATCCTGCGTTATCACCACTCCCTCTGCTGGGCGATACCGTGGCCGCGGCCGCTCTCCACAGATGATGTGCTGTCTGGTTTTCGCCATAGCTCCTCCTTTTTCAGCTTTGGGACAAATTACATAGATAGCTTTGAATTCGGAGTTATTACGGCTCTAAAATTGATAGACGCCGGATTTTAGCACAAAAAAAGCAGCCAGATGGGGAAAATTCCGTTTCTGACTGTTATTTGTCGCGCAAAAAACGGACCGTCCCCCTTGTAATTTCTTTTCGCCTGTGGTATACTACAAAAACTGCGTAAAGAATTTTGGTGAAAGGCCTTTTCTTTTGGCTCTATTCGATTGCGGAATATGTATTCTGTCTCAATTCGCTCAAGAAATAAGCCCCAGCCTTTCCAGCTGCCGGGCGTGCTCCGCGCCAGTGGAGACGAGATAGATGCGGGTGGTCTCAATGCTGGAGTGGCCCAGCACATCCGCCAGCCGGGCTACATCCTTATAAATCCGGTAAAACGTTCGGGCAAACAGGTGGCGCAGATTATGGGGAAAGACCTTAGACGGCGCTACCCTTGCCGTTTTACACAGGGCTTTCATCTCTGCCCAGATTTGCCGCCGTGATAGACCATTTCCGTTTCTGGTGAGAAATATCTCGCCAGAGACGATTTTTTGTTTCTTGGCATATTTCTGTAGCTTCCGACACAGCTTGCCTGGCAGCAGGATGGTGCGGATTTTCCCCTTCAGCGCGATTTCTGCCCGCCCCACCTGCGCAGCCTCCACCGTGATATATCGCACCTCGGACACCCGGATGCCGGTGGCGCAGATGGTCTCCATCAGCAGGGCCAGCCGCTCCCGGCCCAAATCCTGGGCGGTATCCAGCAGGCGTACATATTCATCCTTCGTCAGTTCTTTTTCCGTGCTGCGAAACAGCCTGCGCTGGATCTTCAGGTACTTCACACGGCAGTCCTCCCAGCCCAGGAAGCGAAAAAGCTTGTTCAGGGCGGACAGCTTGCCGTTGATTGTCTCAGGCTGAAATCTCTGGTACTTTAGGTGCTCCTTCCAAGCAGAAACACGCTCCTTTGCCACAGCTTCTCCCGCCAGCCACACCATGAACTCCCGTGCATCCCGCAAATACTTTTCAATGGTGCTGGGCTCCCGTTCCTCTGCCAAAAGGTAATCATAAAATTTCTCTAATTGTTTCTTCTCTAAAATACATATTTCCATACGAAAACTCCCATCTGGTTCATGACGCCTTCATTTTACCAGATGGGAGTTTTTTATTACAATATTTCTTCCGTTCTTTCGTCCGGAACCGTCCGCTCAACATTAAAGCTGTCAATAGTAAAAGCGCGGTTATGAGCGGAAAGTATGGTGCTCAATATAACTATTTGAGAA
>JAAWBF010000103.1 GCA_022792555.1 Oscillospiraceae bacterium
CCCGCCACCCCCCAGGACGCGGCCCATCAGCAGGCGGACGATCAGTTTTTCGCGGACTACTGCTCCAGGGATATCACCCGCCGCCGCCCCCATCTGGAGCGGATTGTAGACGAGATGGTGAATCTGCGCATGGGACCGGACCAGTTCTCCGAGCGCAATCTGCGCAACAACATGGCCTATCTCAAGTCCATGGCGGACCGCATGGTCTATCTGGAGAACGTCATGAACGACCCCATCAACCAGCCCTATTTCGACACCCTGGACCCCGCCCGGCGGGAGACCTTGGATCGGGCCTTCCAAACGGTTTACCGCCCCTTTGTCGCCGCCTTTTCCATGGAGTGCCAGCGGCGGGGGATCGACTTCAACGGCGCCAGATATTATGGCTACGACGAAATGACGCCCATTCAGATGGGGCAGGAGATGGCCGGACCCATGATCGCCCAGTATCAGACCGCCCTTGGGCAATATGAGGAGCTGAGGGAAGACGTCAGAGCCCGCCAGGAGGCCCGCGTCCAGGCGGCGGCCATTGACTTCGCCACCCGGCGGCTCAACGGCAACCGGGCCCTGGAGCGGGTACGCATGGACCCGCGCTTTCATCTCCGGGAGGGGGAGCGGAACTCCCCGTTCCTGACCCGCGCGGATACCATGATCCACCTGGAGGAGGGCCACGAGGATGAAAACCTTGTCATCGTCAACACCCTGCTTGAGATTGGCCGGTTGCAGAACGGCCTGCCCACCCCCCAGCTCTACCAGCAGGCCCGTGCCCTGCTCCAGCCCAGGGTCCAGCGGGTGCTGGACTGCGATGTGGACGCCCTGCTCGCCCTGTCCGATCAGAGCCTGCTGCTGGAGTCTCCCCGGCTCAACGAGCTGTTTTTAGACAATATGTTCGTGGCCGACCTGATGAAGCTCAATCACCCCTTTCAGCAGGATAAGGAACACAAGGCGCTGACCCTGAAGGACGATCTCGTCGGTCAGCGGGGGCTGGAGTATTCTTATAAGTGCAGCATGCTGCGGGGACTGGCCGAACGGGCCAGAGGGCTGGCGATTTTAGAGCGGTGCAAGACCGCCCAGCCCGACGAACACTACTTTACCATCCTTGAGCGAAATCGAAACGCCCAAGCCGATCCCATAGCCTTTGCGAACGGGCGGATCGAGGTGGGGAACCGTGGCATTGAGAGCGCTATCACCTACTATCGCAACCAGCTTACCCCCGGAACTCCGCAGTTTGCGCAGTTTATAGAGCAGCTCGGCCAGCGCGGCGTCATCAACTCCCAGGTCATCCCCGCGAAGTTTGACGCGGTATCCAGGGAATTCCTCGATAGGACAACCCCGGAAGCCGCCGCCGCCATGCAGCGGATTCAGGAGGTCCGATACCGTACCCTGGCCTATACTCCGGAACAGCTGCGGGAGATGGGCATGCCGGAGAATATTGGGGAGCCTGTCTTCCGCTCCTTGACCTCCTTCCAGCGTACCCAAGCCGCCCAGACCCTCCTTTCGCCGGAGGAATACCGCCAGATGCTCCTCAATCTGGGCGCGGGCAGCGGCATGGAACCCGGCGTCACCCCGGATGAGACGCTGCGGCCCGCCCTGGAGCAGAATGCCGCCGGCCTGGCCACCCTGCGGGAGGTCACGCGGGCCCAGTACGATATGCTGAATCGGAAATATGGCACCGGTCTGGAGCATATGACCGTCCGGGATGTGCTGGAACATTACGGCGAGCTGTCCAATGACTTCGCCAACGGCCAGGTGGACATGAATATGGCCACCAAGTTCCCAGGCTTCCTGCGGGAGGACAGCCCGGAGGATCAGCTCTTAAAGCAGCAGATTTTGTATTTCGCCATCATGGGCAAGGCCGCCTGCGATACCATAACCTTTTTGCGCAGCGGCCAGATCACTTCTGACCAGGGCATCGCCGAGCTGATCGCCATGGGCGGCATCCAAGAGGACTGTGCCGCAAGCCGGGCCTACCTGCTGGAACACAGCCCTGGCATCCAGCATCCCCTGGACTGGACCCAGAAGGTCCGTGCCCCGGAGGAATAACCGCACCTTTTCCAGATACGTTTGAGGGCCCCGTCCCCTGCTAGGGGGCGGGGCCCTGTGTTTTAGCCAGAGTCCGCCGGAAAAAAGGCAAACATGTTGTCCAGCCGGGTTGTTCCTGCGGTATAGAGGGTCATCACCAGGTCTGGTTGCTCCTGCCGGATGTTCTCCAGCAGGGTCCCCTGGGGGAGGTAACGCAGATCCACCGTGATGAGCTCCGAACAGGACTGGGCCAAAAAGGGAGTCAGGGCACAGGCGAAGGAGTCCCGGATCAGAAGGACCCGCGGTCCGTCCGGATTGTTGTGGTTGATAATCCGGGCAAAGCCGTAATCCCCTCCGGCATAGAGTACGTAGGGGTTGCCGTGAAACCAGTCTTTTTCCGCCACCCGTTCGGGGAATAGGAGCGCGGTGTCAAAGCTCCCCTCCCGCAGGGCGGCCTCCCCTCGGATGCCGTAGGTAAAGCTGGTGTCAAATTTGGGGCTGTAGCGGGTGAAATCATCGGTCCCCGCATAGAGAGAGCCCACCCGTTTTCCCTGACTGCCCAGGAAGAAGTCCGGGTAGACGATTTTTTCATAGTTGACCTCATTGGTCAGAAAGGGGTCGGTGGCCCAGCCATAGGCCTCCTCCCAGTAGGCCGCAATGGTCTGCCAGGCCAGAAACGCGCCCTCCGGTTTCCAGTGGTGGTCGGTGCGGAAAAACCAGGCGGCATAATCTTCCGTGTCCTCAAAGGTGGGACGCAGGTCCAGGCTGTCCGTTCCTGCCTGTGTCAGGCGGGCCAAAAAGCGGTCTGCATTTTCATTTCCAACGTCAGTCAGACCGGTGGGCAGCAGGTCTTTTCCACGCTGGATCTTTTGGGGCGCCTGGATATAGAGATAGGGGATGCCCTCCTGCATCAGCGCGTCTCGAAGCTGAAGGGTAAGAGCCGCGTGATCCTCCGGAGTGCCGCCGCTGGCGGGCGTGCTGGCCGGCGGAGTGATAAAATTCAGCGTCCCGTTGGAGAGTTTGACTACTTGAGCGCCCTCTTCGGCGTCCTGGAGATACCGCCGTCCGGTGAGCCGCTGAAAGCCGCCGTAGACCTGGATAAACAGGTGATCCCGGTCCAGGTCCTGGTTCACCGCCCCCTCTGCTCCCGCCAAAAACTCCGCTGGAGTCAATTCACCCGCCAGCAGGGCACGAAGCTGTCCCTCCAGTGCCCCTACGCCGCCGAGGAAGGCCGAGACCACCATGCCAAGCCCCAACGCCATTGCTGCCAAAAAGAGGATCGCCGTGATGGTGTTTCTGCGTTTCATGCGGTCCCCTCCTAAAAATTAAAGTAGATAAAGGGATTATAGGTCCCCTTGACCAGGTAGCTGGCGGAGACAACAAACAGGGCGATCAAGAGCAGGGCATACCCCACATCCCACAAAAAAGAGGGCTTTTTCAACACCCGCCGCCCGCCATAGATCCATTGCCGGACCCAGACCGCCGTGGGGGCCGCAAATACTACAGCGGCCAGCAGGACGGGCAGGTTCTCCCGCAGATAGAAGGCGGCCAGGTCCTCCCAGAACCGCCCCCCCGCTCCAATTCCTGCCATGGAGGCCAGATAGCGCCCGGCGTGCCCCAGATCCTCGGCCCGGAAGAGAACCCAGGCAAAATTGACCATCAGCAGGGTATACAGCCATCGGACCGGAAGAGGCCACCGCCGGCCCAGACCGCCGAATTTCTCCGCCGCCAGCAGCAGGAAGTAGAACAGCCCCCAGCACACAAAGGTCCAATTGGCCCCGTGCCAGATCCCGGTGAGGAGCCACACCACAAAGAGATTGCGGACATGCTTCCACGTCCGGTCCACCCGGCTGCCTCCCAGGGGGATGTACACATAGTCCCGGAACCAGGTGGACAGGGAGATATGCCACCGCCGCCAAAATTCGGTGATAGAGGTGGAGATGTAGGGATACTTGAAGTTCTCCAAAAACTGAAAGCCGAACATCTGGCCCAGGCCGATGGCCATGTCGGAGTAGCCGGAGAAATCATAGTAAATTTGCAGGGTGTAGCAGATGGACCCCAGCCAGGCCAGGCCCATGGAGGGCTGAATCTGGCCAAAGGCGGCGTCTGCTGCAACAGCGAGCTGATTGGACAGCAGGACCTTTTTGCACAGTCCAGCCAGGAACCGGCAGACCCCCGCCGAAAAGCCGTCCCAGCTCTCCCGGCGGCAGTCCAGCTGCTTGGCTACCGTCTCGTAGGTGACAATGGGACCGGCGATAAGCTGGGGGAAGAAAGAGATGTACAGCCCGACCTTCAGGGGGGAGCGCTGGGCCTCTCCCCGTCCCCGGCTGATGTCCAGGACATAGCTCAGGGCCTGAAAGGTAAAAAACGAGATGCCGATGGGCAGCGGCAGGCCGGGCAGCGGGAGATTCAGACCCAGCTGGTTTAAAATACCCAGGACAAAGCGCAGGTATTTGAAGACAAACAGCAGTCCCAAATTGCACACCAGCGCCGCAATGCCAGGCAGCTTGGCCCAGCGGCCCCGCCGGACCGCCCCCGCCCACAGCCCGAAGCCGTAGTTCAGCCCAATGGACACCAGCATGACAAGGACAAACCACGGCTCTCCCCAGGCATAAAAAAACAGGGAGGCCGCCAGCAAAAAGGAATTTTGCAGCGGCCTGCGCCAGGGCAGCAGTCCCAGGGCATAGTAGCCCAACAGGGTCAGGGGTAAAAAACCAAACAGAAAGCTAGAACTGGAGAAGAGCATCGCGTTGGACTCCTTGTTACACGATAGCAGCGCTCAAAAATAGCAATAGAACTTTTCCTTGTCCCCACCCCCTCTGGGGGTGGAGACAGTATCAGCAAGTTTGAGAACTGCTCTAGACGGTCGAAAAAACCTCAGGTCAGATAGCGGCCAATCCCAGGCAGCTTGGAGAGGGGCCACACAACGGCCAGACTGCCCAAAAAGACCGCTGCCGCCAGCAGCGGCACCCCGAACAGAGGCGGTACGGTCATACTGTTCAGCCCAAACTGCTCCAGCAGCCGGATGATCTCCAGATGGACCAAATAGATCCCAAAGGTGACTTGTGACAGGGCACCCCACCACCGCCCGCGAATTTTAGGGGCGGCAGACTGCACCAGCACAAAGACCCCCACCGTCATGGCCGCCACGTTGGGGGCATAGTAGACATAGAGCAGCAACCTCTCCCGTGCCGCAGGGATACAGGCGGTCCCCGCGGCGGTGATCACCCCGCCCAGAAGGCCTAGGCTCAACAGCAGGGTGCGCAGCTTCCCGTCCGGCGGATACCGCATCAGATAATACCCGGCCACATAGTAGCCCACATACTGTAAGGTTCCGGTGGACAGGTAGGTCATCGTCAGATGGACCCGGATGACCTGGCTGGGCCGGAAGAGCAGGAAGGACGGCAGGAACAGATTCAGCAGTGCGTACAGCAGGAAAAAATAGTGCAGATCCCGCTTTTCGGCCCCCCGGAGAAAGGCGCGCAGCACAGGTGTGACCAGGTAGAGCCCCAGCATCATATAGATAAACCACAGATGAAAGCTGGTACGGCCCCGGAATACGTCCTCTGCTGCCGCTGCCACGGCAGCGGGCGTCAAGCCGGTCTTTCGGATCTGTTCCCGCAGTGCATACACCATCCCCCAAACTGCCAGCGCGACCCCCAGACGGAGCATATGCCGTAGCAGCCGCTTTGGATCCATCGGACGATCCGGGTCCAGCAGAAACATACCGGAGAGCATGACAAACACAGGGACCGCCCAGCGGCTCAGGCTGTTGTAGAGATTGCATACCATCCAATTGCCTGTGGAGGGATCCAGGCTCTCCACCCAGGCGCCTGTCAGATGGATCACGATGACCGCCAAGGTAGCCATCACCCGTAGAACATCTGCATAGGCCAGACGGCCCTGATTCTCTTTTGCCATCAGTCTTTGGCGGGCACGATCTCCAGCCAGTAGCCGTCCGGGTCGGAGATAAAGTAGATCCCCATATCGGGATTTTCAAAGCAGATACAGCCCATCCGGGCGTGCTTCTCGTGAAGTGCGTCAAAGTCATCGGTGACAAAGGCCAGATGAAATTCACATTCCCCTAGATTATAGGGCTCGGTCCGATCCCGGAGCCAGGTCAGCTCCAGCTGGAAGCTGCTCACCCCGTCCCCCAGGTAGGTCAGCGTAAAAGAGCCGTCCTCCGCCTGATGGGTCCGCACCGGTTTAAGCCCCAGGGCCTGGTCATAAAAGGCCAGCGAGCGCTCCAAATCCAGAACATTAAAGTTAAAATGCTGAAAGGCGATCATAGCAGTTATTCCTCCTCATTTGGACTGTAGGGGCCGCTGTCCTCAGCGGCCTGTTCTTGGAGTACCTCAATCTCACAGCGGGCCGATGGGGACATCGGCCCCTACGAACGCAGCCCGCCTGTTGGTTCACCGCTTACAGACTGCGCATCTCCTGGGCGACCTGATAGCCGGTGGGGGTGGCGGCCAGGCCGCCGGTACCGGTCTCCCGGAGGGATTCCGGCAGGGCGTCTCCAACCGCCCGCATGGCGTCGATGACCTCATCGCAGGGGATGGCGTTTGGAATTCCGGCCAGCGCCATCTCGGCGCAGGCCAGGGCGTTCATCGCCCCCATGACGTTGCGCTTGACACAGGGGACCTCCACCAGTCCGGCCACCGGATCGCACACCAGCCCCAGCACATTGGCCAGGGCCATGGCACAGGCATGGGCCATCTGCTCACCGCTGCCCCCCATCACATGGACCAGGGCTGCTGCGGCCATAGCCGAGGCCGAGCCGACCTCGGCCTGACAGCCTCCCTCAGCCCCTGAGATAGAGGCCCGCTCGGCGATGACCTGCCCAAAGGCGGCGGACACATACAGGGCCTGGATCATCACCGCATCGGGCAG
>JAAWBF010000104.1 GCA_022792555.1 Oscillospiraceae bacterium
CGATACGACCCACTGATCCCCCAAATAGACGATCATCTGGGCTGTAGCCGCCCAGACGGAGCACAGGACAAGTGGTCTTAGAAGCTGTACCATTAGCCGAAATATACAGATTTGCGATCCAAAATCGTGGATGGCAAGGAAAAATCGCAGAAGTACGTTGTGTATTTCAAGGTTTTTTAATGCAGCCAGCGGTCATTTTGGCCGCAAAGCTTGATACAGGGGCTTTTGGTACAGCTTCTTAGTTCTTGGGTAAAATCCTTGTTTTATATCACTGCTGCAAAATTCCCCTTGACAGAGGACAGGTTCCACTTTATAATCTACACTAATATGATAGGATTTTAGGACATACTGTGATACCCACCCCGTATAAAGGATATTTTGGAGAGACAGCGCACCGGCATTTTATGGTCAGTGCGCACCCATTAGAAAGGAGATCCCTTGATGTCAAGGATCATTTATGCAGACCATGCGGCGACCACCGCACTATCCCCAGCGGCATTAGAGGCTATGACCCCCTATCTGACCCAACAATATGGCAATCCGTCCAGCTTATACCGGTTCGGTCAGCAGGCCAAGGCTGGCTTAGAGGACGCCAGGACTCGCATTGCCGCCTGCCTGGGGGCAGAGGCTGACGAGGTATACTTTACCTCTGGCGGCACCGAGGCGGACAACTGGGCCATTCGGGGCGTCCTGGAGGCCCAGGCTAAGAAGGGAAACCATGTGATCACCTCCGCCATTGAGCATCACGCGGTTCTCCACACCCTGGACGCTTTGGCGCGGCAGGGCCTGTGCCAAGTCACCCAGGTAGGAGTGGATGCCCAGGGCCGGGTCAATCCGGAGGAGGTCCGGGCGGCGCTTCGCCCTGATACGGTCCTCATCAGCATCATGGCGGCCAACAATGAAATCGGTACGATTGAGCCTGTGGCGGAGATCGGGGCCATTGCCAGGCAGGCTGGGGTCCTGTTCCATACCGACGCTGTCCAAGCGGTGGGACATATTCCGGTCCAAGTGAACGATTGGAAGGTAGACCTGCTCTCCCTCTCTGGCCATAAATTCCACGGGCCCCGCGGAATTGGCGCTCTCTATGTCCGCAAACCCTTACGTCTGCCGCCGCTGATTTTTGGCGGAGGCCAGGAGAAGGGACGCCGTTCTGGGACCGAGTATGTGGCCGGAGCAGTGGGAATGGCGGCGGCCTTACAGGAGGCCGTCGGCCAGATGGAGACCGAAGGCAGACGTCTAAGCGCCCTGCGGGACCGGCTGATTGACGGGATCTTGTCCCAGGTCCCCAGGTCCAGCCTCACCGGTCCGCGAGAGAACCGCCTGCCTGGTACAGCCTCCTTTGTCTTTGCCTGTGTGGAGGGGGAATCTATTTTGCTGCGGCTGGATAGTCGAGGGGTATGTGCCTCCTCAGGTTCCGCCTGCTCCTCCGCATCTCTAGACCCCTCCCATGTCCTGTTGTCCATTGGTCTTCCCCATGAGGTGGCTCATGGCTCTCTGCGCCTCTCTCTGGGCCGTGAGACCACGGCGGAGGATGTCGATGACCTTTTGACGATCATTCCAGAGGTAGTAGCCGGACTGCGGGCCATGTCACCTTTGTGGTGTGAAAATTGATTTTCCGCCCCCCCAGAGAGGGCGGGCATACAGAGTATGACAGCTATAGAAAGGAAGAACACAATGTATTCAGAAAAGGTCATGGACCACTTTTCAAACCCCCGAAATGTCGGCGAAGTCATCAATCCCAATGCTGTGGGTCAGGTAGGCAATCCCAAGTGCGGCGATATCATGCAGATCACCATGCGGATTGAGCAGGGCATTATTCAGGAGGTCAAATTTAAGACCTTTGGCTGTGGAGCCGCCGTGGCTACCAGCTCTATGGCCACCGAGCTGGTAAAGGGCAGGACCATTGAGGAGGCCCTTACCCTGACCAACACTGCTGTAGCTGAGGCCCTGGACGGCCTGCCCCCTCAAAAACTCCACTGTTCGGTATTGGCCGAGGAGGCCGTCAAAGCGGCAATCTCGGACTACTACACCCGCCAGGGCCTTCCCCCGCTGCCCGGCGCAAGCTGTGATGGGTGCTGTGCAGCCTGCAATCAGGAAAGCGCTCTATAAAAAACTGATTCCCGCCCCTCAAAAACAGGGGCGGGAATATTTTGATTCAGTTATGCCTCCTCGTCCCGCTGATCCAGCTGGAGCTGGTCGGCGATCATGGCGATAAATTCAGAGTTAGTGGGCTTACCCTTGGCATTGGAGACGGTATA
This sequence comes from Oscillospiraceae bacterium, assembly GCA_022792555.1. GTDB lineage: Bacteria > Bacillota > Clostridia > Oscillospirales > Oscillospiraceae > JAAWBF01. The sequence goes on from JAAWBF010000104.1 coordinate 2,259, forward strand.
ACCAAAATATTTTTGCAGGGTCTCCAGATCACCGCGATCCCAGGCCACCTCAATGGCATGGCGGATGGCCCGCTCTACCCGCGAGGCAGTAGTGCCAAAACGTTTCGCGACCTCTGGATAGAGGATCTTCGTTACGGCGTTGATCACCTCCATATCCTCCACAGCAATAATAATGGCCTCGCGCAAGTATTGGTAGCCCTTGATGTGGGCGGGCACGCCAATTTCATGGATGATAGAGGTGACAATCCGTTCCAGGCTCTGGCGGGTGTTGGGGCGGCTCTCTTCCCGTGTAGCCGGCATGACATTGGTCATGAACCGGATACGCTCCATGACGGAACTGGTTTTACAGGGCTTCATCATGTAGTAGTCCGCACCCTCGTCGGCAGCCTGATCAGCAATACTCCCGCGGGCGTATTTTGAGAGCACAAGCGTCTTGGGACGAATGGACAGATTCCCTAACTCGCGGAGTACATCCAGCCCATCTAGAGAGTAGAGGACCATATCCATCACAATCACATCTGGATTGTACTCCTTAACCAGACGTATGACCTCCCGGCCATCCCCGGTCTCTCCCACAACCTCCATATCAGGTTCTTCTTGGAGCAGATCGACAAACAGCTTGCGAAACTCCTCGCTTCCATCGGCAACCAGTATTTTCTTCATTCCTTCCATAACGAACTTCCTTTCCTGCAGATACCCCTGCATGACCGCATCTTTCCAGAGCGTCGCAGCCGCTATCCCTTTGTTATCTATTAATTTAGCATAATCAGACATGAAGTTCAAGGCTTATATGGTAATTTATGGCTTAATTTGATCCAACAAAATTCGACTTTTAGGTCGACTTTATTCGCCAAGTTAAGACAGGAAACGATAGTTTCTCCGTTTTATTTACATAGTATAACAAGATTTTCGACCTGCACCTATCCAGCTTTGTCCTTGACCCTCGGTGCGGGATAGGGATGCCCGTAGAGGATCGGGGCCTCTCTATCCCGCGCCGTTTTTAGGAGACTAGGCTTCGTGCACTCTCACCGGCCTGATGGAGCATGTTTTCCGCTAAAATACCATAACCCTCGGTGGGATCGTTCACCAAAACGTGGGTGACAGCGCCCACCAGCCTGCCGTTTTGAAGGATAGGGGAGCCGCTCATTCCCTGGACAATTCCGCCAGTCGCTTCCAACAGCCGGGGGTCAGTCACCTTGATCATTAGGTTGCGGGTGTCACCGCTATTCTCTGGATATACATGGGTGATTTCTACCGCATATTCCTCCACTTGTTCCCCGGCGATGTTGGAGAGGATCACAGCTTCTCCTACACGGACCTCCCTCCGGGCTGCAACCTCCACCGGCTGGGTGCCGGCCAAGGTCTCGTCGGTGAGCAGTCCAAACACGCCACTGGCTGTATTTGCATAGAGCGCTCCCATATCACGGGAGACCTGAAAAGCGCCGTGGAGCTCTCCAGGCGTGCCGTTCTGCCCCCGTTTGACATCCACTACCTCGGCGTACATGATGGAACCCGATTGCAGCGGCATAAGCAAGGCCGTATCAACATCGTTGATGCCGTGTCCAAGGGCGCCGAACACACCTGACGCCGGGTCGTAAAAGGTCACAGTACCAATTCCTGCCATAGAATCTCGTATCCAGGCCCCCAGCTTATAGGCCCCATCGGTACTGCACTGGACAGCCTGAGCGGTCATCTGGAGCTCCTTCTCCCCACGCACTGCCCGGATACTCATTTTGGCCCCACTCAGATCCTGGAGTACAGATTGGACAGACTCAATGGAGTCCACCTCTACACTGTTGATATGGGTGATGATATCTCCCTCCCGCAGTCCACAGGATTTGGCGGGACTCTCCGCCCCAGTAGAGGTTGCCACCTCAGAGAGTCCAACCACCATCACACCATCTGAAAAGAGCTTAATACCCACCGCCCGTCCAATGGGGATCACACGGTTCACCTCCCCAACTGCCGCAATTTTGGCGTCCAGCGGCGTTACAGCAGCCCCGCTAACCACGGAAATAGACAGGGCCAGTACCCATGCCAACACCCAGGTCCACAGATGCCAGCGCCGCCGGACGCCAGTGTGCTGCTCCTCCTTCATTGAACCACCTCTGTCTTTTTTATTGTCAACACAGTTGACAAGCGGTCATGTTTCCCCACCCTGCGGGCGTGGAAACAAAGGATTGTTTGACTTGTTTTCAACTGCGCTGACTATATTGTCATATTACGCAGCATTCCTGTGCCGCGCTTTTTTAATATAGCCCATTTTCCCGAAAAACACCCACAATTCAAGCTGCCAATGAAACACACCTTTGGATTGAATTTTTTTCTAATTTAATGGGTATTTCTCCAGCTTAAGGCAGTTCTCAGAAACAGCAATAGAGCTTTTCCTTGTCTCCCCCCTCCGGGGGTGGAGACAGCATCAGCAATTTTGAGAACTGCTCTAGGCTGTCCACTTTTTTACGGTAGCCAGTCTTTTGCAAAAAAAGAACCGTCTTCTCTTGACGGGAGCGGGCATGGCGCGTATGATGAGTGCAAGCCCCAGAAGACTGGGCAGTTCCCTGTTTTGAAAGGCGGTTGAAGCAATGGAACATACAAGTGCACAAGGCTGTGAAGAGGCAGGTGAACCCACATGCGGATAACGGGTGCGCGGGTTTTCGATGTCACAATGGGATTTACCAGCCGGGACCTCTGTCTGGACGGGCGGCTCATCTCCACTGACAGCACCGATGGGCAGACCTATGACGCCGCAGACTGCTACATCATTCCCGGCCTGACTGATCTGCATTTTCACGGCTGCAAGGGTCACGATTTTTCCGACGGAGACTCAGATGGCCTGGAGGCCATTGCCCAGTACCAGCTCTCCAGGGGAGTGACCCAGATCTGTCCGGCAGTGATGACGCTGTCAGAGGAATCCCTCGTCCAAATCTGTCGGACTGCCGTGGATTATCGGGCAGCCAAACGACCAGGTGCCGCCTTGTACGGCATCAATTTAGAAGGGCCATTCCTCGCCCCGGAACAGAAGGGCGCCCATAATGAGAACTGGCTGCGGGCGCCAGACATCGCTCTGCTGCACAGACTGATTGAAGCATCTGACGGCCTGATAAAGCTGGTATCGGTAGCCCCGGAGCTTCCGGGCGCACTGAATTTTATCGAGGCCGTAGCGGACGAGGTGACAGTCTCTCTCTCCCACACGGCCGCAGATTTTGAGGTGGCCTCTGCCGCCTTCCGGGCTGGAGCCAGGCAGGTGACCCATCTGTGCAACGCCATGTCTCCCTTTTACCACCGGGAGCCCGGTGTCGTCGGCGCCGCGCTGGACGCTCCAGACTGTATGGTTGAGCTCATCTGCGATGGTATCCATATCCATCCCGCCATGGTGCGCGCCATTTTTACCATGTTTGCTAAACGGGTCATCCTGATCTCCGACTCCATGCGGGCTGCCGGGATGCCTGATGGGTCCTATGCTCTGGGGGATCAGACGGTCACGGTCCAGGGGGGCCGGGCTTCTCTGGCTGACGGTACCCTCGCTGGATCTACCTGTGATCTGATGGCCTGCCTGAAAAACGCCGTCTCTATGGGGATTCCGCTGGCCGCCGCCGTCACTGCCGCCGCTGTAAATCCCGCCCGCGCCATTGGAATCTACAGCCGTCTGGGCAGTCTGGAGCCAGGCAAGCTGGCTAACATCGCGGTCCTAGACAAAAACCTGGACCTGAAAGCGGTCTTCTTTTTGGGAAAACTAGTTCAAGAGTACTAATCGTATAAAACGGCGTATCGAAAAAGTGACAAGTACTTTTTCGCGTTAAGCTGTGGGCGCGAACTCTGCGAGACTTTTTTCGACAGTCTGAGTCTATAAAAGAGGGTCCATTGCAGTATGATTGATTCTGCAATGGGCCCTCTTTGACAGTCAGGCGCGGACGGCAGCAAAGCCCCGCTCCAGGTCGTTCAGAATGTCGTCAATGTGTTCTGTCCCGATGGATAGGCGAATGGTGTTGGGCTTGATCCCCTGATCCAGCAGCTCCGCCGGGGAGAGCTGGGAATGGGTGGTTGTGGCCGGATGGATGACCAAACTTTTGACATCGGCCACATTGGCCAGCAGGGAGAAGATCTCCAGATGGTCGATGAATTTGTGGGCCTCCTCCTGACCGCCCTTGATTTCAAAGGTAAAGATGGATCCGCCGCCATTGGGAAAGTAACGCTCGTACAGCGTGTGGTCAGGGTGGCCAACTAGGCTGGGATGGTTTACCTTTTCCACCTGGGGATGGCCGGCCAAAAATGCCACCACCTTCTTGGTGTTCTCCGCGTGGCGCTCCACACGGAGGGACAGAGTCTCCACCCCCTGAAGGAGAAGGAATGCGTTAAAGGGAGAGATGGCTGCACCGGTATCCCGCAGAAGGATAGCCCGGATATAGGTAACGAAGGCGGCTGGACCTGCGGCGTCTGTGAAGGAGACCCCGTGATAGCTGGGATTGGGATTCGCGATGGGTGCGTATTTTCCGGCGGACTTCCAGTCGAATCTGCCGGAATCGATGATAACGCCGCCCAGCGTGGTCCCATGGCCGCCGATGAATTTGGTAGCCGAGTGGACCACAATATCTGCTCCATGCTCGATGGGACGGATGAGATAGGGTGTGCCAAAGGTGTTGTCGATGACCAGCGGGAGCTGGTGTTTATGGGCAATGGCTGCAATGGCGTCGATGTCAGGGATGTCACTGTTTGGGTTGCCCAATGTCTCGATAAAGATCGCCTTGGTGTTCTCCTGAATGGCCCTCTCCAGGTCTCCCAAATTATGGGCATCTACAAAGGTGGTAGAGATGCCGTACTGGGGGAGCGTATGGGCCAGCAGGTTAAAACTGCCGCCATAGATGGTCTTTTGCGCGACGATGTGGTCCCCAGCCTGAGCCAGAGCCTGGATGGTGTAGGTGATAGCCGCCGCTCCCGATGCCAGGGCCAGCGCCGCTGTGCCGCCTTCCAGGGCTGCCAACCGCTTTTCCAGGATGTCCTGTGTCGAGTTGGTCAGGCGGCCATAGATGTTGCCGGCGTCTTCCAGCCCAAAGCGGGCGGCGGCATGGGCCGAGTTGTGGAACACATAAGAAGTGGTCTGATAAATAGGGACAGCCCGTGCGTCAGTGGCAGGGTCTGGCTGCTCCTGCCCTACATGGAGCTGAAGGGTCTCAAAGCGGTATCCCATAGCACATTCCTCCAATTTCTTATTATATTATTGTCCTATCAAGGGGCCTCATCGGCAAACAGCGGGGTGGAGAGGTAGCGGTCCCCTGTGTCTGGCAGGAGGGTTACAATCGTCTTTCCCTTGTTTTCAGCGCGCTTGGCCAGCTGGATGGCCGCCCAGACCGCCGCGCCAGAAGAGATGCCCACCAAAACGCCCTCCGATCGGCCTACCAGCCGTCCAGTGACAAAAGCATCCTCATTTTCCACCGGAATAATCTCATCATAGATCCCGGTGTCCAGTATATCGGGAACGAAGCCCGCGCCAATCCCCTGGATCTTATGGGCGCCGGCGGTCCCCTTGCTCAGAACTGGAGAACCAGCTGGCTCTACCGCTACAATCCTGACCTTGGGATTATGAGCCTTGAGGTAGGCCCCCACGCCGGTGATGGTGCCTCCGGTGCCCACTCCGGACACGAATAGATCGACCTGTCCCTCGGTATCTGCCCAGATCTCCGGACCGGTGGAGGCTCTGTGGGCCGCCGGGTTGGCCGGGTTGACAAACTGGCCGGGGATAAAGCTGTTTGGGATCTCCTTGGCCAGCGCATCCGCCCTGGCGATGGCCCCTGGCATCCCCTTGGCGCCCTCAGTGAGCACCAGTTCGGCGCCATAAGCTTTCATCAGCTGGCGGCGCTCTACACTCATCGTCTCCGGCATGACAATGATAATTCGATATCCCCTGGCGGCCGCCACCGCCGCCAGGCCAATCCCGGTATTGCCCGAAGTGGGTTCAATGATGACCGCACCCGGCTTTAACAACCCCTTAGCCTCTGCATCCTCAATCATGGCCTTGGCGACACGGTCCTTTACTGAACCAGCGGGATTCAAATACTCCAGCTTGGCCAAAATGCGGGCCTCCAGCTTCTGATCTCTCTCAATGTGGATTAGCTCCAGCAGTGGGGTATGGCCGACCAATTGGTCTACGGATGAATAGATTCGCATGGTAATTCCCTCCATAAATCATATCTTTTTAGTAGGATTAAAGCATACACGCAACAGGTCCTATTGTCAAGGGGAAAATCGTACAATTTTCCTCCACTGGTTGCAATTTTGCGGTCCATGCGGTATCATAGATTCAGAGGATCGAGGATCACTTCCTGTCCTGCCATCTTAACAGCTAGAAAAAAACAGCCGATAAATAAGCTTGGTGTATTTTTGTCCTATAGTCTGTTTTCAAGCAGGCTCTAAGAGGGAGGGTTATAGATGGAGCTCAATATCATAAACCGAGCAAACCGGATTAAGCGCAACAGCCAAACCATTCTGACGCAGGCGCATACAGCAGCGACCGGAAAACCACCATCTGCCCACCCTACCCCTGGTGCAGACCGGCTGTCCTTATCCCAGCAGGCGGTGGACTTTTTGAAGGCTCAAAACCAACGCCTGGAGGCCCTTCAGCGAGCCGTCCGGCAGAACCAGCAGATGGGGGACAACATGCAGTCGGAGGAGGCCCAGCTCAAGCATCTGGAGAAAGATTTAAAGGCAATGAAAACCTGTCATAAGATCGCCGCCCGGGTAATGGCAGGTGACAAAGTTCCGCCGGAAGATCTCCAGTATCTCATGACCCACGACCCGGAAGGATACAAGCTGGCCTTGGCCATGCGCAAGCCTAAGGCGGACCCCAAGGAATATAAGAGTGCATTAGACAAAGAGGAGCGCGGAGAAGCACAGGCTGGACAGGAGTCTGCGTCTGCCAGCGAGACAGCGGAGTCCACTCCGGCCCAGACCAGTGGCGGTACGGACATGTAAAATAGGAGGATATATTCTTAATATGGACGGCAGACAACGGCAGAACATACTGATTATTGACGACTCAGAGATGAACCGCTCCATCTTGGCGGACATTCTGGGTAATGAATATGAGACCATTGAAGCGGAAAACGGTATAGAGGGGATAGAGTTCCTACAGACCATGGGCACGGAGATCTCTCTGGTGCTGCTTGATATTGTGATGCCGGAGATGGACGGCTTTGGGGTGCTGGAGTTCATGAATGAACACCAGTGGATTGATTCCATTCCGGTGATCATGATCTCCGCCGAGACCCAGTCCTCCAGCATCGACCGGGCTTATGAGCTGGGGGTGACGGACTTCATCAGCCGCCCTTTTGACGCTCGAATTGTCCACCGCCGGTCGGTCAATACCATCCTGCTCTACGCCAAGCAGAAAAAACTGGAGGCCTTGGCCGCAGACCAGATCTATGCCAAAGAACAGCAGAGCATTTTGATGGTGGACATCCTCAGCCATATTGTGGAGTTCCGAAACGGCGAGAGCGGGATGCACGTTGTTCATGTGCGCCGCCTGACTGAGCTGCTTCTCAAGCAGCTAGTCAAAAAGACGGACCGCTACAATCTCACCCGCATGGATATCGCGGCCATCAGCACCGCCTCCGCCCTCCACGACATCGGTAAAATCTCCATCGACGAGAAGGTTTTAAACAAGCCGGGCAGGCTGACCGACGAGGAATTCGCCATTATGAAGACCCACGCCCTGGTGGGCGCCCAGATGCTGGAGGAACTGCCTGTCCATCAAAACGAGCCGCTGGTGAAGGTGGTCTACAGCATTTGCCGCTGGCACCATGAGCGCTATGATGGCCGGGGCTACCCGGACGGCTTGAAAGGAGACGACATCCCTATCGCCGCCCAGGTTGTCGCCATGGCCGATGTCTACGATGCCCTGACCAGTGAGCGGGTCTATAAAAAGGCCTACTCTCATGAGCGCGCCATTGAGATGATCCTCCACGGAGAATGCGGCGCCTTTAATCCCCTGCTGTTGGAGTGCTTGACCGACTTGTCAGACACCTTGGTAGAGGATATGCACAGTGATGGTACCAACCAGGTTGACCGCCGGGAGCTGGAGAACATCACCAATGAGATAGCCCAGCATACCGAACTGAGCGCTTCGAAGCGGACCTTACAGCTCTTGGAGCAGGAGCGGATGAAGTACAATTTCTTTGCCGCTATGTCCCAAGAAATTCAGTTTGAGTATACTTACACCCCCTCTATGGTCTCCCTGAATGTCTGGGGCGCCAATAAGCTGGGGCTGCCCGAAATTATCATGGATCCCCTTCACCACGAAAAATCGATGGCCTTTTTGTCCCAGGAAGACCGGGAAATTCTGCACGATATTCTGCACAACACAGTCCCTGCCAACCCTACCATCACCTATGAATGTAAGCTGAACTGCCATGGGGAGGCACGGTGGTACCGGATCATCGCTCGAACCATCTGGACGGACGAGCCTCCTAAACTCACAGGGGTGATCGGCAAGGCCATTGATATTCACCGGTTCCAAACCAACCTAGAGTCTCTAGAACGCAGGGCTTCCTACGATATGCTGACCGAGCTGCTCAACCTGGCCAGTGCCAAGCAGAAGATCGAGGCCCTACTCCATAACCGGCCTGAAAAGAACTTTGCCCTGGTGATCTTCGACCTGGACCATTTTAAGCAGGCCAATGACCGCTATGGCCACCTCTTTGGCAATCAAGTATTGGCCCATGTGGCTGAGAATCTGCGTCAAAATGTCCGAAGCCGGGATATTGCGGCCCGGATCGGTGGTGATGAGTTCTTGATCTTTCTGGAGTATAAGCAGGATCTAGAGTCTATTATTCATCGTATTTTTTCCTCCTTGTCAGGTGAAATGTTCCACGGATTTTTGATCTCAGCCAGCATGGGTGTGGCTGTAACCGAGCAGATGGGAAAGGACTATAATGTCCTATTTAAAGCGGCAGATCAAGCCCTCTACGCTGTTAAGGAAGCGGGCCGCGGGACCTACCGCTTTTATGATGATTCCATCCATGATCAGCTTTTAGCGCCCTCTGTAATACCAGAGAATATCACGAAAGAAGGAGAGGATCACACATGACATTAAAAGAGTGCTATGAGGCTATGGGAGGTGACTACGCAGGTGTATCCAGCCGTCTGCCCAGTGAAAAAATGATTCAAAAATTTGTCTTAAAGTTTTTGGGCGATGGCAGCTACGATTTGCTTTGCCGCTCCTTAGAGGCGCAGAATTATGAAGAGGCCTTTCGTGCCTCCCATACCATTAAGGGTGTGTGTCAAAACCTCAACTTTGTCAAATTAATGGACTCCAGCAGCAAGCTGACCGAGGCACTCCGGAACGGCTGGAGTGACGAGGCCGCCGCTCTGGTGGATCAGGTCCATGCCGATTACAAATCCACTGTCTCAGCCATTCAAGCCTTCCAGGAGGGTCTTGTATGAAGAAAAAAAATGAGACAACCCGTTTTTTAACGGTCAGCCTCATTCTGCTTTCTCTGTTGTGTATCATCATTTTTTCTTTCCTGGCCTTCATCATGAATCAGAAGAGCTCGGAAACCATCAATGAGGTGGGTTCCATCTACATGACCGGCATGAGTCAGGAAATCTCCATCCACTTCGAGACCACCATCGGCCTGCAGCTCTCCCAGGTGGAGTCTCTGGTCCAAACCGCTCCTCCCGGCAGCGCTTCTACTGCTGACATCCATGAAAAGCTGCAATATAACGCTCAGGCCAGAGGTTTTGAATATCTGGCCCTATGCGCGACAGATGGCAGCATGGAGATGATCTACGGCAGTCCCGTCACCCTGTCCGATCCGCCTGCCTTTCTAAACTCAGTCAACAATGGGGAAAAGAAGGTGGCTGCGGCCAGCGACGTTGAAGGCAATCTTGTCACCCTGCTTGGGATCTCCGCCAACTATCCGATGGCCAGCGGCAAGGAATGCACCGCCTTGGTAGCGGGGTTGCCCAATAGTTACATCCAAAAGACTCTGTTTCTCGATGAGGACAACGCCTTGGTGTACTCCCACATCATCCGCAAAAATGGCAGCTTTGTGATTCGCAGCGGCGGCGCCTTCCGTGAGAACTATTTTGACCGGATTCGGGCCACCTTTGACGACATCAAAGGTGAGGAAGCAGAGCGGTATGTCTCTGAGCTGGCCGCTGCAATGGAGGCTAATGAGGACTACTCTGCCATTCTTCAAACCGGATCAGGCCGGCGGCATCTCTACTGTACCAAGCTGGCCTACTCTGAGTGGTATCTTATCACTGTTATGCCCTATGGCAGTCTGGATGAGTCGGTCAGTGAACTGAGCGTCTTCCTCGTCCGCACGATTTTTGCAGGCTGTGCTGTAATCTTGCTGGTCCTGCTATATATCTTCTTCCGTTACTTTAATCTGACCCGTCAGCAGGTCAAAGACTTAAAAGCCGCCCAGGAAGAGGCCATCCACGCCAATAAAGCCAAGAGCGAATTTCTCTCCAACATGTCCCACGATATCCGTACCCCTATGAACGCCATTGTGGGAATGACGGCCATTGCAACTGCCAACATCAACAATCCGCAGCAGGTCCAAAACTGTCTACGAAAGATCACTCTATCCAGCAAACACCTGTTGGGATTGATCAATGATGTTCTGGACATGTCCAAGATCGAAAGCGGCAAGATGACCCTCAATGTGGACCAGGTCTCCCTGCGGGAGGTTATGGACAGCATTGTCAGCATCGTACAGCCCCAAGTCAAGGCCAAGCACCAGCAGTTCAACGTCTCCATCTACGATATCTCCACTGAAAACGTCTGCTGTGACAGTGTGCGCCTCAACCAAGTACTTCTCAATTTCCTCTCCAACGCAATCAAGTTTACTCCAGAGGGTGGCACCATTCAAATGTCTCTCCACGAGGAGGAGTCACCCAAGGGAGAAGATTATATCCGCATCCACCTCCAGGTCAAGGACAACGGAATCGGTATGTCGGAGGAGTTTAAGGCCAAGGTCTTTGACTCTTTTGCCCGGGAGGACAGCATGCGGGTCCACCGAACCGAGGGGACCGGCCTAGGTATGGCAATTACCAAGTATATTGTTGATACTATGGGAGGATCCATTGACGTTAAGAGCGAGCAGGGCAAGGGGACCGAATTCAATGTTACCCTGGATCTGGAACGGGCCGTTGTTCAGGAAGTGGATATGATCCTTCCCAGCTGGAATATGCTAGTGGTCGATGATGACCAGCAGCTGTGTGAAACTACCGTCTCTGCCCTGGAATCGATTGGTATCAACGCGGAGTGGAGCCTGTCCGGCGAAACAGCCGTGGAGATGGTAGAAAAAAGGCACCGCCAGCACGATGATTATCATATTATTCTGCTGGACTGGAAGCTCCCTGGAATGGATGGTATTGCTACTGCCAAAGAGATCCGAAAACGTATGGGAGATAATATCCCGATCCTCCTTATCTCCGCCTATGACTGGAGCGATATTGAACACAACGCCCGTCAGGCTGGGGTCAACGGATTTATCTCTAAACCGCTGTTCAAGTCCACCCTATTCTACAGCTTGAAGCACTATATGGACGGCGATGGCGAAAAGCACCCCCGGAAGGAAGAGAAGCAGACAGATTTTCACGGAAAAAAGATCCTCCTGGCTGAGGACAACGATCTCAACTGGGAGATCGCCGAGGAGCTGCTCTCCGATCTGGGCTTGGACCTGGAGCGGGCGGAAAACGGCCAGATCTGTGTGGATATGTTCCAGAAATCCCCTGTTGGCTATTATGCCGGGGTACTAATGGACATCCGTATGCCTGTGATGACTGGCTACGACGCCGCCATTGCCATTCGCAAGCTGGACCGGGCCGATGCGAACCTTCCCATTATCGCCATGACTGCCGACGCTTTCTCAGACGACATCAAGCACTGCCTGGACTGTGGGATGAATGCCCATGTGGCCAAGCCCATTGATATCCACGAGGTGGCCCGGCAGCTGGAGCGTTATCTCAATCATTAGCCCACAGCAAAGGAGCGGAACGGCCTAGGCCGTTCCGCTCTTGTATTAACCGTTGAAAACCGGCAGTCTCCCCGCCCGTTGGGTGGGGAGACTGCCATACGCTTCACTGCGGCGCAGTTCGATAATTAGCTGACGCGGATAGCGTCGGGCAGGTAGTCGTCGATGATCTTCTGCGCGTCCAGCTCCTTGCTGGCCATCTTCTGATAGGCATCCTCCACGGCGGCCTTGCCCTCATCAGACATATTGGCATCCCAGACACTGTCATTCTTGGTGTAGAACACACAGCCGGTATCACAGCCCATGGGATAGAACTTGCCCTCGAAGGAGCCCTCCACCACCATACCAACAGCGGCATCCATAGCCTGGCCAATGGCGTTGCATGCGCTCATAACAACGGTGTTGGGAGCCAGAGCAGAGGCGTCGGCAATGGCGGGGATTGCGAGAATACCGTTCTCCTCGCAGGCCTCCAGCGCACCCAGTCCGGCGGCGTCGGCATCGTAGAAGATCACGTCGGCGCCCTGGTCGATCATGGCCTGGGCGACCTCTTTACACTTAGCGGCATCGAAGTCGTCGCCGGTCATGTTGGTCAGGACCTTCAGGTCGGGCTTGGTCATGAGCGCAGCGGCGGAGTAGGCATTGACGGCGCCCACGATGGAGACCAGGGAAGAGCCGCCGATGGCGCCGATGACGCCGCTCTTGGAGGCGTAGGCCGCGCACACGCCGCCCAGCACGCCCATCTCAGTGGGCAGGGTGTTCAGGGAGGCCACATTGGGGGCGGCAAAGCGGTCGGTGCTGGTGACGATGAAGGCCACATCGGGGAACTCGGCGCCCACGATCTCGGCGGCATCGAAGAACTCGCTGCCGTGGCCGAAGATCACGTTATAGCCAGCAGAGGCATAGTTGCGGAAGGCCTCCTCATAGGCGGCCACAGCCACGTTCTCCATATAGTTAGTGTCACAGCCATAATCCTCCTCGATGGCCTGGAGGCCCAGGTAAGCAGAGGTGGACCAGCCCTGGTCGTTGATGCTGCCGGGCAGGACGAGGGCAACCTTCAGATCCTCCTTGTTGATCTGGATGGTGCCGCCGCTGGAGCCGCCCTGGGACGGAGCCTCGCTCTGTTGGGGTGCGTTGGAATTCTCAGGGGCCTGGCTGGGGGGTGTGGAAGCAGTACCGCCGCCAGAACTGGAGCAGCCGGCCAACATTCCCAGTGCCAGTGAGAGGGACAGTGCGAGTGCGAGTAGCTTTTTCATTTTGTCCTCCTTTGTCCTCGTAGCTTTTTACGTCGAACGAGCAAGACGAGGGGATTTTTCCGCTTGCATTCCATGCGAAAATCTCCCAAACGCGCCAGAAAAACTTTATTTGACACGTTATTCACAGATTAGGATCTATCCCGCGTTCTCCTTTTGGATGTCTTCGTAGTGGATCCCGGCCATCATCATACTGATCTCGTGGATGGGGGTATCTGGGGGGACGATCCCCATAATCTGCCCCTCAAACATGACAGCGATCCGGTCGGAGAGGGCCTGGATCTCCTCCAGCTCGGTGGAGACCAGCAGCACTGCGGCTCCACGGTCCCGCTCATCGACAATGTTCTGCTGGACAAAACTGGTGGCGCCGATGTCCAGGCCGCGGGCGGGGTGCATGGCGATGAGCAGACGTGGGGAGCGCTCGATCTCCCGGCCCAGGACAATTTTCTGCTGGTTGCCCCCTGAGAGGTTCTGCATAAGCTCCTCTCGTGAGGGGGTTTTTACATTGTACTTCTTGATGATCTCATCGGTATATTCGTGGATCTTATTCCACTGGAGAAAGATCCCCTTGTTAAAATCAGGACGCTTGGTGTTCATCAGCAGGACGTTTTCGCTCATATCCATGGCGACCAGGACACCGCGGGCCAGCCGATCCGCCGGGATGTGAGAGACATGTGCCTCCAGCACCTTTTTGGGGGAGGCGTTGGTCAGGTCCTGCCCGTCAATGGAGATGGTGCCGCTCTGCACGGGCAGCAGGCCGGTAATGCAGTCCACCAGCTCGGACTGGCCGTTGCCGTCCACCCCGGCGATGCCGATGATCTCGCCGCTTTTGATCTCCAGATTGATGTCCTTGAGGGCCTTTACTCCCTCAGCCGCTGCTGTCTGGAGGTGTTCAATCTTCAGGATGGCGGTCTGTTTGGCTGGGTCCATCTCGGCCTTTTCATAGACCAGCTCCACCGGCTTGCCCACCATCAGAGTAGCCAGCTCCTGGCGGTTGGTGTTTGCAATGTCCACCGTAGCGGTCACCTCGCCCAGGCGCAGGACGGTACAGCGGTCACAGATGGTCATAACCTCCGGGAGCTTGTGGGTGATAAAGATGATGGTCTTCCCCTCACTGGTGAGGAGCTTAAACATGTTAAACAGCTCGTCGACCTCTTGGGGGGTAAGTACAGCAGTGGGCTCGTCAAAGATAAAGAGCTTTGCCCCGCGGTACAGGGCCTTTAAAATCTCCAGGCGCTGCTGCTGCCCCACCGTGAGCTGTGAGACCTTAGCGTTGGGGTCCAGCTCCATGTTGTACTGTTTGGCCAGGTCGGTCAGGCGCTTGGAGGCGGACGCCAGGTCCAGCATAGGTCCCTTGGTCTCGTTCATCCCCAGCACGACGTTCTCAATGACAGACAGAGCGGGAACCAGCATAAAATGCTGGTGGACCATGCCGATCCCCAGTTTGATGGCCTTCTCTGGAGAGGTAATATCCACTTTCTCACCGTTGAGATAGATCTCGCCGGAGGTAGGAGAGTACAGCCCATAGAGAATGTTCATCAGCGTGGATTTCCCGGCGCCATTCTCCCCCAGCAGTGCGTGTACCTCTCCCTGCCGTACCGTCAAATTGACATTATAATTGGCGCGGACGCCGGAGAAGTACTTGCAAATTTGTTTCATTTCAAGTGCGTTAGCCATAATTATGAACCTACCGTTCTCGTAAGATATGCCGGCACAGCGGCAGGATGCGGGTCAGCCGTTGATACAGGTTCCTAGCAATTCTTACCTGTCTCCACCCCAACGGAGGTGGAGACAGCAGCCATTTTGAGGCCCTAATCCTTGTCGTAGGGGATGGTCTCCGCCGCAGGGCTGACCGACTTTCCGACCACGCCGACCAGGGCAAAAATGGTGAGCAGATAGGGGATGGCCTGTAATAATTCATCGGGGAAATTGGTTTGCAGGGCGGCCATCTTGACCTGGAGGGCCTGCCCGGCGCCGAACACCAGACCCGCAATGAGGGTCCCTAGGGGAGAGTACTTGCCGAATACCACGGCGGACAGGGCGATGTAGCCTCTGCCGCTGACCATATTTTCAGAGAACATGGACAGCTGGGCGATGGACATATAGGCCCCGGCGATGCCGCACATGGCGGTGCTGAAGATAACCGCCCCATAGCGCACCCGGTAGACGTTAATCCCCAGGGTATCACAGGCTCTGGGATTTTCACCCACAGCCCGGACCTTCAGGCCCAGCTTGGTGCGGAACATGACAATGTGCAAAATCAGCAGGAACAGGATGGCCAGATACACCAGAATGTTATATTGGAACAGCAGCTCGCCCACAATGGGCAGATCGCTCAAAACGGGGATTTGAATGGTGGAGAATGCGTTGGCCTTGGGCATATTGGCGTTGACGCCGAAGATAACCCGGTTGAGGGTAGTAGACAGGCCCAGGCCAAAGATATTCATGGCGGCGCCCACTACCGTCTGATCGGCCTGTAGGGTGATGGTCAAAAAGGCGAACAGAATGCCCACCAGACCGCCGGAGATCAGGGCGGCGAGGATGCCCACCCAGGGACTGCCTGAGTACACCGCGCCTACATAGCCCGCAAAAGACCCGATGAGCATGATACCCTCGGCGCCGATATTCAGAATACCAGCCCGCTCGCTGTAGACCAGGCCCATGGCGGCGATGAGAATGGGCATCATCATACGGATATCCGTATTGATAAAATTGACGATTGTATCTAACATATCATTTCTCTTCCTTCGCTCTGAGTTTCACCTGATGCTTCTTTTTCAGCTTGATAAAGTAGTTGCTGCCGATGACGAACATGATAACCAGTGCCTGTAAGATGTAGATCAGGGCGGAGGGTACGTTTGCATCAATCTGCATCTGGTTGGAGCCGGAGCGCAGCGCTCCGAACAGGGTGGAGGAGAGGACCATGCCGATGGGGGAATTCTGGCCCAGCAGGGCGGCAGCGATGCCGTCAAAGCCGTAGTTGGGGGAGAAGTTTTTATAGACCCGGAGCTGAATCCCCAAAATCTCCACCAGACCGGCCAAACCGGCCATGCCGCCCGCCATAAACATAGCCATCAGGGAACGACGGCCAGCGTTGAAGCCGGCATAGCGGGCGGCCTCTGGATTCATCCCTACCACGCGGGTCTCATACCCCTGCCGGGTGCGCCACAGGAAGAGATAATAGAACAATACGCACAGCAGAGCCAGGATAATACCCAGATGGATCCGGGTGCCGGGAATCAGGCGGGGAAGCTGGGCGGTCGCGGCTATCTTGGCCGACTGGGGCAGATCGCCGGGCTCCTTGATGACATTACCCACCAGATAGTTGATGACGTAGTTTGCAATGTAGTTGAGCATGATCGTGGTGATCATCTCACTGGCCCCGAATTTAATCTTCAGGGCGCCGGCCAGCATTCCCCACAGGCCGCCGCCGATAAAGCCGGCCAGAACGGTCAGAGGAATGTGAAGCACCATCGGGACGTTTAAGTACAGGCCGACGATTGCGCTGCACAGGCCGCCGATGTAGAGCTGGCCCTCGGCGCCCAGATTCACCATACCGCAGCGCTTGGCCATGGCATAGCTCAGGGCGGTAAAGATCAGCGGGGTGGTTTTGACGATGGTCTCTCCGATGGCGTTTTTAGAACCGAACGCGCCCTTGAGCAGGGCGGGATAGGCCGCGGTCACATC
>JAAWBF010000105.1 GCA_022792555.1 Oscillospiraceae bacterium
AGAGCTATCATTTTCAGGTCAATCTGGGCGGAATTTTGGACGTGCTGTCCAACCATCTCTATAAGCGCCCAGACGTGTTTTTGCGGGAGCTGCTGCAAAATGGAGTGGATGCGATTACCCTGCGGCAGAAGAAGGAACCCGCCTGGCATAGAGGGCGGATCACCATCTCAGTGACGCCAGGACGCAAGCTGGTCTTTCATGACAACGGCGCAGGGCTGGATGAGGGGGAGATCCACCGCTTTCTGGCGGTCATCGGGCAGTCCTCAAAAACGGCTCTGGTCAACGGCACGCTTCCAGAGGACTATATCGGACGGTTCGGCATCGGTCTGCTGGCCTGTTTCCTAGTGTCCGATTCCATTGTGGTCCACACCCGGCCGGCTGCGGGAGGCCCCGCCCACGTCTGGACAGGCCATGCAGACGGGACCTATACCCTGGAGCCCTTGGAGGACTGTCCGCCGGGGACCTCCGTCATCCTCACCGCCAAGCTGGGGGCAGAATCCTATTTCCAGCGGCAGACGGTGGCGGATCTGGTGCGCTACTACGGACTGGCCCTGCCGGTGCCGGTCTATCTGGAGGGGGAGGACGAGCGGATCAACCAGATCCCGGACAATTTTTCCGCCATCAGCCGCAGCCAGCTGCTGGCCTTCGGCCAGTGGCTGTTTGAGGAAGAGTTTTTAGACGCTATCCCCATCCAGACCTCCCATATCAGCGGTGTGGCCTACATACTGCCCTACCGGACCAGCGTCTCGGCTAAGAACTGCCACCGCATCTATTTAAAGCAGATGCTACTCACCGAGCAGGGGGACACTCTGCTGCCAGCCTGGGCCTTTTTCCTCCAGTGCTTTTTAAACACCCGCGGCCTGCGCCCCACGGCCTCCCGGGAGGATTTTTACGAGGACAGCGCCCTGGAGGAGGCGAGAGAGGAATTTTCCGGGGCGGTGGGCCGCTATCTGGCCGATCTGGCCAGGGACGACCCGGAGCGGCTGCGCCGTCTGGTGGAGGTCCACGTCGAGGCCATCAAATCCATGGCCGTGTGGGATGAGGTGCTGTTCCGGCTGTTTATCGACTACCTGCCCTTTGAGACCTCAGAAGGTGTTATGACCGGCGTCGCTCTCAAGAAGGCGGGGGAGGGGGCCTGGGTCAGCTCTGTCCCGAAATTCAAGCAGCTCAAACCCATCTTCCTGGCCCAGGGGAAACTGCTCCTCTGCACAGGCTATACCTCGGACGAGGAGCTGATTGCAAAGCTGGCCCATACCTACCGGCTCCCCCTGGCCCCCCTGGTAGAGGACCAGATGGATGTGGTGCTGGAGCTCCCCACACCGGAGGAGGAGCATCGGGCCTTTGCGCTGCTCCAGGCTGCAGACCGCAGCTTGAGGCCCTTTGACTGTCAGGCCGACCTGCGCTGTTTTCTCCCCCACGACCTGCCCGCCCTCTACACGGTGAGCGGCGAAGTCCAGTTTCTGCGGCAGATCCAGTCCGCCAAGGAGGAGAAGAGCATCTTCTCCGGGGCCCTGACCTCCCTGCTGGAGAGTGTGGAGACCCGGCCCCTGGCCACCCTCTATCTCAACCAAAACAGTCCGCTGATTCGCCGCCTGACCCGGCTGACCGAATCGGCCCTGTTGGAGAGCGCGGTCCAGGTGCTGTACATGCAGGCCATGCTGGCTGGAGGGTATCCTCTGCGGGGCGGAGAGCTGAAGGTGTTAAACCAGGCCCTGCTGACCCTTTTGGACCATGCCAGCGGAGAGGAGAACATGTAGCAATGCTTGAGAATACCCCTTTTTCCGGCCCGCGTCTGCGGGCCACGATCAATATCCTGCCAGACGGACGGGCCAAGCTGGACGCCCTGGCCGAGGCCATCCGGCAGGCCGACGCTGCGGACGACCCTTTTTGGCGTCTCAGCTTCCGCTGGGAGTACGCCAGCCAGGCGGCCTTTCACGACGACCCACCCAAGGCCATGCCTGTTGCCGCTGAGTTCGCCGCCATTTATGACGCCTACCCGGACGCTTTAGGGTCCTATGGACCGAGGGGCTATGTGATCCTCGCCCTGATGGGCCTGAACCCAGTCCAGAGCCTGCCCCAGATCCCGTTGGCGGAGTATGACACGCTGTTGGAGCGCTTCCGGGCACTGACCCGGCGCTTCGGCGTGGGTGAGCAGAACTACTGGTGGGAGCTGTTCAACCGCTGGTTCTACATCGACCAGACCCAGGCTCTGGACTGCCTTCAGTCCGCCTGGCAGGCCCCGGAGGATGAGATATCTGACTGCATGGCCTGTATGCACGCACGCGGGGCCCTGCTCTATCTGCGGCTGGGGGATCGGGCCAAGGCGGACGAGTACGCCAAGCCCCTGATTACTTATGAGATAGAGCCCTGCGAGAGCTCGTTCCAGTCCCTCTGGCTGGCCTATCTGGAGGACGCCCTAGATCGGGGAGACCTGGACGAGGCCGCGCCCCTGGCGGAAAAACTGGCCTGCAAGGGGAACCGGGACCGGCGAGATCTGAGCTATGTCAGCGGGGTACTGCGGTGCTGGAGCTTTACCGATCCGAACCGGGCGCTGTCCCTCTTCTCCCGCCGCCTGGTGTGGACCTTTGGGATGTGGGATCAGAAGAGCCTCTACGACTTCTATAAGGCCGCCTGGATCTGCTTTCAACAGACCGCCCGACGGAGGGAGCAGGTCACGCTGGACCTGCCAGAAGACTTCCCACTCTATCAGAAAGCCGGGCAATATGTGGCCTCTGTCCTGGCCGACTGGTTCCATCAACAGGCCGCGGAGATCGGCACGCGTTTTGACCAGCGCAATCAGGCGGACTTTTTCGCCAGAGATCTGGCCGCGGCGGCCGGGAGCCTGCATTGATAATGTCTCCCCCCCCTTCCGGGGGGTGGAGACAAGTAAGGATTCTATTACTCTTTCTGAGCACTGCCATCATGAGACGTTCTGCCTTTGCCCAGCATTTCATCGGACATCAGCTCCAGCTGTTCGGCCTTGTGGTAGCGATCAGCGAGCGCGCTGTTGGCGGCTGGTTCCTTGGACTGCCCGTTAAAACACAGCTTCAGCAGGATCGGCGTCAGCACCGCACAGCCCACCACTGTGATCACAATAGGGGTCATCATAGCCTGGCCAAGCACGCCCATAGACAGGCCCCGGTTGGCCACGATCAGTGCCACCTCCCCCCGGCAGGCCATGCCGGCGCCCACCTGGAGACATTCCGTCCTGTCGAAGCCGCACAGTCTGGCCCCCAGCCCACAGCCAATCACTTTGGACAGAATCGCAACCGCCAGAAGCAGCAGGGAGAACGCGACCAGGCTTCCGTTCAGCTGGGGCAGCTCCACCTTGATGCCGATTCCCGCGAAAAACACCGGCGTCAGCAGCAGGTAGCTCAAGGGCTCGAATTTCGAGCGGATATAGTCGGCCTTAGGGGTGCAGGCTACCACTAGTCCTGCGACAAAAGCCCCGATAATATCGGCCACACCAAAAAACTCCTCCGCACAGTAGGCCAGCAGCAGACAGAGCACAAAGGCGAAGACCGGGTAGCGCCGGAGGTTCTTCTGGTGGGCAAGGGCGATCATCCGGCGAAACAGCCAAATGCCTCCACATATGGCGGCGATGGCAAAGAGAAAAAACAACGTAATCTTCAGCAGTACCAGCAGCAGGCCGCTTCCATCTCCTGCCATGCTGGACACCACGGTCAAAGCCACCAGACCGAGGACGTCATCAATGAGTGCGGCGGCCAGTATTGTGCTGCCAACGTGGGTATCCAGGCGCCCCAGCTCCTTGAGGGTCTCTACCGTAATGCTCACAGAAGTGGCGGTAAGCACCGTGCCCAGGAAAACGTTTTCCAACCAGGTATTATCCGGCAGCCAGCCCAGTTCTCCCGCCAGCCAGCCAAAGCCCATACCCATAAGCATGGGCACCAGCACACCACACAGCGCCACGCAAAAGCCCGCTTTTCCAGCGCCACGTAGCTCCCGCAGGTCGGTGCCCATTCCGGCGGTGAAAAGAATCACAATCACACCCAGTTCGCTTAACTGGGAAAGGAATTCAGTTTCCGACAGGATGTTCAGTACTGCGGGTCCCAATATCAGCCCGGCCAGCAGCGCGCCCACCACCCGGGGCATTTGAAATTTTCCTGTGGCAATTCCCAACAGCTTGGTACTTAATAAAATCAAAGCCAAATCTAACAAATAGTGATAGGACATCCGTGATTCCTCCCCATATGTTATATAGAATCAATGCAGGATTATCATAGCTTTTTTCGCTGGATTTACAAGAGAAATTTTCAACAAAAATGACGGACAATTGAATACCAGGAGGACTGCTCTTATGGCAAAGAAAAAATTTAATGGAGACGTGGTTTACCGTGTCCTTGACAGACTGCCCAACGGGATGCCCAAGCTCACCGCCCTGTCGGAGGCTATCCGGCAGGCCGATGAGGCTGGGGACCACTACTGGCGGTTGCTGCTACGCTATGATTATGCCTGTCAGGCCACCTTTCACGACGACCCGCCCAAGGCCATGCCTGTGGCCGCCGAGTTCGCCGCCATTTTCGCGGACCATGCTGACGTGCTGTTTGAACGCTCCAGGGACGGCGCGGCGGAGATGTACCTGATGATCACCCAGATGGGGCTGGATCCCATCGTCTCCCTGCCCCAGATCCCCAAGGAGCAGTGGGAGGCGCTGATGGACCGGTTTTACGGCCTGGTCAAGGAGTACCACGTCGGACTGCGTACGTACTGGTGGCAGATGTGCCAGTTTTGGCAGTATGTTGACAAAAAACAGGCCTTTGCGTATTTCCAAAAATTCTGGAAGACAGGCCGGGACGGCCTGTCCGACTGCCGGGCCTGCGAGCGGAGCAACGCGGTGAGGATGAGCCTACTCATCGGGGATCGGGCGGCCGCGGACGAGTACGCAAAGCCCATGGAGGCGGGCCGCATCCGGTTTTGCAGCGACACCCCCCAGCGCTACTGGCTGGCCTATCTGGAGGACGCCCTAGACCGGCGTGAGCTGGACCGGGCGGTCCCCCTGGCAAGCAAGCTCTACCGCAAAGCGGACCGGGACCGCAACGACCTGAGCTATACAGGGGCTCTGATCCGCTGCTGGGCCTACACCGACCCGGACCGGGCGCTGGCCCTGATCACGAAACGGTTTAACTGGACGGTAGGGCTGTGGGATCAAAAAAAGTGCTACGACTTCTACAAGGGGGCCTGGGTGTGCTTCCGAGAGTATGCAAAAAAGGCCGAGACCATCTCTCTAGCTCTGCCTGATACCTTTCCGCTTTACCGGGAGGATGAGACCTACTCTGTGCAGGCCCTGGCCCAGTGGTTCCACGAACATATCGAGACCATCGCCCAGGCATTCGACCGCCGCAACGAAAGTCATTATTTTGCCGAAGACATAGCGCTGGCTTAAATTGACACAACAAGAGGCCGCTCAGTCGGGCGGCCTCTTGCTGTTTTCATTGGTGTTCCATACGGTAGCTGTCGGTTAGGACCCGTTCGCCCTGTTCATCATAGGTGTAGACATAGGAATCGGTCCCCAAATTGCCATCGCTCCAGGTATCAATCTGCTGCTGTTTTTTCTCGTCCAGAGCCAGGCCGAGGGCGGAAAAGAAGCTGTGCCGGAACTGCTCCGTAGTCTCGTCCCACACAAACCAGCAGATAGGACCGTTATAGGTAGAGCCGCAGAGAAGTCCGAAATCCTCCGCACTGTCAAAATTGACATCCCGGATCTCGATCATGTCCCAGGCAAGAAAGCCATCAAAGAGATAGCGGTCATCTAATACGACGTCCGCCTCCGTGATGGTCTGGATCAGCTTCTCCCCATCAAGGACCTGAATCTGGTCATAGATCAGACGGCTGTAGGACCCATCCGTCCTCCGGCCCCGAAACGCCAGGGTCAAGGTCCGCCCCTGAGAGACGGTAATGGGCAGCAGGTCGGTAAAATAGCCGTCTGTGGTATGATCCCACGCCGTCCCTGTCCAGCGGAAGGTGTGCCACTCCGGCGAGTGCCACTTGTCCACCAGGGCGGGGACCCGAAGGGCCCAAGTGCCGTTTATAACGGCGGCCTCGGCGCCGGACACCTCTGCAAGACCCAACGTCTCCTCCGCTGATCCATCCAAGGTCAGCGCCTCCTCCAGAACTCCGCCGGACACTTGAAAAACTGAGAGGGAAGCCGCACCGTAGTTGCTGCCCCGGCTCCCCCGCTCCAAGACAATGGCGTTTTGCCCGGCGCCCAGAAGGGGCGCGGCCTGGAGGCTGACATAGGAACCCTCCTCCCACCGTCGCTCCAGACAGGTCCCGTCA
Source organism: Oscillospiraceae bacterium (assembly GCA_022792555.1). Lineage (GTDB taxonomy): Bacteria > Bacillota > Clostridia > Oscillospirales > Oscillospiraceae > JAAWBF01. The sequence goes on from JAAWBF010000105.1 coordinate 6,298, forward strand.
CTCAGGGTCACTTGAACGGTGGTTGTGCCCAGGGATGTCTCATCCCAGGCGGCAAAGGCGAGGACTGTATCCATCGCCCCGTCTCCGTCCACATCGGTACTGGGGAGGGCGGCGTAAGACTGATACTCCGGCGGGCAGGTCTGGGGCGGCGGTTCTACTGCCGCCTGCGCCTGGCAGGAGACCAGAGATCCAAACAGCAGGAAAACCAGTCCGCCCAGCAGGAGTATTGCGCCGTTTGGACGTCTGCGCTCCCCCTGGAACAGATTGCGCAGGCGCAGCGCCGTCTCCCTGGCCGAGCCGGACAGGGCGGTTGACAGATAGGTTTTCGGCGGCTTTTTCATCGAGATCACCTCTTAGGGTTTTCAATTTCTGGGAGGAGAGAAGGCGGTGTCCGTCCATTTGAAGCTTGCTATTGTCCGGACGCCTTCAGGATGGTCTCCGCATAGACTACCCGGTCCCCGGCGGGCAGATAGACCAAAACGGCATCGTCACAGGCCAGCTCCAGCTCCTGTTCCACCAGCCGGGCCATCCACCATACGGCGGGATTGAACCAGTGCAGGACGCAGACCCACAGCACAAGCGCCTTGAAGAAAATATCCCGGCGGCGGTAGTGGGTGAGTTCGTGGAGGAGAATACTGTGCAGCTGGGCAGGGTCAAGCTCCTCCCAGGGAAGGAGGAGATAGGGACACAGGAGCCCGGCCAGCATGGGGGCGGACAGGCCCGGACAGATTAAGAGACGAGGCAGGCGCTGTAAGCCCATCTGTGCACCTGTCCTCTGGAACTGCTGCAAGATGGCTTCCTTGGTGACAGGCTCTGTCCAACGCCGCAGATAGCGCAAAAAGGTCCCATACCGCCTGAGCTGTCCGATCAGTACCACAGCCGCTCCGGCCAGCCACAGGAGAAAGACCAGCCCGGAACGGGTCAGCACAAACCTGGCCTGTATAGAAGGGGCGGTGTGGTTCTCCGCCTCAGCAGAGGCCGGAATGGGCGGCCCCCCTGGATCAGGAGCGGTCGGCGGAAGCTGCCCGGTTTGGTAGACAACCCGGTCGGTGGGGAGGGAAATTTGAACGGGCATGGACCGGGTAGGGATCGGCTGTACGAGGGAGAACGGGAGAGCCATCCGCAGGCAGATCAGTAGCCAGCACCAGCACCGCCAGCAGGCGGCGTAGCGGGTGCAGGTCAGCCAAAAGAGGCCCCCTAAAAGCAGAATCGCCGCCGTTCCGCCCAGCGTCAGAGCGCCCAGCCGGGTGAGGAAGTCAGTCATTGGCTCCGCCTCTGCTCAACTCATCCAGCAGTGTCCGCAGGTCCTGGACATCCTTCTGGGACAGGCCGCTCCGAGCCAGGGCGGCGACAAAAGCGCGGGGAGAACTGCCATACAGCTGGGAGAGAACCTGACGGCTGTCAAAGGCTAGGTAGTCCTCCTGGCTGACCAGGGGGGTATAGAGGTTGCTCTTTCCAACCCGCCGGACCGAGACATATTGCTTGTCCACCAGCCTGGCTAAGTAGGTGTTTACTGTGTTCGCGGCCCAGCCGCAGGAGATCAGCCGGCCCTCCAGCGCGGCACGGGGCGTGTCCTTTCCGCAGGCCCATAGAGCTTTCATGACCTTTAATTCTGTATCGGGCAGCCGTTTCATACGATCAGATCCTTTTCAGGTGGATTATGTTCCCCCAAAAGCAATATCCACTTCGATTGAAGTAGTATCAATATACTACAATTGAAGTGGATAGAAAGCAAGTTACAATTCAGTAACAAACCCATTCGAAAAAGTGCTTGCACTTTTTCGACACACTGACGGCCTCCACCTCTTTTGGAGGTGGAGGCCGGTAAAAGCGCTATTGTCTCTGGAGCCAGCTTTTGATGTTCCGATAGGTAAAGACCCAATTACAGCTCTGGCAGGCAGCTTGATAGTGCATTCCTGTAAACAGATAGCAGAGCGGCTTGATGGTCGCCGCCGTCTTAACGGCGAGGAAGCAGAGCAGCGCGTTGACCGCTGTCATACGGACCGTACTAAAAAAGCCACGGGGAAAGTGTCCCGCCGTTTGAAACGCGGCGAGCAGCAGGTTGTGCATAAGATAGATGGGCAGAGAGAGGGGGACCACGGGAACCCAGCGGAAAAAGGCGGACGGCCTGGCATTCTGCCGGAAGAGCAAAAAGATACAGGCGGCAAGCGCGACTTCAAAACCGGCGCTCTGGCTCTGAAAGGTGGAGGTATACTCGCCTTTTTGGACGGTCAGCCAGTAGGTTCCAAGGCTGATAATCATCCATAGGGACAGGGCGCCTGAAGCCAGGAGCCAGTTGGGGATTTTGTGCTTTAGACCCCCTAGGTAGTAGCCAAGCACGAAGGTACACAGATGGCCCCCGAAAATCTTTAATTTGAAGGCCAGATCGAAGGCTACAAGCTTGTCCCATCGATCGGGCAGGAGGGCGGTAAGCATGGTCTGTACGGTCACAAAAGCCAGCAGGGCGGCGACATAGAGATGTCCTCTCCGGTCAAGGGAATGGAGGCCGCCGTATAAAATAGGGGATATGACATACAGGGCAATCATGAGGTACATATACCAAAAATGGACTGCGGCAGGCTCATTAAACGACTTGACCAGCCGGGAGAGAAAGGTCCGCAGGGTCAGGTTCTCTTCCAGCAGCAGACCCCGCAGAATTGCAAGCACCGTCCAGCCAGCCAGGGGAACCAGCAGGTGCGGCAGGCGCTTTTTGCATAAAAAGGTGACATCCAGGGTCTTGCGGCTGGAGAGCACAAGATAGCCGGACATCATGAGAAACAGCGGGACGGCAGTAAACGCAAAGCTGGTGCAGAAGTTGAGGAGCCACCACTGCATATTGACTGCGCCCCGGAGCAGACCGGCGGCGGTGTGCATGAAAATTACGCTGAACATCCCAATGGTCCGAAGAAAATCAAAATAGGTAATGTGCGCGCTGTGTTCTCTTTTTGATATATCTGACATATAACACCTCTGGCGGGTTCTAAATCGCCGGCTTGGGCTTCCCTTCTGTGGAGAAAAACGAATCAAAGCAGGCCGATGGGGACATCGGCCTCTACGGTCGTTGCATCCCATAATACATAGGGGCCGCTGTCCTCAGCAGACCGCAATGTCACAGCAGTTCGATTGTTCCCCCAAAGCTTTGATTCTTAATGTTATAGTGAAACGAGATTCCATTCAAGTTACAATTTGGTAACAGGCATAGAACAGTAGTGTTCAAAACTTTTAAGATTTCATAACATTTGCCTTCATTGCCGTCCCTCCCCCTTGCGGCAAGGGGTGTTTTGGCGTATGATACACAGGAGAATTCAAAAGCCCTGTGAATCCGCCAGGGCGTTATTTGCTAAGGGAGGAGAACAAAACCCATGGCGACAAATATCTTGCGGCAGGCAAACCCGCGCAGATTCCCGCTGATGCTGCGGCCCCACGGACTGGTATGGGCGGGGGTGACTGCGGCCTTGCTATTAACAGGGCTTCTGGTCTACGGCTATCCTTTCAAGTGGGCGGTATGCTGGGCGCTGCTGTTGGGGGGGCTGGTCTCTGTCAAGCTGGCGGTGCGCCCCCAGCTGGCCCTGCTGCTCTCCCGGTTCTGCTTTGCGGCCAGTCCGCTTGTGACCTACAGCTTGGTGGAGATCCTCAACTACAACCACCCTTGGGGGAGCTTTACCGCCCTCCAGCTGGGCTTGAACCTGGTCTGGTACTACCTCGGTCTGCTAGTCCTCTATTTTCTCACAGGCCGCCGGGATCTGGCCGCGCGGCTGGGGATGTTCTTGGGTTGGGTGCTGGGGATGGCCAACCGGTACGCCATTTTCTTCCGGGGCCGGACTCTCTTCCCCGCCGATTTTGTCACCCTGCGTACCGCCTTAAATGTAGCGGGCAGCTATGACTATACCCCGGACCAGACCCAGGTTTTTACCGGGCTGATTCTCCTGCTGTGTCTGCTGGTGAGTGCGCTTCTGCCCAAAGAGCATGGCCGGCGGGGGCCCAGCCTGCGGCTGGCCATTCCGGCTATCCTGGCCTCTGGCAGCTTTCTAATCCTCTTTTTCTGCACCGACTTTCTGGATCGGGCGGGTATTGAGCCCTCTATGTGGACCACACGGGGCAACGGCTTGGCGCTTAATTTCTCGGTCTGCCTGCGCAACAGCCGAATCACTCCGCCTGCCGGGTACGGCAAGAGCAGTCTGACCGCTCTGCGGTCAGACTATCCCGGAGACGCGGTCCCCGTCTCCGGGATGGGAACAGAACCTGTCACACCGGTAAACATAATTGCGATTATGAACGAGTCCTTTTCCGATTTGGGGGTTATCCCAGGGACCGAGGCCAATCAGGACTGGATGCCCTTTTGGCACTCCCTCACCGAAAACACTGTCAAGGGCTACGCCTACTCCTCGGTCTTTGGCGGCACCACCGCCAACTCCGAATATGAGTTCTTGACGGGCAATACCACCGCCTTTCTGCCCACTGGGGTAGTCCCCTATCACATGTATGTCTCCAAGGATGACCCCTCCCTGGTGCGTCAGCTCAATTCCCTGGGCTACCGGAGCACCGCCATGCACCCCTACTACGCCTCCGGCTGGAACCGGGTCCCGGTGTATGAGGACTTGGGCTTTGACCAGGCCCTGTTTTTGGATGCCTTCCCCCACACGGAGGAAGACCTCATCCGGGGCTATCTCTCCGACCAGCGCAACTATGAGGTCCTCATTGACCAGTATGAGCAGAAAGCCCCCGGTGAGAAACTCTTCCTCTTTAATGTGACCATGCAAAACCACAGCGGGTATGACCTGCCCTGGACCAATTTGGAGCGGAATGTCTGGCTGACCGGAGACTATGCCGGCCAGTTTCCCACGGTCAACCAGTACTTATCGGTACTCTATGAGAGTGATAAAGCGTTTGAACATCTGATTGAATACTTCTCCAACGTGGAGGAGCCTACAATGATTCTCATGTTTGGCGATCATCAGCCTCAGGTCTCCACCACCTACTATCAAAAGGCTCTGGGCGGCTTGGATGAAGAGTTGGATCCCGCCTCCGCCCAGCGCAAGCGAATGGTCCCTTTTCTTATCTGGGCAAACTATGACATCCCGGAGGCCGACGGTGTGGAGCTGTCCATCAACTATCTGTCCACCCTGCTGGCTAAGACCGCCAACCTGCCGCTCACCGGCTACCAGCAGTTCTTGGACCACCTGTCCCAGATCCTGCCCGTGATCAATACCGCCGGCTATCAGGAGAGCACCGGTCAATGGACCAACGACAGGAAATTCCTGTCTGCTCAGGCCCAAGCCGCCCTCAACGACTACCGGCAGCTGTTGTACAACAACATTTTCGACAAATCCAACCGCCTGCACGACTTTTTTACCCTGCCAGAGTAATCACAACACATCAATCAGCCCCCTGATGTAGGAAAATAGAAGTGCTGTATCAGGGGGTAATATTATAAACAAGAAACATGGAGCTTTCCAATGGTTTTTCTAAGGAATAGGGACTTTACAGCAGGAATTATAGATGGTAAAATAGAATTGGATTAATTTTGGAAAAGGAGTGTATTTTATCATGCGAACAGTTATCCTGCGCAGAGGCAGCAGTATGCTTCTGACACTGGCGCTGGCCCTCGCGCTGGTTCTTCCGGCAGGCGCCATCACCGGTACCCGGTCCGTTCAGGCGGATTACAACAACATCAAAGTCATGTTGAACGGCGCTTATCTTCAATTGACCGATGCCGATGGCAAGAAGGTAGAGCCCTTCGCCGTGGCTGGCACCACCTATCTGCCCGTTCGGGCGGTAGCCGGTGCGCTGGGCCTTGGGGTGAATTGGAACAGCACCACCAGCACAGTCCAGCTGACCTCCGGCGGTGCAAAGACCACCAGCACCACCCAGACCCCGCCTGCCGGGACGAAGGGCAGCCAGACCCTCCAGGCAGATTACAGCAACATTCAGGTCTCCCTGAATGGAAACCGGCTCCTCCTCACCGATGCCGATGGCAAGGTAGTGGAGCCCTTCGCGGTGGCCGGGACTACTTATCTGCCCGTCCGGGCGGTGGCTGACGCGCTGAACCTGGCGGTGGAGTGGAGAGCGTCCACCACAACTGTGGTTCTGACCTCCCAGCAGGAGAGCGCCCCCATCACATCGGATGACGCCATCAACTTGGTCAAGGGCAACTTGGACGAGATCTATCTGGGCAAGTGGACCCAAGCCTATCTGGATATGGTAGGCAGCAACCCCACACGCGCTCAGGCCGCCTATGATGACGGTATGGAGATCAGCGCGGATCTCTTCCTCTATTATTGGGACATCTTCGACTCCATTGACGACGCAAGCGAGACCTTCCGTCAGGAGGCCATCGAGCTGCAAAAGAAGATCAGCGCCAAATCCACCTACCTCATCACCGGCGTCACCGATAAGGGAGACGGCAGCTTTGAGGTCAAGGTGCAGATTACCCCGCTGAATGTCATGCAGCAGGTGGGCGATGCCCTGGAGACCTATGCGCCCATGGTTGAATTTTTCAATAAGTATACCCAAGAGCAGGTCAATGCCATGGACGAGGCCGGCTATCAGGCGTACAGCGAGGAGTATGGGCGTATTATCTTCCAGCTGACCGAGGAAAAGCTCGCCCAGGCCGCCTATCTGCCCGCCCAGATCCTCCCCATCCGGGTGGAGAAGAATTCCCTTGGGGTCTACACCATCAATGATGAGGATTGGGGCAAGGCCGACGAGCTGATCATTGTCTATCCCTAATTACCAATTGCTGAACCTTCCCATGCTGTCTCCCCTTCCCGTCAGGGAGGGGAGACAGCATGGTCCGCAGTTATTTTAAGGCTGCTATGAGAAACAGGAGCGGTATCGCCAATAGGCCATACCGCTCCTGTTTTTACGGATACATAGAGTATTATTAAATCATAAATATTCCAAATAGGAATAGCACAGCTCCCCCATCGAACCTGCACCGATTAAATATCGTGCAAGGATCGACTGCCATGACTGGACCTTTCGCATAAGAATCAATCCGCCAAAGCGAACAGGACAGACTGATCCGCTATTTGTTTCCACCCTTGAGGGCCTTCATACGCTCGGAATGATCCAGTATCCGCTTGCGCAGGCGGAGGTTTTCCGGCGTCACCTCCAGCAGCTCATCATCAGCCAGAAATTCCAGGCACTGTTCCAAGCTGAGGGTGCGCGGGGTTGTAAGGCGCAGGGCC
>JAAWBF010000106.1 GCA_022792555.1 Oscillospiraceae bacterium
GCGGCCCGTGAGCCGCAAGTCAGAGACATTTAAGATCTTCGCCCCTCGGTCATAGGTGGCCACATCATACTGGCAGATGTCATTTACTGTGGCGGGAACGCCGTTTTTATAGATTTGATACCCGGTATCCCCGCCGATGAGGGCGCCGAAGGGATTGACGCCATTGGGTTTGGAGCGGGCCACCATGACAGTATCGCTGACCTCAGAGGAGCTGGGCATGAAGATATAGGCGAGCTTGCCGTCCCCGCCATAGCAGAGGGTCAAGGGGGTTCCAGTGTAGAGGTCGAGCCAGACATTTTTATAGAGATCAAACACATCCTCCCCGCTCTTCCATACTTTCGTATCCTCCCGAATACTGAGAGAATCGCCGCCTGCCAGTGGGAGTTTATTGGCCTCAACCTGGCCCAGTACGCTGACCTGCCGGATGGTGTCCTCCTCCCTCGGAAGGAAGGCCAGCACCTTTTGGGACGCGTCCAGGACGAGCTTTCCTCGTGTCCCGGCCAGCCAGCTGGAGAGGGTGGTGCGTTCCGTCTGGTAGGAGCTGCCGTCCGAGAGTCTCAGAACGGTATTGGTATTGCTCCCAGTCTCTGGGAGCTCCACCGACAGGAGAATCAGCTGATCACTGGTGACAGAGCCCTTTAGATCGGATTTTAAATAGATATCGTCCTCATTAATCGCCCCTTTTTTCCCAGTAAACAACAGATTATACAATAGAAGGGCGGATTGTCCCCTGGTAAGGCTGTCCTGTCCCGTCAGTGTGAGGCCGTCCAGCAGCTTTTTCGAGTGGGCAAGGCTCATATAGCCGTCATACCAGTACGTCCCGGTCCCTACATCTTGGTTGTTGTACCCCAAAATCCGCAGGAGAATGGCCACTGCCTCCCCGGCGGTGATGGGCCGGTCCGGCTCGAAGCTGCCATTACCCACCCCCATGATCAGGCGATCACCGGCGGTGTCCTCCTCTCCTCCAGAGCCGCCGTTAGACAGCGTGATAGAGGTGGCCAGATTGATATAGCCCCTGGCCCAGTGGGTGGGGCCGACGTCCCGAAAGATGGTACGGCTGCGCTGGGCGGGCTCCTGACTGCCCCGGTCCATGATCTCAATGGCCAGCTTGCAGAACTCCGCCCTAGTCAAGGTGGCGCCGGGTCGGAAGGTATGGCTTCCAGTTCCCTCCACCACACCAAGGAGCTGGAGAATTTCGGCGGCCTCTGCGACCTTTGGGTCACTGATATCGTAGAATCCGCCCCCCGCCGCCAGGGCGGTTGGAGCGGGGATCAGCCCCAGCAGCAGGACCAGCAGCAGACAGCCTGCCCACAGTCGTTTGATCTTCATAAGTACGTTCTCCTCTCCGCTGATATCATGCGTGCTGATGTATCGTCACTACAGTTGAAACCGTGCAAGACGGTTTGTGTTTCCACTGCGCTGACAACAGCCGGCACACTACTCTGCCCGCAGGGCCACCACCGGCTGGAGCCCGGAGGCTTTGATGGCGGGGTACATCCCAAACAGGATGCCCAGCAGCACTGAGACAGCCGCGGCGCCCGCCATGATGCTTGGATCCGGGTGGACCAGATACCCCAGCTGCATTTTACAGTAGATCCAGGTGGCGGGGAAGCTGATTAAAATGCCCAAAATGCCGCCGATCCCGCAGATCATGCAGGCCTCGATGAGGAATTGGACAATGATGCTCTTACGCTCGGCGCCAATGGCCTTACGGATACCAATCTCACGGGTGCGCTCGGTGACTGTCACCAGCATGATGTTCATGATACCGATGCCGCCCACCAAAAGCGAGATGGCGGCGATGCCGCCTAAAAGGGCCTGCTGTTCTCTTGAGGCGTTGTTGGCATAGTCCATCCCCTGGTTGGAGTCGTAGACATTATACCAGCCTCTGGTCTCCATGGAGTTGGGGTCGCCGATCAGTCCTTTGAGGAATCCCTCTAGCAGGGTGACTGCTTTGCCAGAGGCCTCCTTGCTCTTGGCCTTGACTACAAAGCTGTCCATGGAGACATAGGTCCCCCCTGCAGCAGTAAGGGCGCGGTTGGTGGTATAGGGGATGCAGATCACGTTGTCCAGGGAGTACTCATTGCCGGAGAAATCCTTCTGCGCGTAGACCCCGATGACCTGAAAGGGGACGCCGCCGATGGTAACGGAGCGGCCTACAGGGTTGGCGTAGTCAAAGAAAAGCTCGGCGGCCTTGGAGCCTAGGACACAGACCTGGTGCTCCGCCTTGACATCCAGATAAGCCAGATCCCGGCCCAATCCAATGGTGAAGTTGTTGCACTTGGCCCACTGATCACTGCCCAGATAGATCTGGGGCTGCCAGTCCATGGAGTCAGAGGTGCGGGCGCCGTATTTAATGGTCCCCCAGGTGGTCCCATTGGGGGTGACCCCCTCCACCAGGTCCTCCAGCCCCTTACAGTAGGCGTAGAGCTCATCAAAGACATTATTGCCCCCCGGCCCCCATTTTTGGGCATTGATCTGGATCTGGTTGGAACCCATGCTCTCGTAATACTCCATGATCTCCTTCATCTGTCCCTTGGCATAGGAGACCAGGGTGATCACCGAGGCCAGGCCGATGATGATGCCTAGCATGGTCAAAAAGGTCCGGCCCTTTCGGGCGGCGATTGATTTCAGGGCCAATTTCAGGGATTGCAATAAATTCAAAGCCAGTCCACCTCCTGATGCTGGTCGGAGAGGATCACGCCGTCCGAGATGCGGATGACCCTGGGAATGGCGGCGGCGATTCCGTTGTCGTGGGTGATGAGGATGATGGTCGTCCCCTCCCGGTAGAGCTGCCGGAGAATATCCAGCACATGAATGCCGGTCTTAGAGTCCAAGGCGCCGGTGGGCTCGTCGGCCAGAATGATAGGCGGATGGGTGGCGATGGCCCGCGCGATGGCCACCCGCTGCTGCTGGCCGCCCGACATCTCGGTGGGCTTGTGCTCACAGCGGTCGGCCAGGTTGACCCGCTCCAGGGCATCCATCACCCGTTCCTCCCGCTCGGCAGACCGGATCCCCTGGTAGATGAGGGGCAGCTCCACATTCTCGTAGGCCGAAAGGGCGGGGATTAGGTTAAAGCCCTGAAAGATAAAGCCAATCTCCTTGTTTCGGATGTGGGAGAGCTCCTTATCGGTACGTTCTGTGATATCAGTTCCGTCCAGGTTGTAGTCCCCATAGGTGGGGATATCCAGACAGCCTAAAATATTCATTAGGGTGGACTTACCGGAACCCGATTGTCCCACAATCGCCACAAACTCCCCCCGGTCGATTTGCAGAGAGACGCCGGCCAGCGCCCGGACCTCGTTCTCCATCCCCTCATTGTAGATTTTAAACACATTCTTGATGTCTATGAGCAAGCTGTATCAACTCCCGTTCCTGCCGTCCTCCAGGCGCTAGCCATACATCATCTGGTCAGTCCGCTGGTAGCCCAGGAAGACCACGTCCATCTCGTTGAGGCCGGACTTGATCTCCACATTGGTCACGTCGGACAGGCCGATCTCCACAGGCACAGGGTAGAAGCCCTCCGGGATGGTGCTCAAGAGCTCCTCCGGCATCTCTACCATATTCTCCGGCGGAGTATCCGCCTTGAGGTAAACGGCGCTGATTAAATTCCCCTCTGCATCAGACACCGAGTTGACCGCCTGGACAGGGACGGTCAGACAGTCGGTGCTCTGGCTGGCTACGAAGTTATAATTCAAATAGACGCCATTAACCAGACTGCCGTCGGCATTGTCCACCGTCACCTTGACCGGGTAGATGGTCATGCCGTTCTCGCTCTTTCCATTGAGATCGATGTTCTCCACAAGCCCCATGTACATGTTGCCCTCATAGTCGCTCAGGTCGATGGGCTGGCCTACCGAGACATACCGGATATTCCGGTCATCCACCGACAGCTCTACGCTCATGGTCGTGGTATTGGAGATGGTGACGGTGGGATCTCCCGCCTTGATCTCCTGGTTGAGCTCCAGGGCGCAGGAGAAGACCTTGCCGGAGATGGGAGCGGTGATGACAAACTCCGTCTGCTCAGGCTTGGGCGTGGGGGTGGGGATGGGTGCGATGGTGGGAATGGGGGTGGGGATCGGCTCCATCTCGATGGGCTCCTTCAGCTCCGCCAGGCGCTCGGCGGCATCGTCGATCTCCTCCTGCTTGTCCTTCAGCTTTTTGACAAGCTCCCGGTCTCCCAGGGTCAGTATGGTATCGCCGGTCTTAAACGCGGCATAGTTCAGCAGATTAGAGGTCGCCAGAGGGCCGTCAATCTTGACCTTGAGCTCGGTGACGGAATTATATTCCAGCTTTCCACTCTCATAGGGGTAGATGGGCGCGCCGTCGGCCCCGGTGAGGGCAGCGGAGGCGTCCATCCCGGCGGTGAGGGTGCCGGGGTTTTCCATGGTTAAAACCACCTCAAAGCCGGAGCCGCCTTCGGGGAAAATACGGCTGACCTTATTGACCGCCTCCACCACGCCGGGGAAGGTCTGCATTACTGCCGGGATAGAGAACTCGGCGGTCTGTCCCACCGTGATATCGTTCTCATAGATGTAATTATAGTACAGGTGGAGCCGGAGGGTTGTGTCATCCACCAGCTTGGCCACCACATCTCCATTGGTGAGGTCGTCTCCAATTTTAATCGTCTTAACCTCGGTGAGCTTACCGTTTGAAGGGGCGGTGAGGGTTAAGTCCTTACGGCTGTCGTTCAGCTCGGCCAGATCCTCCAGCAGGCGGTTGTACTCCTTGGTGGCCTTGGCGATCTCCTTGTCCCGCGCTTCCTTCTGCTCTTGGTAGCGTTTCTCCCGTTCCTCCCGCTGTTCCCGCTCCTGCCGTTCCCGCTGTTCCTGCTCTTGGCGCTCCTGGAGGGCCTTCTGTTCCCGTTCGATCCGCTCCTGCTCGGCCTTGGCCCGCTCCTCTTCCTCGTTGCGGGTGCTGATGACATAGAGCACGTCTCCCTCGTTGACCTCGTCTCCCTCGGAGACATTGAGGGTGACGATCTTTCCCGTGGTGGTGGCGGCCAGAGAGGCCGAGTCCTTGGCGGTGGCAAGTCCGCTGCCCTCCACGGTACTGGAGATGGAGCCGAGCATGACCTCTCCGGTGAGGATCTCCCCCTGCTCCGCCGGGGCCTCCCGGAAGACAAAGTACCAGGTCGCATAGCCGCCGCCCCCTAACAAGACCACGGCCAAAATGGCGGCAATGAGATTGCCAATCCGTTTCTTCCGCCGGCGTTTCGGGGGCTTCGCCGGTTTTGAAGGCTGTTCAATTGGCGCCGCAGGCGGAACGCCGCCGCTCTGGGCGGGCGTGGCCGCAGGCTCCGCAGTACCGGCCGCGCCGGCAGAGGTTTTTTCCAATACGGGCGTCTGCTGTTCCGACATGTCTGTTATCCTCCTAAATCATGGATTCCCGTTTATCATTGTAGCACAGCTTGGAGAGAATACAACAACAAACAAATGACAAGTTCTTACGGAAATCTTAAGATTAGGGCCTGTTTGAAAAATCGAATTTACCGTCTTTTTCACCAAGAACAAGGAGCTGCTGCGTTAAAAATGCTCGGAATCCACCCAGGATTCCTGTGCTTTTTGCCTCCGCAGCGTAAAGCAAATGTGCCAGTGGCACATTTGTAGCGTAGGCCAGTCCAGCTATGCTGGACTGGGGGAACTGGGGGAGGGAAAAATACGGCAATTTCTCTATTTTCAAGCAAGGCCTAGAATTCCTTCCGGTACAGCAAAAAGGTGGTCTAACACCCCCATCAAAAGAGAAACGCCCCAGCCAAAAGACTGGGGCGCGAGCGGGCCGAGCGGATTTTAGGTCCTGCTGGGCAGGTAATCCATGGGGTCAGTAGGCAGGTCATTTTTCAGCATGGTAAAGTGCAGATGGGAGGGCAGGGCGCTCTCTGCGATGGCGGTGGTACCGATCTGACCAATGGTATCCCCGGTGTAGACACTGTCCCCAACAGAGACGGCGGTCTCCGGGTCCAGATTGGCGTAGACACTTCTCAAGTCATCGCTGTGGTCGATGACAACCACCGTTCCCATGAGGGGATCCTGCTCCACAGCGGCGACGGTTCCCGCCGCGGCAGCACGGACCTGAATGGCTGGGTCCGCGGCAATGTCTAGGCCGGGATGGGTGCGCCAGTCCTCCATGGTGACATCATAGGCCAAGGCCTCCACACTGAAGGCGCTCAAAATCTCGCCCTTCACCGGCCAGGTGAAGACCAGCGCGGCGGGGGTGGGCTCCGGCTGAACCACAGCCTGAGAGGGCACTGCGGCGGCTGGCTGCTGGGTGGGCGCCGGGGTGGCGCTGAGGACGGGCGGCGCTGGAGTAAGGGTGGGTGTGGCGGCCGGCGTGGCCGCAGGTGTGATGGCTGGCGCAGCTGATGGCGTCACTGTTACCTGAATCTGTCCAGCCACCTGGGTCCCCAGTTCAGTGGGATTGAGGTTAGATGTGACACTGGAAAAGAGATAATAGCCCGAAATTCCGATTGTGGCGACACACAGGAACAGGACTATGTAAAAGCCCTTTCCCGCCATGAAGTCGCCCATGCGATCCTTCATTGGTTTTTTCATGTTACCTCCACGCCGCGTCTGTGACGCGGCAGCCGCTTTCCGGCCAGCGGCAGGCCGATTTCCCGTGCGGCATGTGCCGCTTCTGGGTGACAGCTTTATTGTGGACGACTTCTCAGCTGGTTATACATGGAAGGCAAAAAGTTTTCTGCTTCCCACATTTTCGGCGCCGTCATTTGCAGGTCCTGTGTTGCAAACAAGCGGAAAACGTGCTATGCTGACAAAAGAACAGATCCAGCGCCCCTTCCCAACGGAGGGGGAAATAAGCCGTTTTAGGAGGTAAGAACATGTCGAAAAAGGTACTACTGCTGTGCGGAGACTTCACAGAGGATTACGAGACCATGGTTCCCTTCCAGGCCCTGTCCATGGTGGGCTATCAGGTGGACGCCGTCTGCCCGGACAAGAAGGCTGGCGAGACTGTCGCCACGGCGGTCCACGACTTTTTGGGCGAGCAGACCTACACCGAACTGCGCGGCCATAATTTCGCCCTCACCGCCGATTTTGACAGCGTGAAGGTGGAAGACTACGCCGGCCTCTTCATCACCGGAGGCCGGGCCCCTGAATACATCCGCCTCAACCCCAGGGTCATCGAGCTCGTGAAGGCTTTCTTTGCCGCCAACAAGCCGGTGGCCGCCATCTGCCACGGTCCCCAGGTCTTGGCCGCTGCCGGTGTCCTCTCCGGCTACAAGGCCACCTGCTATCCCGCCGTGGGCCCCGACATCACCCTGGCCGGCGGCACTTATGTAGAGGTCCCCGTGGATCAGGCCGTGGTAGACCGCAATCTGGTGACAGCCCCCGCCTGGCCCGGCGACACCGCTATCTGCCGCGAGTTTGCCAAGCTCATGGGCGCCAAGTTTGAAATTTAATCCTCAGATGGGCTGAAAAAATGCCCCATTCCTCAACGTGAGAAACAGGGCATTCAGGGATATTGAAAGATCCCAGCTCTATTGTTCTACTAAGTATAGAAAGGGCGCTGCCGGTAAGCGGTTGACCCCTACAGTTTAATTACTCAAAAAGGAGTAACCGCAGGTTGGTGGCCGGGCGGTTACTCCTTTTTATAGCCCTGAATGAACAGGCCGCAAATGCCAATGATAACCAAATTGTCATTTCCTTTAAAACACCACTCGCGCAGATATTTTAGGGAGCAGTGCCCCGTTATACAAGACTTTTGTATCGTCGTACAGAAAGAGAAAATCCAAAATAGCCTCAACATTTGATTGTCCAAATTCTAAAAATTTACTCCCAATTCGCTTTTGTGTTCCCGGTGACTAAAATCCGATGTTCTAGTGTATAAGCATTCATTTCTACAAAATTATCTGAATTTATCTTGTCCATGATGCGTGTGCAAATTTCAAGAAGAAAGCTGCCCCAAAATCGGA
>JAAWBF010000184.1 GCA_022792555.1 Oscillospiraceae bacterium
CCGGGACCAGTACGAGGGCAGTTCGTCCCCGTTTTAAAGTTCTCTGAATCAGCTTGATATAGACCTGTGTCTTTCCGCTCCCCGTTACGCCATACAGCAATGCAGCAGCAGGCTTCCCGGCGGCACACAGCTGATCGAGGGTTTGAAATGCCGCCTCCTGCTCCTGATTGAGCACCACAGGTTCCACAGGCGCCTGCTCCTCCATCTGGGGCCGCCGGAAGATCTCCCGCTGTTCCAGCGTAAGAATTCCATTTTTTTCAAGGGAACGCAGTGTAGTGTTGGACGCTCCGGTAAAATAGCAAAGCTCCTTTACCGAGGCGCTGCCCAAGGTACACAGCAGCTCTGTTACAGCGTACTTAAGGGGGGCATACCGCCGCTTAGGGGTCACTTGTGCCATGGCCTCCTCCGGCGGGATAGCCAACACGGCTACTTTCTCCTTCTTGTCCCCGATCCCTCTGGCAGCACTGGTCTCTAAGACCAGAATCTTTTGATCGGTCAGATTTTTCAACACTGGATTGGGGTCACTTGTCCCCAGAGATTCCCGGATCAGCCGCAGTTCCGCTCCATTTTTTCCAGCTAGCACCAGGTCAATAATCTGCTGTGCAATTCCAGACCGTCCTGCTGCCTTATAGGCAGTCTCCCGATCTATTCCATCAGCAAGGACATACCGATCCTGAAGGGAGAAATAGAGTCCCGCCGGGAGCATCGCTCTAGCGGCGTCATATACCGTGCAAAACCATCTCTCCCGTATCCAAAGGGCTAGCTTGAGTCCCTCTTGATCAAGGACGGGGATATCGTCCAGACAGACGAGCACCGGTTTCAGTTTTTTTTCAGTATGCGCCACAGAAGTCACAGCAAGTACCAGCCCCTCTGTCCGGCGGTTTCCCGCCCCAAAAGGGATGATCACCCGCATCCCAGGCATTAAAGTCTCCTCCAGCTCTGTGGGGATCCGATAATCATAAGGCTGATCAATGGCGTAGGGAGCGGCCGATAGGACGATGCGTCCAATCTTCATAGTTGCCTCCTCCATGCCTAGAGCAGAACGCGAAAATAATGATAAAAAAGGAAGCGAGGACAGAGGGGGCAGGGCAAGGCAGACGATACAGGCGGGCTGACGCCCGTCAAAGAGGACAATGAAGCCTTGCTGCTTCTGGACCGCTGAACTTTTCTCATTATTTTTGGGTGTTGCTCTAGGAAAGGGCAAGCGGCAGAACCGGCCGGCTCCAACGCTTGCCCTTTCTTTTCAGGACCTGTATTCTCGATTATGAATACAGGTCCTTAGACCTCGCCATCCTCAAACTCTAGGTCCAACTTTCCCTCTGCCACCTCGCGGATAGCGATGGTAACAGGCTTATCCTCCAGGAAATCGCCCTCAGCCTCCGCTTCGCTGGAGATCTGTCTTGCCCGCTGGGCCACTACATTCACCAGCATATAGCGGCTGGGAACCTTATCAAGCAGCTGATTCATCGGCGGGTAGAGCATCATAGCACATCAAACTCCTTTTTGTCGTATACTGTTTCTCCTTATGGGAAAGGAAACTGTTACATGAAATTATACATCGTCCACCCAGTGAAGCCGGTGTTTGGTCCGGCAGCGCTCGGCAGTCAGGATGGAGGTAATCTCGGCAGCTGCAGTAGAGACCTTGTCATTGACGACCAGATAGTCATAATGTGGGATCTCATGGTACTCAGTTCTGGCCTTCTGGAGCCGGCCGGCAATTACGTCCTCCCCGTCGCTGTTGCGCCGATGCAGACGGCGTGAAAGCTCCTCAAAGCTGGGGGGGATGATAAAGATAAACACCGCATCAGGACATTTTTCCCGAACTTTAGCCGCCCCCTGGACTTCAATGTCCAAAAGCACGTCAATTCCTGCGGCCAGCTTCTCCTGAATAACCTTTAAAGAGGTACCATAATAATGATTGACATATTCGGCATACTCTAAAAGCTCATTGTTGGCAATCATGGCTTCAAACTGCTTTCGATCTACAAAATGATAGTTGACTCCATCTGCCTCCCCGACTCTTGGCTGTCTGGTTGTAAAAGAGACGGAGAAATACATATCGTTATGTTCACTGAGCAGCTCCGCGATGACCGTGCTTTTTCCCACCCCGGAAGGACCCGACAGCACAATAAGCTGCCCTTCTGTGCGCATCTGTTTCATGCTTCCTCCTCCTCAGCCGTCCCCTCCTTACCCGCCAAACGGCCTGCCACGGTCTCCGGCTGAAGGGCAGAAAGGACAATGTGATCGCTGTCCATGATAAGCACCGCGCGCGTCCTGCGGCCATAAGTGGCATCAATCAAAACGCCCCGGTCCCTGGCCTCCTGAATCATCCGCTTGATAGGTGCAGACTCCGGACTGACAATGGCAATCAGCCGCCCGGCGGACACTAAATTGCCAAAGCCGATGTTGATGAGCTTCATCCACCATCCACCACCTATTCAATATTTTGAATTTGCTCCCGGATCTTCTCAATCTCGGCCTTGATGTCCACCACATAACGAGCTGTCTCAATATCACTGCACTTGGAACCGATGGTATTGGCCTCCCGATTGAATTCTTGAATGAGGAAATCCAGCTTTCTCCCGATAGGACCTTCCTGTTCCAGCATCTGCTCCAGCTGGGCTAGGTGGCTGCGCAGACGGACGGTCTCCTCATCCACTGCCACCTTATCAGCAAAGATTGCCGCCTCAGTCAAAATACGGCTCTCTTCAATCTGTGTGTTTTGCAGAATCTCTTCCATTTTGGCGGAAAGCCGGGCCCGATAATCCGCCACAATACCTGGCGCACGGGCTTCTACCTGTCCAGTCAGTGCCGCAATGGTTCCGGCTCGTGCTCGGATATCCTGGCACAGACGGTTCCCCTCCCGTGCCCGCATGGTCTCGAAGTCGTCCAAAGCCAGCTCTAAAACAGTACGGAGATCGGCGGCTACAGCCTCCAGATCTTCCTTGGCCTTTTCCACTAGAAACACATCCTGAAAACGGGCCAGGAGGGAGACCGAGATATCATCCCGCAGGTTATACCGATCCCGCAAGGCACACAGTGCGGCATAGTAGCCGTCGGCAACAGGCTGGTTGATTGAGATGGAGACATCCCCTGCCTCAGACGGACCGATGGTGATAAAAACATCTACCTTTCCCCGTGCGATCCGCTTTTGGACTGTGGTTTTAATCGCATCCTCTGCAAAGACATAAATACGCGGCAGCTTCACCGTACAGTCCAGGTAGCGGTTATTCACCGCACGCAGTTCAACGGTGATACTGCGCCCGTTCAGGACGGCCTCACCCCTGCCGTAGCCAGTCATGCTCTTCACCAAAGGGGATCCCCCTCTTTCTGCAGGCTGTAATTTTTTCAACCAGACAGCCTTGGATTTTTTCAATTGCTCTGGTCAACTTCCCGCCACGCCTCATATAGCAGCGGAAAAAACGGCAATCCTTGCTCTATGGAAAGCTTGATACAGTATAACAGAATTTTATTCCTTTGGAAAGCTGCGGAATAGGATTCTATCAAATTTCAGACCTTTATTGCAATAGGTGCCGGTCCACATGGATCACATAGTAGGTAATACATCTGGAAAACAACACATCATAGAGAGGAAAAAACAGGTTGCCCATCAGTGCAGCCAGCCATAACCGTTCAGCTAATATGGGGGATAAAAAGGGCATCAGCAGCCCTTTTAGACTAGATAAGAGGAGTATAAGCACCAAATTCAAAAATAGCAGCTTGAACAGCCACTCCATCCACAATTTCCCGATCCCCTCTATTAGACTTTTTACCATTGGATATAGTCCAAAAAACAGCAGGTAGAGAATGGGGATCTCCTTTCTTGGCAGAACCAGCAAACCCAAAACTCCGGTTACGCCATAGCACAGAAAACCGGTGGGCAAGCCGGCAGACACAACCGCAGCGGCTGGAACCAGGCCGGCGGCAATGATCAGGCAGAACCGTCCAGATGGCGCTAAGGAAGCGGTATAGAGCAGAGACAGTGACAGTGTTGCCAGACATGCTGGAAGAGTGATCCTTCTGGCACGCACTGGTCAGCTCCCACACCCGCTGCATATACAGTTCATACACATTAAGGTAGAACAGCACTCACATATTGTGCCCACATCGCCGCCATAACCGTAGGGCCGATAGGCCGCCCCGCCCCGCTGCATCATTGTAAGGGCTTGTCGGTATTCAATGTTGGCAGGCTCCAGATTGCAGGCCATTTGAAAGTGCTGTACTGCCTCATCCAGCCACCCCTTACGATAGGCTACACTTCCCATCAAAAAGTGCCACTCCCCATTTCTTGTCGTAATACCTCGGAGCATTTGCTCTGCACGAGACAGATCGCCTACATTAATTGCGTGACGGATTTGGTTAAAAAGAGGGCTACCAGAAGCTGTGGACTGCTGATAGGTAGTCTGATTTTGGTAGCTCTGGTCGTATGTCTGTCCTCCGGCCCGCTGTTTGGTAATGGTATCGTAGGCCTCGTTGATCTCTTTCATTTTCTCCTCGGCTAGGTCGGCCAGGGGATTATTTTGATAGTTGTCAGGATGATACCTCCGGGCCAGCTCTCGGTAGGCCCGTTTTATCTCCTCATCGCTGGCCCCCGAATGAAGCCCCAAAACGCTGTATGGATCACTCATGTATCCCGCTCCTGTTTCTTTTGATATTTCTCCAGCGGCCCGTAAAGACCAGCTCCTCCACCGCTGGAAGGCCCAGGTAGAGAATATTTTGGACAATCCCCTCCCAACGGCCAAGCGTCAGAAGGGCTGCTGCAGATGCGGCCAGACTGCGGGAATGGCGCAGGGTAGTCCGTAGATAAGATTGATTCTCCTCTTCCGCCCCCGGAAATCGGGAGGAAATGGGATTGTAGCGTCCTGCGTTTCGATCCTCCTCCAGATCATCCCAAGCATCCAGCAGGTAGATCCATCTGCCTATATGGTATAAAAGCTGTCTCAACGCCCGGTCTTGTCTGGAATCGGTCAGAGTGGGCGCTGCATTTTGCAGAATACAGGCAAAGGCGTCCGCCGGCTGGTCTAGGGACGGGACGTTCTCTGTTTCCAGTACCTGAAGCCTAGCCAGACAGCTGGCCGTTGTCTGATCAAAATCCGGTCTTTTCTGGACAGCTCGCAGATAACCTGGCCGAAGAATCCCACAGAGGAAACGTGCCTCCAGCCTGGCCCAAAAGCCGCCGTCGAGGATAGTATCCTGTAGCTTCCAATAGCTAAGGATGGTACCTACGTCGGCGGCGATATCCATCCCCTCTGCCTGGACACAGTCTTTTTTTCGACACCAGAGACGAGCGGGGCAGCGGCACTGGCCCTTCGCAGACTGAGGAGAGAGTAGCATCGCCAGAAAGACCATATCATAATTGAGAAAGCACCGCGCTATAAAGCCGCTTCGTCTCCCCACGCTCTTACACAAGCCGCAGTAGGCGGCCTCGTAGGCCTGTAATTCACGTACCTTCAGCTCGTCCCTTACTGGACGGAGATAGCCAAACACCTAACTTTGCTCCACCGAGACAATTCGAAACTGGAGTGAACCGCGTTGACGCTGGTGCCGGTCAGCCAACCAGGCAAGGACAAATCCTAGAACAAAGCCTGCACCACCCACAGCCAGCCTTCCACCTTCTGCAAGCCCACTGGCGGCAAAATAGCCAATGAAAAACAGGAGGAACGGGACCACATAGACCAGAAACGCCACACCCAACACAGTTTTAGTGGCTGACTCTACCGTCACAGTATCCCCCAGTTGAGCGCCGGCTTTATTTTCGGCCACAACCCGGATCTCCGGCTCTACCATCATCTCACTGCATCCGCCACCGCATGTGGCACAGTTGTGCCCACAGGCCGACTGGCGGCGCACCGCCACCTCTGCCCTGCCTTCATCTATCAATCGTGTTACCTTTGCTTTTTGCTGTGTCATAGCGGCTCCTTTATTCCTGCAAATACTATCGTCTGTACTCTCCATCTGTCATATGGAATTTACAGAGAAACTGTCTTTACTACTGACTGATCAAAATAGAGATATTATAGTCACTGCCTACAACCCCTACCGTGCTGCTACCGTCCAAATAGACCTTCACTGGTGCAGTCTGATTCCCTAGCGCGTGGGAGGATAGATCGTCCCAATCCACGACCATTCGTAACTGTGAGGGCAAAATGGCTTCTACCTCTGCCTGAGGTCCACGAATCTGTATCTGTCTAGACTGGGTTATACTTGTTGCCCTGTACTCATCAGGAACATGGATAAACTCGATATTATCCACCTCAACCGTCCGGGTAGTTAGTCCCTGGATCTCAACATGGACCGCAGCTGATGTGATACCACTCTCATTAGTCAGTTCCTGCGCCAGTGGAATCTCAAAGACATAGTCCTCGCTGGTATACACCTTAGACAGATCTACACTGCCCAGCAGCCTAATTTCCTTTAGCGCATCCAGATCCTTTTGGCTCCCAGAGACAGTAATACTCTTGGGTTCGATGGTGACTTTTGCATTCTGCTCAGTAGCCCCGCCGCCCGGATTAATGTCAACCTGCAGGGGGACCTCCTTAAGCTTCACCACTGGCAGCGTGACGGAGACCGTACTTACATCTGTGGTGATACCCGTTGTCTGCTCAATAGGATTGCCCTCAAAGTCATAGAGTGTAAAGGGCATCTCTCCGGAAAACGTCTCCGATAGGTTTTCCTCATTGAGGGTCACCTGGGCATAACTGACCCGGCTTACCGCCTCTTCAGTTCCACTGAGTTGAATGGTAGAAGGCGCGATGCTGAACGTCCCAATCTGGAAGCCGTCGGCCACACTGCCGGTAAAGCTTCCCCGGACCTCAACACTTGGCTCAGAGCGCCGGGAGACTGTAATAGTCAAAGCTGCGGGACGTTTCTCCTGCACAGTCACACTGCTGGTCCCTCCCACCAGCGTACTGGTACGGAAATTATAAGTATACTCCAAGGTATACTCTCCTGGCTGGGTGATGGCCGATACATTTGCGGACACTTCAATCCTGCCATCCTCGGCCAGTTCCTTTAAAATACTATTTCTGGCCTCCAGCCGAAGGGACACCTTTTGATCTGCGCCATTGGAGAGGATCAACCCCTGTTCTTCCAACCGGTCCACACCGGTGAGTGTAACGGGGATATTATTAAAAAATTGGTTTTTTACCGGATCGGCCTCTTTGCCGACATATACCCAAAGGACCATGGCAATGAGCAGGGAGAGGATCATGTAGACCCATTTACCGTCCCTTTGCTTCCCCATCCTGTCCTGCCCCCTTTTTGGATTTGAATAGGTTGCCCAGCTTAAATTTGGGGCTGTCGCTGCTCTCTTTGTCTGGGATCAGTTCATTTTGCAACAGACGCTCTAGTGTCTCAGGCGCCAGATGCCGTTTGAGCATCCCACCCACGGCCACCGAAATCGATCCGGTCTCCTCTGAAACAATGGCTACTACTGCGTCGGAGTGTTCACTGGCGCCAATCCCAGCCCGGTGCCGCATTCCAAGGTCCCGCGAGAGATTTACATTGCCCGATAGAGGCAACATACAGCCCGCTCCTGCAATACGTCCGCCTCGAACAATGACTGCTCCGTCGTGGAGCGGTGCCTTATTCCAAAAGAGATTTTTCAATAGCTCACTGTTTACCGAGCAGTCCAATGATGTACCAGTACGGATGGCATCGTCCAATAAATTCTTTCGTTCAAATACCATCAAGGCCCCTGTCTTAGTTTTGGAGAGTGAGGTGTAAGCCTCTACAGTCTGCTGGATGGCATGTTCAATCTCATCTGGCATCTCTTCGTGGCCAAACATACTCCCCAGCTTGCTGTTACCCATCTGCTCCAGAAATTTTCTGATCTCCGGCTGAAACAGAATCACCAGCGCTAAAACACCCCACTCTACTGTTCTTCCCAACAGGAAATTTAGGGTGTTGAGCCGGGTGAGGCTGGACAGCCATAATGCACACAACAAAAACATGATCCCTTTCGCTACCTGTCCTGAGCTTGTGCGCCGGATAAACATCATTAACTTATAGATCAGAAAGGCCATGATCAGGATATCGATCAGATCAGTCAGGCCAAATGGTTTTATCTTTTCCCAGGCATTCTGGAGCAGCAGCATAACAGCTTCCACAGACACACCTCCCAATTCCAAAAGCGGTTTCCTGCCGATTTATAGCAGCCTTCAAAATTGCCGACACTATTTTCTCCCTCCCTTCTGGGGAAAGGGAAAATAATTGATTGCCATTATTTTTTCAGATTGCTGTCATTCATTATACTTTATCTCCTGCTGCTTGACAAGCGCACACATTGTGAATTTTCAGAGTGTTTACTTTTTCCAGACAGTAAACCGGTAGTTTTATTTTTCGTCTCAATCTGCTCTTCTTCACTGGAACAAAATGCAAAGATATTCTATCATCTCCGTACCTTTTTAACAGTGTTTTTTTGATAGATCAAACATAGTCCATCGAGCAAGAGATCGGGATCATAGATCAAGTCGTGCCTGCAATAGGGCAGAATATCCGGCGCTACACTTCCAGTCCCAACCAAAGAGGCAGCTGGGCCAATATCAAGTTCCAGCCGATCTATCATACCGTCTACCATGCTTGCATTACCATAGATTACACCAGAGCGCATCGCATCTACTGTGTTGTGTCCCAAAATAGACGGGGGCGGCTGAATTGCGATATGGGGCAGCCCAGCCGCCCGCTCTGAGAGGGCATCCAAGGCCACCTGAACTCCAGGCATAATGATACACCCTTCATAGACAGTTCCAAGGAGGACAGATATCGTAATTGCAGTTCCCATCTCTACCACAATCAGTGGAGAGGGATACTTCGCGGCAGCTCCGACTGAGTAGGCCACAATGTCCGATCCCATCTGCGTATGGATATCGGATTTAATATTCAGTCCAGTCTTTACCCCAGGACCGGTGATCAAGGGTGTATTTCCGGTAAGAAGGGTGACCGCTTCCGAAACCGCGGCTGTCACAGAAGGTACTACACTGGAGATAATCGCACCTGTCACAGCCTGAAGCTCGGCCTCATAGATGCGAAATACATTCATGAGGTTAACCGCACACTGATCCCTCGTACTCTGGCGATTGGTCGTCAAGTCAGATCGGAACACAAGCTTCCCAGCTTGCGTGAACAGCCCTATTGCTGTACTAGAGTTCCCAACATCAATTGCCAGGATCAACTGTCACACCTCTTTCTATGCTTCAGCTATACATGGTATCTTCACCAGCGGAAAACACAAAATAGTACAAATCTATGATAGATTCTATATCTATATTATATCAGGCCGATCAAAAAATAGCAAGAAAGGCATAGAGCCTGTAGAGATGGGATTTCCCAGCTTCCACAGGCTCTATCAAAAAGGATTTTTCAGCACAGTTTTTCGCAGATCAAGCCGCCCATCTTTTGGGTTCCAATGGGCTGATCGCCGGGGGATGCGATGTCGGCAGTCCGCCAGCCCTCGGCTAAGACACTGTCGATAGCATTTTCGATGGCGGCGGCCTCATCGGGCAGTTGGAAGGAGTAGCGCATCATCATGGCCACTGACAAAATGGTCGCAATGGGGTTGGCCTTATCCTGACCAGCAATGTCCGGGGCTGAGCCGTGGATAGGTTCGTACAGGCCGGGGGCGCTGTCTCCTATGGATGCAGAGGGCAACAGCCCTATCGAACCGGTGATCATAGAAGCTTCGTCCGACAGAATATCTCCAAACATATTTTCTGTTACAATCACATCAAACTGGGCTGGGTCCCGTACTAGCTGCATGGCACAGTTGTCCACCAGAATATCCTCGTACTCTACATCGCTGTACTCCTTTGCCAGCCGATGCATCACAGAACGCCACAGGCGGGAGGTCTCCAAAACGTTTGCCTTGTCCACACTGGAAACCTTCTTCCGGCGCAGACGGGCCAGTTCAAAGGCCCGGCGGCCAATTCGTTCGATCTCCAGTTCCGAATAGGTCAACAGATCGCTGGCCTCTACTCCACGGTCATTGGTCTTGTACCGGTCCCGCTTTCCAAAATAGAGACCGCCAGTAAGCTCTCGGACCATCATTAAATCAATTCCGCACTGTGCGATCTCTCTTTGTAGCGGACAGGCGTCCGCCATAGGAGGAAGCAGCTTCGCTGGACGCAGGTTGGCATAGAGCCCTAGATCCTTACGGATGGCCAACAGGCCGGTCTCAGGCCGCTCCTCAGCGGGGCGGTCAGACCCCCATTTGGGCCCTCCGACCGCCCCAAGCAGCACTGCATCACAGGCCTTGCACTTCTCTGCTGTCCCCTCTGGATAGGACTTCCCCACTGCATCCGTGGCACATCCTCCCATCAGCACCTCCTCATAGGAAAAGGTATGTCCAAACCGACGGCCCACTGCCTCCAATACTTTTACAGCTTCTCCAACAACCTCCGGGCCGATGCCGTCTCCTCGGATTAACGCAATTTTATAATCCATGTTTTTTCCTCCGCTTCTAAAGCCTATACAAAACGCAAAAATCGTTTAGATAGTGCATATAACTCTTGTCTCATGTAGACGTGGACATAGTATCCTATTTTGCCACACCTCTGGCTTTTAGAGACTTGAGCAGTCCTCCATTATCAATAATACCACTGATAAAAGCTGGGAATGGCGCCGCCTGATACTGCTTCCCAGTGGTTTCATCGGTGATCTGTCCAGTGGCGAAGTTTACCATAATCTGATCACCCGCCTGAATTTCTGTTGCGGCCTGAGGACACTCCATAATTGGGAATCCGATGTTGATGGCATTGCGGTAAAAAATACGGGCAAAAGATGCGGCAATCACGCATTTGACCCCGGACGCCTTGATAGACAGCGGAGCGTGCTCTCTGGACGAACCGCAACCAAAGTTAGCCCCTGCGATGATAATGTCTCCCGGTTCCACAGTTCCAGCAAACGCGGCGTCAATGTCCTCCATACAATGAGAAGCCAGAGACTTCTCATCAGGAGCATTCAAATATCTGGCTGGAATGATGACATCGGTATCCACATTATCTCCATATTTATAGATCTTCATTTCTCTACCCCTCCATCACGACAGCTTGCACGGATCGGCTACCACCCCCGCCACGGCGGAGGCCGCAGCTACTGCAGGGCTGGCCAAAATAATTTCCGAACTGACTGGCCCCATCCGACCTACAAAATTACGGTTTGTGGTGGAGATAGCCCGCTCACCGTCGGAGAGTACCCCCATATGTCCGCCCAGGCATGGGCCGCAGGTTGGAGTTGAAACGGCACAGCCTGCCTGGATAAAGGTCTCAATATAGCCCGCCTTCATAGCATCCAGATAGATCTGCTGTGTAGCCGGGATAACAATACAGCGCACTCCCTTTGCTACTGTTCTGCCCTGTAGGATCCCGGCGGCCTCCTTCAAATCCTTCAGCCGTCCATTGGTACATGACCCAATGACTACCTGCTGAATGGGGGTCCCCGCCACCTGATCCACCGTCCGGGTGTTGGAGGGCAGATGTGGTAGTGCTACTGTAGGCCGAAGGGTGTTCAGATCAATGATCACTTCCTGCTCATACACAGCATCTGGGTCTGGTTCTACTCCCTCCCAGGAGCGGTTTACCCGGCCCTGAAGATAGGCGCAAGTCTGATCGTCCACAGGAAAAATACCATTTTTGGCCCCGGCCTCAATGGCCATATTTGCGATGGTAAAACGGTCATCCATAGACAGTGCACTTACCCCCTCGCCAGTGAACTCTAACGACTGGTAACGAGCACCGTCCACTCCAATCTGCCCAATCAGGTGCAGAACGACATCCTTTCCAGAAACATAGGGCTGTAACGAGCCCTTGAGGATCACTCGGATGGCGGATGGTACCTTAAACCAGGCCAATCCAGTGGCCATCCCTGCGGCCATATCGGTAGAACCAACACCCGTAGAGAGCGCACCCAATGCGCCATAGGTACAAGTATGAGAATCTGCGCCGATGATCACCTCTCCTGGTGCCGCCAACCCCTGCTCTGGCAGAAGGGCATGTTCCACCCCCATAGTTCCTACATCATAGAAATGCGTGATACCAAAGCGCTTTGCAAATTCCCTGGCCTGCGCACAGAGTTGTGCTGATTTGATGTCCTTACAAGGAGTTGAGTGATCCAATACAATTGCAATTTTATCTGGATCAAAGACCTGAGTCAGCCCTGCCTTATCAAACTCTGTAATAGCCACTGGTGCAGTAATATCGTTACCTAACACTAGATCTAATTTGGCCTCGATCAGCTCTCCTGCCTCTACCCGTTCTTTTCCGGTGTGCCTGGCCAAGATCTTTTGAGTCATGGTCATTCCCATCTTAGGTTCCTCCTTACGATTTACTGGATATATTATCTCAAAGCCCTTGTCAAAAGAATGTAAAGCATGATACAATTAAACTGTAAACAAAACAGCTTCCCTGTCTCTGGAGCGGAAGTCACAGCAAAAGATAGAAAAGTGGTGATCCTCTTGTCCAATTCTGCCCAGCCTAATGACTCCTTCAATTTACCGGACGATCTCTGGGCTCCCTTTACGGCAGAGCGTACACCCATACGGTATCAGCCGGGACAATTGATCTATCTCCAAGGAACCCAAGCGCTGCAATTTTACTACATTCTCCGTGGAACCGCAAGATGCTTCATGACCTCTGAGGAGGGGGACGAGCGCACACTTACCCTCCACAGCGCCGGAGCACTCATCGGTGAGGCCGCCTTTTTTGATGGAGAACCCCGTATCTCATCAGCAGTAGCTGTGACCTCTTGCACACTGATCTCTATCGACCGTCTGCACTTCACCCAGGTGATCGCAAAACACCCAGATCTAGCTTTCTCCATGCTCCACTATTTGGCTAGAACCATCCGCCTGCTCTCCTCCCATGTGGATGGTAGTTTCCTTTCAGCAGATCGACGGGTAGCCCGTCACCTTCTCTCTCTCCCTGCCGCCGGGAATATTATCCATTGTACCCACGAGGAAATGGGCACCTCCATTGGGGCCAGCCGGGTTACAGTAAGCCGGGTACTAAGTGCCATGGAACATCATGGTTGGTTAAAAACAGGCTATCGTTCCGTTCAGATCCTCAATCGGGAGGCTATCGCCCAGTTTTCTGCCAGCACAACGGATAAGCTATAATAAATCCTCATGTAACCAAGAAGATTCCTTCCAAACCAGTACTATCCCGTAATCGGTCAATACGTACCGTAAGCTGTCCGCAATATTGAGAAATATAAGACCATTCTCTCTGTCCAAACGCAGTGTGATTTACGCTCAATCGTTCTACTCCTTGAAGTAAACAGCCATGAATATCGGTCTTGTTCATAGGCTCAAATAAGTTATATAAGCAAGTTAGATCATGTTGTCCAATATGAAGAGACTTGTCCGATTTTTCTAAAACTGCAAGACCAAGTGCATTTGTAACGACAGGTTCAAATAAATTGATTAATAAGCCTTTGTAGTCAGGACAATATCGGTTGAGTATGGGTATTATAGCATCCGTTTGATATTCTATAAGAAAGCGATTTTCACAGAAGAGATTTTCTAAATATTGATTTATATAATCAATTCCATATAATTCCGAAACTGGGACTGCCAGTTGATAATCGATATCACATGGGATCTCATGTGCGAAAAAGATGCTGTCATATTTATCCCAAAATTTTCCTATATTTTTCAATGTATCAAGCATAGACGTATTCTCAACAGTAGGTAAGCTGGCACAGACTGCTCGCCATAGCTGCTTGCCAAACTGCTTTTTTTGTTCCACGCTCTTCAGACCTTTTTGATACTCTTCTGACAAATCACAGTACAGCAATCGCCTCCATCGTTCATCTGGACACTCCGCAGATATGTTCAGACAATAACAGATTGCATTTAACAGCTCTTGTGCAAGTTCTATCCGAATTGACGTGCTGTCTCCTCCTGTATAACGTTCAACTTGGCGGGAGAGAAGGTTCAACAGTTTTTCCTGTATTAGGTTATATTCCATTGCAGTTAGCGGAGATTCAAGCTCATGATTCATATTCTGCTCCATCCAAAAATCCCTCAAGCGTAGGTTCCTCTAGTTCTGTTCCACTGATACTTGATGTTACAGCAATTTGATACATTGTTTTCCAGTCAATTCCCGATAAATATTCTGTACTCCCCTTTGCAACATCATTGTAAATCAAGTGCATTGCCCCTATCAGTTCGTCATCAGACACCAGATCATGGCACTCGTTTTTAAATAGATAAAATAATTCCTGTAATTCCAAAAGAGTTTTTTCATAATCGCTCTGTGCAATGTAAGGCGAATCACAAAACGCAGCAATCAATTTTCCCAGTACCCCTTCACCAAATTCAATCCGTTTGGTGTTTCTTAGTGTTTCTGCCCGATGCTGAAGTAATCGGTTCAATGCGCTTTTGGACAATGACAGTCCAAACGGTTCAGATTGACGGTTCAGCTGTTCCAATGTCATAGCGTGATTCTGAGCTTGCAGCTGCGCTATACTGGACAACCAGTAATTCATATCATCATCTCCTGCCTATTACTTACCATAGAATTCTGTACATTACAAGACTTGAAAAAAAGCTGACTTTGTGGTAATATACAGGTACAAAAAGAATAGGAACAATAAGATCAGACCGCCGCGGGACTTGTCCTGCGGCGGTGTTGGTTTTCCCAGGCATAAACTACAGCTTATCCCCATAGACATGTAGAGAAAACGACCGGCTCTCGGGTATCGCCACGCCAGGTGGGCCGAAGGAGGAATCGCAAGTGGAACAGCGCAAGATCTATGAGGATATCGCCCTGCGTACCGAGGGCGACATCTATATCGGCGTCGTGGGACCGGTGCGGACGGGCAAATCCACCTTTATCAAACGCTTTATGGAGACGCTGGTCATTCCCAACATTGAGAACGTCTACCGCCGGGAACGGGCCAGGGATGAACTGCCCCAGAGTGGTTCAGGCAGAACAATTATGACTGCAGAGCCAAAATTCGTCCCTGAGGAGGCAGTAGAAGTTACGATGGAGAATGGGGCCACCTTTTCGGTCCGCCTCATTGACTGTGTTGGCTATATGGTTCCTGGTGCAGTTGGATCTCTAGAAGATGACACCCCCCGTATGGTGACAACTCCCTGGTTTGACTATGAGATCCCTATGACTGATGCGGCAGAAATAGGAACGCGAAAGGTCATCGCTGAGCACTCTACCATTGGTATCGTTATCACAACAGATGGTACTATCACCGATATCCAAAGAGAGGACTATCTGGAGGCCGAAGAACGAGTGATCTCTGAACTCAGGGAATTAGGAAAGCCCTTTTTGGTGGTTCTCAATTCGGCTCATCCCGCTTCTGATCGGGCTCAGGCCATCCGGGCCGACATTGCCGCTAGATACGATGTTACTTGTATCGCCGCCGACTGTCTAGAGCTGGACGAAACTTCTGTCACCAACATCATCAAGGGTGTACTCTATGAGTTTCCAGTCAAAGAGTTGGATCTTTTTCTCCCTCATTGGGTTGATGCCCTCCCCTATGACCACCCGATTAAAAGCGATCTCTACGCTGCCATTCGAGAGGGTGCTGCTGGGATGCGCCGTATCCGAGATGTGGAACGGGCGGTCTCTACCATCGGGGAATGTGACAGCATCAGTAGTGCCCGAATCTCTTCTATCAGCCTTGGAACTGGCTTGGCTACCGCTACACTGGAGCTGCCCCGCAGCCTCTTCTATGACACCCTATCTGGTCAGTCTGGCTTTACCATACACGACGATGGTGATCTGTTGAGCTTACTCACCGAGCTTGCCCATGTCAAACTAGAATATGACAAGGTCTCCATGGCTCTAGAGGAGGTCAAAGCCACTGGCTATGGCATCGTAGTCCCCAGCACCGATGAGCTAGTACTGGAGGAACCAGAGATCGTCAAGCAAGGTGGACGCTATGGTGTACGCCTCAAAGCCTCTGCTCCTTCCATCCATATGATCCGGGCTGATATTGAAACAGAAGTCTCTCCCATTGTTGGAAACGAGAAGCAGTCCGAAGAGATGGTCAACTTTCTTCTCCAGGAATTTGAGGGGGACACCAAAAAGATCTGGGAATCCAATATCTTTGGAAAGTCGTTCCATGACCTTGTAAGTGAAGATCTCAATGGCAAACTTAAACGGATGCCAGACGATGCCCGTTTCAAGCTCCAAGAGACTTTACAGCGCATTATCAATGAGGGTTCCGGCGGCCTGATCTGCATTATTCTTTAATAAAGACAGCGGTATACGTTAGATAGAGCGTATACCGCTGTCTTTCTATCACCAGATTTATTTCCATTCACTGCGGACCTGCGTTAAGAGTCCCTTTTCTGGTCCTGTTTTTTTGGTAGAGGTACTCCGTCGCAAACTGAATTTTTGTGGCATAAAAACCATCACCTCTTGGATAGAGAAAGTAGGTGTTGTCTGGAACGGAAAGAGTAATACACTCTCCCTTGTTTCTATAATCATATTCTGTATGTACAGAAAAAGTCGCTTGTGGTGAAATATGTAGTGCCCGCTCGGTCTTGTCTGCAAAGCGCAGAAAAAAACCCTCATTGTTGTGCCGAAGAAAGCCAACACCTAGGTCAATAAAATTAACTGCATTAGGCAACGCCTCCACCTGAACAGGCAGCTCCAATCCATAACGGCCCAACTCGATCTCCTCTTCTACCTGCCGTCGCTCCCATTCGTACCAATCCGGGATATGAACAGATGCTCCAGGCCGTTCCACTTCCTCCAAACGCCCTAGCTCAGTCATAAACCAGCGACTTCCACAGGCCTTACAAAATAGCTCTGCGCCGCTGGTTGTCATATACCCTATCTGTCCACATTGAATACACTGATAGAGTGGATGCTCCAGCCCCTCCGCCCGCCAGGGGCTACAGATAACCTGCTTTGTCTCATATTGCCAGGCGTACTCATCATAGGTCAAAGCATTCTGTATTTTGGTCTGTACTTCCCCCGCTGTGGCTGTTGTCAGCTCTTCGCAGGTAAACAGCTGGGTGATTGTAGCTTCCAAACGGCTTCCGCGCCGCCGACGCAGGTTCCAAATAGGGGACTGCAAATAGTTTCCGCGCATATTAAGGGTGACAACCGGAACTTTCAGTAGCTTGGCAAGTTTTCCGATAGAGGAAGGGAGCAAACTGCTAGTTCCTACGTTCGCATAGCGCGCCTCTGGGTAGAGCACCAAAATATCCCCCCTAGCAATTACCCGCTGAATATTTCGTACTAAAGACAAATCGTTAACAAATTTTCGCGTCCCCAGACAGCCTATCTGCCGATAAGCCCACTCACCGTAGTGCTCAAAGCCCTCTAGCTCGGAGACATAGTTTGCCCGATAGGGAAAAAGAGCCAGTGGTGTTACATAGAAATCCATAAATGCATGGTGAGTTCCAAGGACCAGAAAAGGCGGCTTGAGCCCCTCCATACGGATCCTTTTTATTTGAAGGTGTCCTTGCCTCGTCTCCAGCCAACTAACCAGCCAAATCAGCGGAAGCAAAAAAGTGTTCTGCCGCGGCGGCTCCTGCATACGATCAAAAGGCGTAAAATCAGGCTTTTTCATCTGGATCAATCCTTTTTATCGATCTTTCGTATTCTATTATAACACACTTATACTACCATTTCCAGTCTATCATAGGTGTATTAATTTTTTCCATTGACTTTCAATTGCTTTTATCCTAACTTTTGTGTATACTATATTTAATAAATTCTATCACTTTTAACTTTACGCTTCATTATAATATCGACAGGAGGAGCATTCAAATGGAATTAAAAGGGAGCAAAACAGAGGCCAATCTCTGGCGGGCATTCTCTGGAGAATCCCAAGCACGCAACAAATATACTTTTTTTGCCAGTCAGGCCCGTAAGGAAGGCTATGAGCAGATTGCCGATCTCTTCGAGGAAACTGCAGGCAACGAAAAAGAACATGCCAAGCTGTGGTTTAAGGCCTTAGGTGGCATCTGCGATACTGCTGAGAATCTGCTGGCTGCTGCTGAGGGAGAACACGAAGAGTGGACTGAGATGTATCGTGAAATGGCCGCCACCGCCCGTGAGGAGGGCTTCATTGCTCTGGCCGACGCCTTTGACGCTGTCGCCAAGATCGAAAAAAGTCACGAGGAGCGCTATATAAAGCTGGCCGAGAATCTAGCTAATGGGGAGGTCTTCAAGCGCACTGGGATCAAGGTTTGGTACTGCCGGAACTGTGGCCACCTGGAATACGGCCTAGAAGCACCTGAGGTATGCCCCGTCTGTGGCCATCCCAGAGCCTTCTTTGAAATTAAGGCCGAGAACTTTTGACAATTCAAATACCCCAGACGGATACTGTGAACAAGCTCAGTATCCGCCTGGGGTATTTTTGCTCTATGAGGAATTAGTTTCTGTGGTCCTCTTTAACCTCACCCATGCGGTATGCTCGCAGCAAGGCTTTGAGATCATCGACCTGTCGCTGGAGTGCTCTTCCTACATCGGTCTCGGAGATCTTAACCCGCGTCTCCATACGCTCAAAAATAGTTGAGGTAGAAGAAATATCCCAATTGCGCTGGATAGCGTTTTCCTTTCCCTCAAAAGGCTTATGGGAGACAATACGGTAGCAGTTGGAATTGTAAATAAGTGTGTATCCAGCAATACCGGTGGTAGATTGATAGGCCCGGCAGAATCCACCGTCAATGACGATGAGTTTTCCGCTACCCTTGATAGGGCTCTCCCCCTTCTTTGATTTAACGGGGACATGCCCATTGATAATGTGGCAGTGCTCCCCTTCCAGACCGAACTCTTTCAACAGCCGATCACAAACCTCTGGATCGTTGTAGAACGTATAGTAAGCGTTTTTCGGTTCACTCCAAGCGCTCTCATCCTTAATAAGCCGCCGCTCGAAGGTAGTCATCCGGTCCCTGCCAAACACTGGAGAGTTGCGTCCACACCACAGGAACCAGAGGAAGTCCATCCCAAACTGCCGCTCTGGTGTACCGGGTTTTGCATAGTAGCCCTGTCTGGCCACTGCCTCGGCATAGTCCATGAAGGCCCGGCCTCCCAAAGTCTTTCCGCCAATATGAAAATTGAGAATTTCCCCCTCCTCTGACAGGGGAACACAGCCATGGAAAAGCAGATTCCCATTGAAAACCTTGTACAATCCCCCCTTAGAGTAAAGAAACCGGATATGCCGCTGGAGTTTTTCGCTCTTCTGGAAGGACGCTGTCAGCTGATTGATCAAAGCGTCCTCTTCTGGTGAGAGTTCGTATGGATTTTCCCTGTCTACTGTGGGGAAATCGGTATCAGACAAGTGATATTCCACCCCGTTGATGGTGATAGACTGCCGATCATAGTCGATCTTATCCAACAACAGCCGGTCTTCCATAGCAAAACCAGGATTGCGAAGGATCTTCTGTCCCTCCAGCTTAAAGAGAATGATTGTAATCGCCTTGTGCATTCGGGCAGATAGCGCCATATCCTTTTCGCTGGCCTCCGCCTCAGTGCTTGCCACCTTAACCTCAAAGCAGCTGGCATCTGTATCCCGGTAAACCTCATTGGCAAAGAGGGCCAAGGGACGCAAGCTGATACCATAGCCTGTCTCAATGACCTCAATATTGTTGTAGTGAATAGAGTTAGACAGCACAGTTGCCACCAGTGTCCGGCTCCCAGTAGCCGCGCCCATCCAGAGCACATCATGGTTGCCCCATTGGATATCTACGCTGTGGTGATCCATCAGGGAATCCATGATAATATCCGCCCTGGGACCACGGTCGAAAATATCCCCTACCAGATGCAGATGATCTACCACCATACGCTTGATTAGATTGCACACTGCGATGATAAAATTTTCCGCCCGGTCGGTGTCAATAATCGTGGAGATAATATTCTCGTAGTAATCCCGCTTATTGTGGATCTCATAATTCGTGTTGAGCAGCTCATCAATAATGTAGGCGTATTCCTTTGGCAGGGCTTTCCGCACCTTCGAGCGGGTGTATTTGGAGGTGGCAAGACGGCTCACATCGATCAGCCGATGAAGTGTGATCCGATACCACTCCTCCAACAACGCCCCGTCCAGTTCACGGGAAACCTGCTCCAGCTTCTCCTTTGGGTAATAGATCAGGGTAGACAGCTCGTCTCGCTCGGTTTTGGACACGCTTGTCACAAACAGCTCATCTACTTTTTCCCGCACGACTCCAGAGGCACTGTTAAGGATATGTAAAAAAGCGCCATACTCTCCATGAACATCCGAAATAAAATGCTCCGTCCCCTTGGGCAGATTTAGAATAGCCTGTAGGTTGATGATCTCACTGCTCGCCGCCTGTACAGTGGGATACTGACGGGACAGCATCTCCAAATAACGCAGGCTGGGTTCGCCTTCTCTTCTCTTTGCACACAAGGAAGTTACCCCCTTTTTCTCTTACCGGCGTTTGCCGGGATAGCCAGAAATCCAAAGCTCCATTCCCCGTAGGGATGTCGGGCCTCTCCCTAAGTATACCATTGATTTCCACCAATGAACAGGCCTTTTTCTCTTTTTTTAGACTTATTAGTCTGTAACGGATTACATGGTTTTAATGATTCAACACTGCCGCTTTCCGTCTCTTATACCGTGTTCAACAGCCAATCCAGTTCCAAATTAAGAGTGGCTAGCTGAATATCCGGCTTTACCTGCTCTCCATGAAAATCGCTTCCGCCGGTGACATAGAGGTGATAACGCCTGGCTAGCTGAAAATAATAGGCCATCTGTTCTGGCGTATGTCTAGGGTAATAGCACTCTATTCCCTCTAATCCGTCCTCAGCCAGCTGTGCTACCAGCTCCTCCAAAGCATCATCCGCCAGACCGATCTGATAAGGATGGGCCAGGACGGCCCTCCCGCCGGCGGCCCTGATAGCCGCAATACAGGTGCGGGCATCCGCCTTAAAACGCTCGATCTGCTGGTATTCCTCGGTGTCTAAATAGCAGTCAAAGGCTTCCCGAACCGTTTTCACAAATCCATGGCGTACCATGACCTGAGCAAAGTGAGGACGGGCAATGACCCCGCCTCCAGCCAGCTCCTCCACCTCGTTTAAGTCGAGATCCACCCCTTTCTCATGCAAAAACTTGATGATACGGTATTTCCGCTCATCCCGTCCACCCAGCAACCGCTCACATAGAGTACTCAGCTGGGACGGCCCTGTGGCGACATTGTAGCCTAGAATATGCAGCTGCCGATACTCCTTCGCCCCCAACTCAATGCCGGGGATCACATGTAGTCCCAGAGTTATCCCGATTTGGATGGCCTCGTCAATCCCATCTATTGTGTCATGGTCGGTGAGTGCCAAGACCGCTATCCCATGTTCTTTTGCCAGATGGACCAACTCTGTTGGAGTATACTGCCCGTCGGAGGCGCTGGAATGGGTATGCAGATCCGCAATGACCGTCATAAAGTCTTCCCTCTCTCATGATTTATATGGTGAAAAAGATCGCTTATTATTAAAACATAGCAAGGTTCCAAAATCAACGCTTACAGCGTCAAATTTTCCATTCTATTCACAAACGCCCAGTTGTATTTTTCTCCATTTCTTGTATAATAGACTTCTGCGGTCTCTGTGGACCTATCGTTTGCTCCGGTACACGGCTTCCGTCTATACTAGAGATTAATGCAGGAGGCTTTCTATGAAAACGCTGCTTTTTCTTTATAATCCACATGCTGGGAAGGGACAGGTCGGCGCCCATCTGGCCACTATTCTAGATGCCTTTTCCAAAGCTGGCTGGTTGATCACTGTCCACCCTACCCAGGGTCCCACCGATGCAACAGCAGTAGCTGCCGATCTGGGCGGTTCTTTTGAACGGATTGTATGCTGCGGCGGGGATGGAACCCTTCATGAGGTCGTCACCGGTTTAATGGCGCTGGAACACCGGCCTGATATTGGGTATATTCCGGCCGGCTCTACCAACGACTTTGCCCGTAACCTAAGTCTCCCCAGAGGCTTTGCCGCGCTGGCAGCCACTGCCGCCGCAGGCGTACCCCTTCCAGTGGATATTGGACGTTTTAACGATTGCTTTTTTGTTTATGTCGCCGCCTTTGGCGCTTTTACTGATGTTTCTTACGACACCCCCCAGCCCTTTAAAAATATGTTTGGCCATCTGGCCTATGTGCTGGAGGGAATGACTCGGCTTGGCTCCATCCAGTCCTATCATCTGCAAGTGGAATACGATGGCGGGCAGCTGGAAGGGGATTATATTTTTGGGATGGTATCCAATACTGTTTCGGTTGGCGGTCTCAAGAGTCCAGCCTCTGCGGGAGTCAAGTTGGACGATGGGATTTTTGAGCTGGTACTGATTCAAAAACCAACCAGTCCCACCCAACTGCAACATATTATCAAATCCCTCCTTCAGATGACCCAGGATGGTAGCGGCATGGTGTCCTCTCTGCGTGCAAGCCGCCTCAAGATTCTCTGTACCCAGCCCCTCCCATGGACCTTAGATGGAGAGTACGGTGGTGCACCTAAGCTGGCAGATATCGAAAATTACAAGCACGCTGTCACCATTGTACACGGATCGCCGCCAAAGCCGACAGATAGGAGCTGAACAGAGTATGACCTGTTATGCTGCAGGGTGCTATGATATCGCCGTCATCGGCGCGGGACATGCAGGTATTGAGGCCGCACTGGCTGCTGCCCGGCTTGGTCTGGAGACCATCTGTTTCACCCTGAATTTGGATTCCGTCGGCAATATGCCATGTAATCCCGCCATCGGCGGGACCGGGAAGGGACACTTGGTCCGAGAGCTGGACGCCTTGGGTGGCGCCATGGCCAAGGCCGCAGATCTGGCCTGTATCCAGTATCGGATGCTCAACCGCGGAAAGGGTCCTGCTGTCTGGTCCCTGCGCGCCCAGGCCGACCGACGCCGCTATCAGAGTGTCATGAAGCACCTTTTAGAATGTCAGGAGCATCTGACCGTCAAGCAAGCCGAAGTTGTAGAGATTGGTACCAGAGAGGGGCGGGTATGTTCTCTGCGCACCGCCTATGGCGCTCAATATCAAATCCGGGCGGTTATCCTCGCCTCTGGGACCTATCTGGGTGGGCGGACCATTGTAGGAGAAATAATACGGGAGAGTGGTCCGGACGGTCTGTCCGCAGCAGGCCCCCTTTCAGACTGCTTACAGGCCCTCGGATTGGGCCTGCGGCGCTTCAAGACCGGCACACCGCCCAGGGTTAACGCCCGAAGTGTGGACCTTTCCAAGCTGGAATGTCAGCTGGGGGATCCAAATCCTGTCCCCTTCTCCTTTGAAACTCAGGCACCACCAATCAATCGGGCGGTGTGCTATTTAACCTATACCAATCAAAAAACCCACGATATTATCCGGGCCAATCTCCACCGATCTCCCCTCTTTTCTGGGGTCATCGAGGGGGTAGGACCCAGATACTGTCCCTCTATTGAAGATAAAGTAGTCCGGTTTGCCGACAAGGAGCGCCACCAACTCTTCATCGAACCGATGGGTCTGGATACCGAGGAGCTCTATATTCAGGGTTTATCCTCCTCTCTGCCGGAGGATGTGCAGATTGCCCTTCTCCACACCATTCCCGGCCTGGAGCGGGCCCAGATCACCCGCCCGGCCTATGCCATTGAGTACGACTGCATTGATCCCACCGAGCTGCGCCCCACCCTGGAGCACAAGCGAATCGCAGGCCTCTACGGCGCGGGGCAGTTCAACGGCTCTTCCGGGTATGAGGAGGCCGCCGTTCAGGGTTATCTGGCCGGGGTCAACGCAGCTCTGACACTTCTGGGGCGGTCTCCTTTGGTCTTAAGCCGAGACCTGGGGTACATCGGGGTTCTCATCGACGACCTCGTCACCAAGGGGACCAATGAACCCTATCGGATGATGACCTCCCGTACAGAGTACCGTCTGCTCTGCCGCCAGGACAACGCCGACCAGCGTCTCACCGCAATCGGCCATGCCGTGGGTCTGGTGAGCGACCAGCGTTTTGATGCGGTGCAGGAGAAGTACGCCGCAGTAGAGCGGGAGCAAAAACGCCTTTTTTCCACCGGGACCCCAAGCTCGCCCGCCCTGGAAACTCTTCTGACCGAAAAGGGAGAGCCGCCCGTCCAAAATGGCGCACGGCTGGCCGATCTGCTCAAGCGCCCCCCTATCACCTATGAAGATCTGGCCCCTCTGGACCCAGCTCGCCCTCCCCTACCCCAGGCGGTGACAGAGGCGGTAGAGATCTCCATCAAATACCAGGGGTACATCGACCGGCAGCTCCGGCAGGTGGCCGAGATGCGTAGACTGGAGAGCCACCCTCTCCCTGCCGATCTGGACTATAACACCATCCAAAGTCTTCGGCTGGAGGCCCGCCAGAAGCTCTCTCACATTCGCCCCTTAAACCTAGGCCAAGCCAGCCGGATCTCCGGGGTCTCCCCCGCCGACATCGCTGCTCTGATGATCGCTCTAGAAAAACGAAACGCCCAAAGCCATTCGGCCACAGCGGGAGAACAGGAGGGATAGAATGTCCAAACCAAAGATCGTATTGGGACTCTCAGGCGGGGTGGACTCGGCGGTGGCCGCTGGGCTGCTGGCTCAGGATTATGACGTCACCTGTGTCTGGCTCTCCATCGGAGCCGATGCCAAGGGGGAAGCCGATGCCGCAGCAGTGGCCAACCGTCTGGGTCTGCCCTTTGAGACTGCCGATATCTCTCAGGCTCTGGAGGATCAGGTCTGCACCCCCTTCGCCGCCGCCTACTGTGCTGGACGCACCCCTCTCCCCTGTGCAGTGTGCAATCCAGCGGTGAAATTCCCCGCGCTTCTCTCCGTAGCGAACCGGATCGGCGCGGAATATGTAGCTACCGGACACTACGCCAGACAGGCTCTCGCCCCCAATGGCCGGGCACTCCTTCAAAAGGGGATGCCAGCCAATGATCAGTCCTATCTTCTGGCCCGTCTGCCCCAGGAAATCCTACGCCGGGTGCGCTTCCCCTTGGGGAACTATGAAAAAAATCAGGTGCGGGCCATGGCTGGAGCCTCCGCCCTGCCGGTGGCCGAAAAGCCGGACAGCATGGAAATCTGCTTTATCCCGGACGGAGATTACGCCGCCTGGCTGGACCGCCGGGGTAATACACCGCCTCCTGGTGACTTTGTGGACAAGACGGGCCGAGTCCTGGGCCGTCATAAGGGGATTCATCACTACACCCTGGGCCAGGGCCGGGGACTTGGTCTCTCCGGTCCACACAGATACTATGTCACCTCTATTGATCCATTATATAACCAGGTGATTCTCTCCGATGGTAGCGACCTGTTTGCTACCTGGGTCCGCTGCCACACGCCCAACTGGATCTCTGTGTCCCAGTTGGATCACCCCGTTCAGGTGATGGTCCGCCTGCGGCATTCTAAGACGGAGACTCCCGCAGAGCTCTATCCAACCGGGGAAGGAGTTATCCTTTACAGTAAGATCCCCGTCCGCGCTCCCACCCCTGGACAGCTCGCTGTATTTTATCAGGAGGACACCGTCCTGGGCAGTGCCTGGATTGAAGCAGCCGGAACAGACGGTTATAAACCAGCAGTTACATGACAAGCTAGCCGGGATATCGTAAAATCAAATCATCAGCTTTGGAAAGGGAGATGTATCTATGAATCTCAAGGACGCCTTTCGCGCGCAAAACAAGCTGCAAAGTCTGCTGGACGATGCCATGTCGATTCTGGAGGACCAGCGCAATATCGTCAAGACGGAGACCATCCATCTAAGAAAAAAAGTCATGCCCGATGTGGAAAACGAGTCCGAGTTTGCACTAGCTCCCAGCGAATACGCCGATCAGATCGGCCAAGTTGCTAATTTTATGATGTATCTCCTGGAGGAGCGGGTTAAGCTCAGTGACGCCATCCAGACGGCCAAGGCCGCCCTACCCATCCATATGGATAGCGAGGTCAGCCTGAACCACCAGCGTCAGAGCATGGCCGCCCTGTTTCGCCGCATGGCCGCCCTGCGCAGCGCTGAGAAGCTTCTACCCGGCGGCGGCATTGGCTATCGCTTTAATGCAGAGGGAAATCAAGTGCAGTACCGCTGTGACGCCCGCGAGGTGACAACCATCAACTTTGACCGCAATCAGATCCGCGCCTTGGCCGCCCGTCTAGATTGCAAGTCTGATGAGATCTCCGCCGCCATTGACCGGTGCCTGATCAACAGCGAGGTGTTTTATTCCCTCCCCTTTGATCTAAACGCCGGCTTTGATGAGGTGTTTCAGGATTTTATTTTCATTGATGCTCATTTTTAGATTTATTCGGGTGCGCTGGCTGTGGCAGCGTCGATGTTCGTATAGGCCGGTTCAGGTGCAGATGAACAATAACGCTGCACAAAAGCTTGCTACATGATAGTTTAAGAATACAATGGTAACGTTGTACTCTTGCCAAGGTAGACGCACAGCCGTCTTTCTCTCCCGCAACACTCACCGCAAAACACATCCACTCGTATCTGCCAGCTTACAAGCTCGTTTCAACTCCTTCTTAC
>JAAWBF010000107.1 GCA_022792555.1 Oscillospiraceae bacterium
AAAGCGCAGGTATTGATTCAGGCTGTCCCGCGGCTCTCGTTCCGGGTTTCGGATCAAGAAGCCCTGAAAGCAGAATTCCTCCCGTTCCACCGGAATGTGGGCATAGCTTGTATCATAAATAC
This sequence comes from Oscillospiraceae bacterium, assembly GCA_022792555.1. Classification (GTDB taxonomy): domain Bacteria; phylum Bacillota; class Clostridia; order Oscillospirales; family Oscillospiraceae; genus JAAWBF01. Next base: position 123 of record JAAWBF010000107.1, read on the forward strand.
GTTTGCTGTCTTCATAATAGCTCAGGCCAACATAGTCATTTTCCAGGCAGACCCGGTACAGAACACTGGAGGATGGGGAGCGCGTTACAATATTGGGTTTCAGTCCCTGTTGTTCACAGGCCAGCAGGAAAAGGGAAATGGTCTTATATTTCTCATTCACCAGCACCAGTGGATAACTGCACAGCTCCTGCAGGGTCAGGCTTTTGTGCATTGCCAGCGGATGGGAGCGGCGTATTACGGCGCAGGCCGGATAGGAAAACAGCTTTGTCGCGGTCAGACGTGCGTCAAAAACAGGTCCCAGACCAATGAGTGCGTCAAACTTCCCCGTCAGCAGCATTCTTTCCGCCTCCAGATCTAGGAAGTTCCCCTCATATAAGCACACCTTTGGATGGACCTTGGTAAATTCATGGTTGATATTGAAGGGGAGCATCAGCCGGATGATAGGGGCGATGTTGATGTGCAGCACCTGGGGCTCCATTAAGCGTGCCCGTTCCAGGTCAGCCTGCATCTGATGGACATCCTCTACCAAGATGGTACAGTGCCTGGTCAAAAGTTCTCCGTATTGTGTGAGAGTGATTTTTCCATTATTCTGCTGGAACAGTGGATAGCCCAGTTCCTTTTCCAGGGTGTGCAGGGCCTTACTCAACCCCTGCTGGGTTAAATACAGATGCTCTGCCGCCTGGGAAATGCTTTTACACTTTGAAAATTCCAAAAAATATTCAAATTGCTTTAAATTCATACCAGTCTCCCATTGAAACATCTTCTATATAGGCTAGGTGTGGTGCTCTCTCTCCAATGTCGTTCGTGGTTCTGGATAGATTCTTATTTAGTATACCATAGGGCAGTCCATAAGAGAAGTCTGTTCGATGAGGAGCGGCGTGTTCTGTTTGGTGCTGTAATTTTTTTGCGCAAAATTGCACAAGCTACTCCAAAACGAATTAGGAGGGCGGTACAATGTCAGAGGAACATACCGGGTATGGCTTTGGACAGGAAGAGCAGTTTGCACAACAAGAGGAACGGCAGCTTGTGGATATGGGCTCCGCTACCATTCGGACGGCCAGAGGAGTCATCCACACCCTGACTATTGTTGGACAGATTGAGGGCCACCAGCTCCTGCCGCCGACGGCTAAGACTACAAAATATGAGCATGTAATGCCCCTGCTAGCTGCGTTGGAGGAGAGCGACGAGGTAGACGGTCTTTTGGTCCTCTTAAATACTGCGGGGGGCGACATTGAAGCGGGACTTGGGATTGCAGAGCTGATCGCCAGTATGTCCAAACCGGCAGTCTCTCTGGTCCTGGGCGGCGGACACTCCATTGGAGTGCCACTGGCCGTATCGGCCCAGACCTCCTTTATTGCCCCCTCTGCCGCCATGACCATCCATCCGGTACGGCTCAACGGTCTGGTTATCGGCGTCCCCCAGACCTTTAACTACTTTGAGCGGATTCAAGAGCGGATTATTCAGTTTGTCACCGACAACAGCCGGGTATCGCGAAATGTATTTACCAAGCTGATGCTCCAGACCGGAGAGCTGGCCGCCGATGTGGGCAGTGTGATCTACGGTGAAGAGGCCGTGCGTATCGGACTGATTGACCGTATCGGCGGGCTCTCAGATGCTCTGCGCTGTCTCCACGAGAAGATGGAAGCCCGCCGGCAGGAGTGTGAAGAGAAAGACAGTCACCCTCGGAATCACGCGGAAAAATGATGGAAATATCTCTCCCAATGTGATAATATAGTTAAGATATGCCCTGTGCGCAGACTGGGACGGGGATTAGATTCATCCCAGCGGCGTACAGACAGCAAGTTGCATTGTGGAGGGACGTACATTGGATTTTATATCGGCAGTTTTTATGGGGCTGATCCAGGGCATTGCGGAATTCCTGCCCATCTCCAGCTCCGGCCATCTGGCACTGTTCCAGCATTTTTTCGCCATGGAGAATTTCGAGGAGACACAGATGTTCTTTACAGTGCTCCTCCACTTCGGTACCCTTCTGTCCGTCTTTGTGGTCTACTGGCGGGATATCGTGGACATGATCCGGGAGTTTTTCCTAGGTGTCGCGGCTCTGTTCTCCAAAAAAGATACCGGTACGCCTCCCCCTCCTGCCCGCCGGCTGGTTATGTTGATCATTATGGCTACCCTGCCGCTGTTTGTTATGGTCCTGTTTAAGGACACCATCGAGTCTGTCTTTGCCAATCCCAAGCTGGTCTCCTGTGCCCTGTTGCTCACCGGCTGCATTCTCTTTTTCTCTGATCGGCTGGCCAAGGGCCGCAAGAACGCCAAAAACGCCACAATATTGGATGCGCTGGTGGTGGGAGTTGGACAGGCGCTGGCTATCATTCCTGGCATCTCCCGTTCTGGAACCACGATTTCGGTGGGCATGATGCGGCAGTTCGACCGGAGCTTTGCGGTACGCTTCTCCTTTCTGATGTCCATCCCCGCTGTATTGGGCGCCACAGTGCTGGAACTCAAGGACGCGCTGGAGGTTGGCTTTGACAGTACACTACTCCCGGTCTATCTGACGGGCGTGGTGGTGGCCGCAGTCGTTGGATACTTCGCCATTCGGCTGGTCAACTCCTTGGCTGACAAAGGGAAATTTGGCCATTTTGCCTACTACTGCTGGATTGTGGGGCTAGGTAGTCTCATCGCCTCCTTAATTCTGCCGCTGATTCAAACACAGACATAGATTCCAGTTCCCCCTTAAAAGGGGAGTGTGTGAAAACGCCTCCTTTGTAAATGGAGCGTAAAACGGGAAATTTGGAAAGGATGAACCATACATGGCCACTGCACAAAAGAGAAACTCCGGGGGAAAACGCGCTGCCCCCCCTGGAGGGAGAGGAAAAGGCCGTAACCCATCCAAGCGGCCCAAGCCTGTCCGGCGGGAGATTGGTGCGGTAGTCTGCCTGCTGCTGGCTATTTTCTCCGGACTGGGTGTCATTTTTCACGGCGCGCTGTTCATCGACTTTTTCTGCGGTAGTGTCAAGGGACTCATTGGCTACGGCTTTTGGTTGCTCCCTGTGATGCTGCTGGTGAGCAGCGGCGTCCTCGCCCTCCACCGGGGGCGGCCGGTCCGTCTGCGGGTGTGGTGCGCGATGCTGACTCCGATCCTGTTCGGCGCCTTCCTCCATCTGATTCTAGCCAAGGGGGACTATACCTGGAGTTTTGAGCTTATCAAAACGCTGTGGACCCAAGGACAGTCCATGAAGAGCGGCGGGGTTCTCAGCGGTATGATAGCCCTGGGCTTTTCCGGAATTTTCAGTCGGGCGGGGGCGGGAATCGTCTTTGTCCTGGCCGGTCTTTTTATGCTGATGGCCTCCTTCAATGTAACCATTGTGGATGTGGTGGATTACCTCCGGGACCTGCCCAGGCCGGAATATGAGGAGGAACCCCTCCCCCCGCCCAGACAGCCCAGAGAACCGAAAGAGCGCCGCCCTGCGCCCCCTCCCAAGCCGGAGCGCCGCAGCCGGGCCGCGATTGACATCCCGGTCGATGAGGGGCCTCTGATCGGCCAAACATCCGAGCCGGAGCCTAAGAAGAAGGACCGGCTTTTTAACCGTACTCCTTCGGTTCCCACCCCCGATCAGGTCCTCACCGGAGCGGTACACCGGCCGGAACCTGTACCCGAACCGGAGCCGGCTCCAGATCCCGCACCTGCGCTCAATCTGGATCCAGAACTGGAGCCGGACTTTGTGCCGCCAGCAGAGCTGGACCCCATTTGTCCGCCGGAGCCTGTCTCGGACCTCTTGGAGCCTCCTCTCTCCCCTGTCCCAGAGCCCCCCGCTCCGCCTATCCCTGAAATTATTCGGGAACCGGCGGTACCAAAGGCCAAGCCCGCAGAGACCGCTCAAGCAGTCCGGGAAATTTCTCAGGATATCGCCAAGAGCCAGTCCTATGGACCGGATTCCGTCTACCAATGTCCGCCGATCTCTCTTCTGCGGGAGGGCGGCGGACCGACTGGAGCTGACGTGGCCGGCGAGCTCCGGGCCAATCAGGCCCGCCTGGCCGACACCATCCACTCCTTCGGCATTGACGCCAGCATGGTGGACGTCACCCGCGGTCCCTCCGTCACCCGCTACGAGCTGGAGCTGGACCAGGGAGTCCGGCTCAACAAGCTGATCAACCTGTCGGATGACATCGCGCTGGCTCTAGGGGCCACCGGGGTCCGGGTGGCCGCCGTCCCTGGCAAGATCTCCACGGTGGGCATTGAGGTCCCCAACCAGCGGGTCTCTCCGGTCAATCTCCGCGATGTCATTCACTCCGACGAATTTCGCGACCATAAATCTAAGACGGCCTTCGCAGTCGGTAAGGATATCAGCGGAAACAACGTGGTAGGGAGCATCGCGGATCTGACCCACATGCTCATTGCCGGCACTACGGGCTCTGGTAAATCGGTCTGTACCAATTCTCTGATCATCTCCCTGCTCTACAAGGCCGCGCCGGAGGAGGTCCGCCTAATCATGGTGGACCCCAAAATGGTAGAGCTGGGCATTTACAATGGAATCCCCCATCTGCTTATTCCGGTGGTAACTGACCCCAAAAAGGCCGCTGGCGCCCTGCAATGGGCTGTCTCCGAGATGATGAAGCGCTATACTACATTCTCCGAGCTGGGCGTCCGGGATCTGGCCTCCTACAACGCCAAGGCCGCACACTCCGAAGAGCTGAATACACTGCCCTCCATTGTCGTCATCATCGACGAGCTGGCCGACCTGATGCTGGTGGCCGCCAAAGAGGTGGAGGAGTCCATCTGCCGGGTCGCTCAGATGGGCCGTGCCGCCGGGATGCACCTGGTCATCGCCACCCAGCGTCCCTCCGCCGATGTGATTACCGGCCTGATGAAGGCAAACATCCCTTCTCGGATCGCCTTTGCCGTGGCCTCCAGTCTGGAGTCCCGGATCATCCTGGACAATCCCGGCGCTGAAAAACTGGTAGGCCGCGGTGACATGCTCTACCAGCCCAGAGGGAGCAACAAGCCCCAGCGAATTCAGGGCTGCTTCATCTCCGATGAGGAGGTCGCCGATGTGGTGGCCTTTGTCAAGCAGAACAGCGGCTCGGCGGAGTACGACAAATCCATCATCCATGAGATTGAGCAGCACGCCGCAGCCAAGGAAAAGGGCAGCCGGGGCGGAAGTGCCCTGGACAGCACCGGAGACGACTATGATGAGCTCCTGCCCTCCGCCATTGAGGTCGTGGTAGAACTGGGAGTGGCCAGCGTCTCCATGCTCCAGCGGCGTCTCAAGGTTGGCTTTTCCAGGGCCGCCCGGCTGGTGGATCAGATGGAGGAAAATGGAATTGTCGGCCCCTCTGAGGGCTCTAAGCCCCGGCAAGTGCTCATCAGCAAGGATCAGTGGCAGGAGATGCAGTTCCGCCAAAACATGGTGGATCGGGGCCCCTCTACACCGGAGGACAGGGGCTCCGATCCCGTTCCAGAGGAGCTGGATTACGAGTCAGACGCCATCCCTCAAAGCCGGGATCAACCCCCTTTTTGATCCGCACACCCTTCTAAGCTAGTCTTTACGCTTCCCGTCCCTAGGCTAGTACTCTAAGTTAGAAATTGCAACTCAAATAAATGGCAGCATCCCCCAATCCGCCTGTCTGTATCATTGGCACAGTTGAAAAACGGCAGTGTTTCCCCGCCCTTCGGGCGGGGAAACTAAGGAACCGCCTTAATGTCTTCAACTGTGGTGATTCTATGATGTAGTGAGCGCGGTCAGTGGGATGTTGTTTTTTCCCTATTTTTAGGCTGTAAAAACACCGCCTGGTTTCCCGGCGGCGGTGAGATGAGAAAGCCAGCCTTTGTAGGCTGCTCCTTTGCTGTATTTGTGTCTATTTGCTGGACCGATCCAGTCACTCTAAATCTTCTGAGAGATAAATTTGATAGGGCAAAACATCGGATAATCCCACCAAAACAGTAGAAAAACCGCCTGTTCCATCGTAATCACTTTTTGGTGTCTTCATAAACAGGGGTATTTTCACTCCTACTTGGATCGGCAGGGAGACCACTGCCCTGCTTTCTCGATCTTCCTGCTGTTCAACTACCATGGTTCCGCCGTGAAGTTCCGCAATGGTACAGGCAATACTTTGTTCTAAGCTGAGTGTTGAACCGTGCCCTAAAATACGCTCTGGCTCCCGTTTGACTCTGCCGAGACCGCTACTCCAGATTGTCAAAATAGCCCGTCTTCGATCCTTAACCAGCTTTAGACCAACCCGGCCGCCTGTCCCCGCAGTATGGAGCGCGTAGGAGATGAGATTGAGGATCAGCTGATACAGCAGTGTGATATCAGCCTGCATGGGCAGATGAGCGGTCTGCGCCTCATACTGAAAGTTGCACCCTGCTTTTTCTACTAAGGGGGAGATCTCCTGTTCTAGCGTCTCGCACAACGCAGACAGATCCACCGGTACACGGTGGATTGCCTCCTCGTCCCCTTCTCCAGCTCTTTGGGCAAATTCCATATGGCTCATCAGCCGCATCAGCCGGTATATACTCTGGTTGGCAATGGCCAAATATTGCATATATTTTGGCCCCCCATGCTCTCGAATCACGGGTGTCAATAACTGGATTGCTGCCATAAGATTGTTGACATGCTCCCGGAATTGTTCTAATAATACCACTCCATATTGTTCTTGGAAGAATTTATCCACCTCGATTGCCTCCTATCAGGCCAGACACCGGTTCCGGCATCCTTTGTCACTCATTTTTCCGCTGCAAGGATGGGTCTAGCTTATGCAAAAAAGAGGCGATCTTTCATGCTGCCAGCCAGTAGCCCTCTGTAAAATTTCAGCGGTTTTTCCTTCCCGCCAGGCTGTCTAGCCGGCTTTAATGGGTAGTATATCAAAAACTTGCTCTATCAACAAGGAAAAAGGTCGAAAAGGATCGAAATATTTGTTTGACCTCCTGTCGGATTCTCTTAGGAGTTCGGCTTTTCTCCCCCTATACCGCATGGCATGACCGGTATTGGCGCTCTTTCATGTCATTTCGATAGGACACCTGAACTCTATATCATTCTGTTTTTTCTAAAAATTCCAGTTTGAAACATCTGAATTTTTTTGTGCAAGTTTCCCCAGTTTTTTTCTGGATTTCCTCTTTCTTTTCTCTGAAAATTAGGCTATAATAGCCGCAAGGCGGCTATTTTACGTTTGACTCGTTCTGCCGCTTCCATCTTTGGCGGAACCGCAAAATAGCACATGGCAGCTCAAAGGCTCCTCCTATGTGCCGTTATGGACAGGTGCCGCAGGGATTGAACGCACAAAAAAACGAAGGAGAGATTCACTATGAGCATTCAAGTTGGCATCAATGGCTTTGGCCGTATTGGACGCCTGGTTTTCCGTGCCGGCATCGGCCGCAGCGACATTGAGTTTGTCGGTATCAACGATCCCTTTATGACCCCCGACTATATGGCTTATATGCTCCGTTATGATACGATGCACGGCCGTTTTGAGGGTGAAATCAGCTACACGGAAGACTCCATCATTGTCAACGGCAAGGAGATCAAATTTTTTGCCGAGATGGACCCCAAGAACATCCCCTGGAGCAAGGTCGGCGCAGAATATGTCGTAGAGTCTACCGGCCAGTTCCTGACCAAGGAGAAGGCTCAGGCTCATCTGGACGCCGGCGCCAAGAAGGTTGTCATGTCTGCTCCTTCCAAGGATGATACCCCCATGTTCGTGATGGGTGTCAACCATACAACCTATGATTCCAGCATGAACTTTGTGTCTAACGCCTCCTGTACCACCAACTGCCTGGCCCCCATCGCCAAGGTCCTCCATGACAACTGGGGGATCACCGACGGTCTGATGACCACCGTCCACTCCACCACTGCCACCCAGAAGACTGTGGATGGCCCCTCCAAGAAGGATTGGCGCGGCGGACGGGCCGCCTCCGGCACCATCATCCCCTCCTCCACCGGCGCCGCCAAGGCAGTGGGCAAGGTTATCCCCTCCCTGAATGGCAAGCTCACCGGTATGTCCATGCGTGTCCCCACCCTGGATGTCTCTGTGGTCGATCTGACCGTCAATCTGGCCAAGCCCGCCAAGTATGCCGATATCTGCGCCGCCATGAAGAAAGCCTCTGAGGGCGAACTCAAGGGCATTCTGGGCTATACCGAGGACGCTGTGGTCTCCTCCGACTTCCTGGGTGACACCCGTACCTCCATCTTTGACGCTGAGGCTGGTATCGCCCTGACCGACACCTTTGTCAAGGTCGTGTCCTGGTACGACAATGAGATTGGCTACTCTAACAAGGTTCTTGACCTCATTGCCCATATGTACAGCGTCGATCATAAGTAAGCCAAACGGTTTGCTTCCCCGTCCATAGGATGGGGAAGCAAATTTTTCATAGAAACGCCGCCTGCACAAAACAATATGCAGGCGGCGTTTCTATCCTTGCTTTACCACTACCACTGCAAAATAGCCTGGAAGATCCTCCATCCCTGCCAGCTCCGGCCAGATCTGGTCCCCCTCCATTCCTACGTTAGCGGCCGCAGAGGCGCGCGCCAGTTGGCCATGGGCGGCCAGGCCTGCTTTGAGTGCCTCCAGACTCCCGCCTGCCTTCATATAGACCTTATTTGCGGAGAGTGCGAAGGTATCCTCCACCCCGTGACAGGCGGGGACAATCAGCAGCCGCTCGTTCCCCTGACACAGACTGGTGTTTAGTTTGGCCGCGGCCGCACAGAAGGACGGAACCCCAGGAACTAACTCCGCCAGGTAGCCCCGATCCAACACCTTTTGGTGGAGATAACTGTAGGTTGAGTACACTGTTGGATCGCCCAGAGTGAGAAACGCGACCTGCTTCCCCTGGTCCAACTGTATACAAATTTGATCGGCGGCGGCCTGATGGGCCGCTTCCAGCGCCTCCCAGCTGCGGACCATTGGCATCGGGCAGGACAGGCGAGGTTTTCCCTCCACCCACCGGCCTGCAATGGCCAAGGCGGTCTGTGCCCCGCCCCCTTTGTCCGGTATCGCGATGATATCCACTTCCTGTAAGATATGTACTGCTTTCAGGGTCAGCAGTTCTGGGTCTCCCGGGCCTACCCCTACACCATATAATTTCCCCTTCATATCCTATTCTGCTCCTCTTTTTTCATTAACACACTTCCCGTGTCCCGTCCGCTGAAAGGAATCTTCAACCGCAGGGAATCCATAATCTGACCCTGGATCTCTTCCAAAGTCAGGCCAGTCTCCTGGATGGGCCGCTCCACCATCATCACGGCACAATCTGCGGCTCTGGCGGCCTGTACCTTGTTCTGAAAGCCGCCAAACCCGCCTGAGTCCTTTGTAACCAGGATTTTGATGTCATACTGCCGGATAAGGGCCTCGTTGAGCATCTGAGAGAAGGGGCCCTGCATACAGAGTATGTGAGAGGGCGGAAATCCCAAGGTCAGACAACGCTCCAGTGCCTCCAGCGTGGGAAGCACACGGGGAAAGCACCGCTCCACGAGGCCGGGGGCGGCAAACGGGTCCAGTTCCTTGCTCCCGGTGGTGAGGAGAATATTCCCCCTCATATGCTGGAGCATTTCCGCCGCTCTTGCTAGGCTGTCCGCCTTGTGGCACAGATCCTCCCCGTCGGAGGTCCGCAGCAGCCTGAGATAGGGCAGCTTTTTCGATGCAGCAGCGGCCTGGAGCTGTTTTGTCACCTCAACTGCGTAGGGATGAGTTGCATCAATAACCCAAGTGTAGGGTCTCTTGTCTATCTCCCGCTCCATACCGGCCTGATCCAGCCGTCCGGTATGGGCGGTCACCCCCTGGGGCAGCAAAAGGCTTCCATACTCGGTGGCCACACAGACTGTCACGGGAATATGCAGATCCCGCAGCCACTCGGCCAACAGCCGCCCCTCGCTGGTGCCGCCAAACAACAAAACCTCCATCTTGGCCCCCCTTCACCGCTGCAAGAGCTTATTTAAAATCTGGACCTGTGCAGATTTTAAATAGGCTCTAAGAAGAAAGGGGCTCTCTTACGAGAGTCCCTTTCGATAGATCAAACTCCACGCTCACCGTTTCCGGTTGAAAATCTCAAAGATCTCTCCCCAGCCGCTGTCGTCCATGCCGCCCTCTACAGACTCGCTTTGCTCCGGCGGGGTGGGCTGCGGGACGGCGGCAGGGCGGATCGGAGGTGCTGTGGCAGCCTTTTCTGCGGCAGCAGTAAAGGGCTTCGCAGGCATCGTCTGTTCGCCGTTCTCCTCAAAGCCAGTGGCGATAACGGTAACGCGGATCTCGTCCTCCAAAGTATCGTCGAAGGCAGAACCAAAAATAATCAGTGCATCCGGGTGAGCGGCCTCCTGGACCAGATTGGCAGCCGTCTCCACTTCCTCCAGACCAATGTCCGTCGAACCGGTGACATTGACCAGAACGCCGCGAGCGCCATTGATGGAGGTCTCCAGCAGGGGGCTGGAGATGGCCATTTTTGCGGCCTCTTCGGCCTTGTTCTTACCAGCGGCCCGGCCCACGCCCATGTGAGCCATTCCCGCATTCTGCATGACGGCGGTCACGTCGGCAAAGTCCAGGTTAATAAAGCCGGTGTTCTTAATCAGATCTGAGATGGACTGCACCGCCTGCCGCAGCACATCGTCCGCAATTTCAAAGGCATTGGCAAATGTAATCTTTTGATCCGTCGCGTACTTCAGACGCTCGTTTGGGATGATCACCAAGCTGTCTACCCGTGTACGCAGCTCCTCAATCCCCTTTTCAGCCTGAACCATCCGCCGGTGTCCCTCAAAGCGAAAGGGCTTTGTCACCACGCCTACCGTCAGGATTCCCATCTCCTTGGCCATATCGGCCACAATCGGTGCCGCTCCGGTGCCGGTGCCGCCCCCCATGCCCGCCGTGATAAAGACCATGTTGGCATCTTCCAGCGCCTTAGAAATGGCGCTGCGGCTCTCCTCTGCTGATTTGCGGCCTACCTCCGGGTCAGAACCGGCTCCCTGTCCACCGGTGAGCTTCTCTCCAATCTGGATCTTGATGGTGGCGCTTGAGACCGCAAGGGCCTGTTTATCCGTATTGACCGCGATAAAATCAACGCCCTTTGTCCCGGACTTAACCATCCGGTTTACCACATTATTTCCGCCGCCGCCTACGCCGATCACCTTAATTGTGACAACCGTATCAGGCCCGGTGTCCAGTCCAAACGCCATAACTGCTCCTCCTATGTATAACGAATTCCAGTCCCCATAACAGCCTGCGGTCTTACGGAAAAATCAGCCGCAACCGTTTGTCTTACTGGCCGCTATCTATGTCTTGTTTCAACATGCAGGGTACTTCCAATACGGGAAGATTCTCGAACAAAAGGTTCACTTTTCCCCTGATTTTGTATCCCTAGACAGCTTAAAAACTACATCTTGTTTTATTTTATCCTTCTTTTGCGTTGAGGTCAATAGCTCTCTTCGGATTTCTGCAAAGTTTTGGAACATCCGGGTGCCGAAGACCACCACGGCGGCTAGGTAGAGAGGAATTCCCAACTTTTCCCCCAGCCAGGTCAAGCATACGGCAATTCCTGCATTGCCCAGAGCGCCAGACAGATAGATTTTGAGGGAAAAATTCTCCTTGAGCCGCGCATTTAATCCGCCCAGGGCGGAATCCAGCGCGGCCAGCAGACCGGCGGCCAGATAAAGAGACCATTTTGCCGGCACTGTCCATGGACAAAGCATCCCCGCCAGCAGGCCCAACAGCAGGCCAGACAGCTCCAGCATCACTCCACCTCCCCGGCGGCCGGCTTGGCAAACTCCAAAGTTTGGACCCCATTGTATTTGGGGATGAGAAGCTGATCGCTCACCGTCACTTTGACCTCGATCTTCCACTGCCCCAGCACATCCACCACACCGTTGCGCATGGTCAGCGCATTGTACAGGGTGGTAGGGTTGCCAATGGCGAACAGGACGAAGGGCGGCGCGTACCGCCGTCCATTGACGCTGACCACCGCGCCGGTACAACGGATCTCACTGGTCGCCAAAAGCCGTTCCCCATTGAGGGAAATCGCCTCCGCCCCGGCGTCGCGAAGTTCATTAACCACCGAAAGCAGGTCGTTATCATGGATCAGGTAGTCGGCCTCATCTCCGGTGGTATTGACTGTGCTGGAATCCTGCATCACTACAGTTACACCGGGACCCTCCACATCGGTCAGCCCTGCGATCAGCTCCAGATGGTCCACCTCAGCCTTGAGGGCCTCTCCCGCTGTACTGCTGGAGGCCGCCTGTTGGCGGTACTGTTCCAGCTCGGCCTGGGTCTGGGTTAGCTGCCGCTCCAGGGCCTCCTTCTGGTCGCTCATGTCGTTATAGAGGCTTTGCAGCGTCTCCAGACGGCTGGCACTGGTGGCGTCTGCTGCGGCGTTGCGCTGGACGCTTTTAAGCTGAAGTGCCAGCAGAAAGCCCAGCACCACACAGGCCGCCGTCACTGCCAGCCGTCCACCCTTATTTTGTCTTTCCATCTCACTCCCCCTGCGCTGCCGGCAGCTGTGGGCCTTGACCGGCCTCCGGCGTCGGCTCTGAAGTCGGTTCCGGCGTCGATACAGGTGTGGGCTGCGGATCTGGCAGCCAGCGCTCTGGGAAGAGGTGGGCGCCGTCCTCATACGACAAATCCAAAGTCCCCGACCGCTCTACGCCGTTGGCGTCCATATTCAGCAGGGTACGCTTGAGCCGAAAGACATAGCGGTCAAAATCGGCAATCATGGGCATGATCACGGTCAGATCATCTCCATAGCTGAAGCGAATCCTGTTCTCTGCTGTCAGATCCATAAAATCCCGTACACTGCCGGTCATCTGTTCTGCGCTGAGGGCGGACAGCAGTCCCCTCAGACTGGCCAGGCGCTGGGCCTCGCTCTCGTCTACCTCCAGCCCTTTTCCAACGGCAGGTGCCAGTGGGGTAATACCGTAGAGCTCGGCCACCGAATTTCCTCCCGCTCCCCGCTCCAGCAGCTTGCACTTGACATCCAGCAGCCAGGTCTCTCCCTCCGCCTGAACTGTCACCGCCGGAATACACTCTGTTACCGACAGGACTAAGGTATCCGGCAGCTTTCGGCTGATATTGAGCTTGTCCACATAGGGCAGGCTGGTGATCACCTGCTCTGCGATGTACGATTTGTTGAGCCGGAATAGGTTATCCCCCTGTTTCACCCCAGTAGCCTGGATGATCTCCTCCTCGGTATACTGGGACTGTCCTGTGACGAGAATGCTGTCCACCCGGAAAAAGACTACACAGCCTATTAAGACTGCGGCAAAAATCAATAGGGTGGACAGCAGTTTATAGAGTGCGCCAAAACGGCCTCGATTTCGCCGCCTGCGTCTGTTCCGATGCGCCATCCCTCACCGCTCTCCTACCAGGCGGCCGCCCCGGCGCGGAGCAGCCGCTGTTCTTTCTATGTATCTTGGGGCACAGCCCAATGCCGTGACAAAGATTCTGGAGTTTAGTTTACCATATCCGGCATATAAACGCACTCTTTTTTTAGAACCTTTCTTCATCACCCGGCGTTAAAATACTGAGTCGGCCGGTGTTCAGCGGTTGCAGCAATTGTTTCATACCCGACGGATGCGGGCTCCCAGGCTCCGCAGGCCGCCGTCCAAATCCTGATACCCTCGATCCACATGTTCTAGGCCGGTGATAACGCTCTCTCCTCCAGCACCAAGGGCGGCCACCACCAGGGCCGCCCCCCCGCGGAGGTCGGCGGCATGGAGCCGTGCGCCGCGGAGCTGCGGCACGCCGCACACCACTGCCACCCGGCCCTCCACGCGAATATCTGCTCCCATTCTGGTCAGTTCATCCACATGGCGGTAGCGGTTCTCAAATATGTTTTCCACAAAGACTGTGGTCCCAGTTCCCTTGCACAGAGCGGCCATAAGGGGCGGCTGGGCATCGGTTGGGAAGCCGGGGTAGGGGGCGGTTCGCACTGGCCGCACCCCCAGAAGTGGGGCGTTGGACGACAGGCAGATCCGGTTCTGCTCGCTTTGCACCTTACATCCCGCCTCGGCCAGGACCGCAGTAACGGTGGACAGATGACGATAATCAGTACCCAGCACCTCCACCTGTCCGCCAGCGGCCGCTGCGGCTGTTAAATAGGTGGCCGCGACAATTCTATCGGCCATCACAGTAAAGGTCCCGCCGTGGAGGGGGACGCCCCCCTCTATGGTGATGACTGAGCTGCCCGCTCCCCGTATGTTGGCCCCCAGGGTACGCAGGAAGCGCTGGAGATCCACAATCTCCGGTTCCCTGGCCGCGTTGTTGATCACTGTGGTCCCACTGGCCGCGACCGCTGTGAGCATGGCATTTTCCGTGGCCCCCACACTGGGGATGGAGAGGGTGAGCTCACATCCGGTCAGTCCCTCCCCCCTGCAGCGCAGGCCGACAGAGGTCTCCTCAATCCTGGCCCCCAAGGCCCGTAAGGCCGCCAGGTGCAGGTCGATGGGCCGCGGCCCCAGCTCACACCCGCCGGGAAAGGACATGACCGCCTCTCCTACGCGCCCCAAAATGGCCCCCAAAAAGATCACCGAGGAGCGCATCTCCCGCATCAGCCGGTCGGGCACGTCACAGGCGGAAAGGGTTTTGGCGTCCACCGTCAAAGTCCCATCCTGTTGTGTGACACGGCACCCCAAATGCCGCAGGATATCAATGGAGGCCCGTACATCAGAGAGGGCCGGGCAGTTGTGGATGACACACTCCCCCGGTGTTAAAATACAGGCCGCTAAAATGGGCAGCACACTGTTTTTGGCCCCATGGACCGACACTGTTCCGTTCAGAGGACAACCGCCCTCTACGATAAAAGCACTCAAAGCTCCTTCCCCCGCTTTCTGATGGAATCAAGCCATACTATGCGGAGAAAGGGGCGTCTGTCACGGAAATTCCATATTCGGCGGCTTCCTGCAAGGAGACGGCATCTCAGTCAGCAGAGCCATTTTTTCTTTCCCCGCCCTACGGGCGGGGAAGTATTGCCGCTTCCTAGTAATCGTTCAGCAGACCGGTGAGAACCCGATAGATCTGCTCGTTGGCATCTGGAACTGCCATGGCCCGCAGGGCGGCCCCCATGGTCTCCCGACGGCGTTTATCTCCCAGCAATCCAGCGCTGGTTTCATAGAGCACCGCGCCGGAGGACTCCTTTTCGGGGAGCAGCACCGCCCCGCCGGCATGTTCCAAAACCCTGGCATTTTTGGTCTGGTGATCCGCCACAACGTTGGGGGAGGGGACCAGGACGCAGGGCCGGGCAATGGCGGTGAGCTCCGAGATGGTAGAGGCCCCCGCCCGGCACAGGACCAGATCTGCCGCCGCCATAACCACCGGCATATCATAGATATATTCCCGGACCTGGATGGAGGGGTGTTTGGTCAGGTCGATTTTTTGTTTTCTCAGGGCCTCTAAAACAGTCTTGTAATCCCGGCCCGCCCCATGAATGTGATGGAAGGGCGCCCCTGCCTGACATTCCAGCGCAATGAGCTCCGCAGTCTGCCCGTTCATGACCTCGGCCCCCAGACTCCCCCACACCGAGAGGAGGAGGGGACGGTCGTCCTCTAGCCCTAATTTTTTTCTGGCCTCCCGGCGGGTGTACTGAAAAAATTCCCCCCGAACCGGTGTCCCCGTTACCACCACCCGTTCCGGGTGCTCATAGTGATCCCGGCTCTCTTCAAAGCCCACCATCACCTTATCCACCACCTTGGACAGGGCCTTGGTGGTTAGACCGGGGACCGCGTTGGACTCGTGGACCGCCGTTGGAATGCCGCGGGCTGCTGCTGCATGAACCACCGGGTAGGAGGCATAGCCTCCGGTCCCTACCACCAGATCGGGCTGGAACCGATCCAAGATAGCGTTGGCCTGCTTCTTGGACTTTCCCATATTAAATACCGTCTTGAGATTATGCCCCATAGCGGCAGGGGTCAGAGACCGGCGGAAATTGGTGATGGTGACCGTCTCAAGCTCATAGCCCTCTTTGGGCACCAGCCTGGTCTCCATCCCGCCGTCCGCTCCTACAAAGAGTACCTGACAATCCGGGTCCCGGATTTGAAACAAGCGGGCCAGCGCCAGCGCCGGGTTAATGTGCCCGGCGGTGCCGCCGCAGGTAAACAGGATATTCATATCTCTCTCCTCCGTATGTTCTCCCAAATTACTTGCTGCCCATCAGCCCTGCTTGGGCGCTGGGATCTGCCGGGAGACGCTCAACACAATTCCCATTTCCACCAGCTGTATGATCAGGGCGGTCCCCCCGTAGCTGAAGAAGGGTAGGGAGATCCCGGTGACGGGAATCAAATTGGTGACCACCGCGATGTTCAAAAAGACCTGCACCGCCGTCAAGGTCGTGATACCCACCACCAGCAGGGCGCCGAAGCGGTCCCTGGCATGGATGGCGATCCAGTAGCCCCGGATCACCAGCAAGGCAAACAGCACCAGAATCACACAGGCGCCAATCAGGCCCAGCTCCTCGCAGACGATAGCGAAAATATAGTCGTTCTCCGGTTCGGGTAAGTAAAGAAACTTTTGACGGCTCTTGCCCAGGCCCAGGCCCAGTAGGCCGCCGGAGCCCACAGCGTAAAGGGACTGGATGGTCTGGAAGCCCTTTCCAAGCCCGTTCATCCCGTCGTTCCACGGGTCCCGCCACAAGGCGATCCGTTCGGTCATGTAGTTGGTGGAGGTGATGATGAACCACAGGCCCACGGCAGCCACCCCGCCACCCAGAAAGCACCAGTACAGCTTGATCCCCGCCGCGAACAGGACCGCCGCGCCGCCGGCCAGGATCAGGATGGTCCCCGACATATGGGGTTCAAACTTCATCAGTATAACCACCAGCAACAGGATCAGGCCGTAGGGGATCAGCTCGAAAAAGCCCACCTGCTCCAGCCAGGTGATGGGGCCGCTCCACAGGGACCGGGGATTGATGCGCTTGGGCTTTTCGGTGTTGCGCTTACACAATCGGGCGGCAAAGTACATGATCACCCCCAGCTTTGCCACCTCTGATGGCTGGAACTGCGGGATAAGGGGCAGCTTAATCCACCGCTGGGCGCCGTTGCGCTCCTGGCCCAGCCCTGGCATCAGTACCAGCACCAGCAGTACGATGGAGCCGATCAGGATGAAGATGGACATCCAGCGAAAGGCCTGGTAGTTTAGCTTGGACACCAGATACATGACCGCCAGCCCCGCCAGACCAAAGAGTGCCTGCCGTACAAAGTAATAGGTTGGGTCATTTTTCGCCACCTTGGAGTCATACATAGCCGAGGCATAGGAGGCCGAGAAGACCATCACCACCCCGATACCGGTAAGCAGCAGTACCAGCATCACAAAGGGAAGATCCACCGGTCCGCGGGCCAGCTGTTCCTCCATGGTCAGATCCCGTTTGCTTTTTCTTGCGATAACAGCCGCCTCCTTTCCCTCTATCCCTATGCGTACCCGGCGTCAAACATGCCGTTTCCCAAGCCGATGCTAGATCGGAATCCGGTTCATGATCCCCAAAAAGGCCAGCAGACAGGCCAGCAGGGAGATCCCGGAAAAGACGCAGAACAGCTTCTCTTCGCTCCAGCCGCACATCTCAAAGTGATGGTGGAGGGGCGCCATTTTAAAGATCCGCTTGCCGTGGGTCATTTTGAAATAGGTCACTTGGATGATGTCCGAGAGGGTCTCGGCGATATAGACAATGCCGACTAAAATCAGGATCAGCGGCATATCCAGGGCGAACGCCATTCCGCACACCGCCCCGCCCAGGAAGAGGGAGCCTGTGTCCCCCATAAACACCTTGGCCGGGTGGAAGTTGTAGCACAAGAAGGCGCACAGGCCCCCAAAGAGTCCAGCGGCGAAGATCCCCAGCTCCTCATAGCGCCACAGGGCCGCCGCAGCGGTAAAAAAGAGGGCCACGGGTATGGTGACGCCGGTAGCCAGACCGTCAATTCCATCGGTAATATTGACCGCGTTCACCGTCCCCACCATGACAAAGGCGGCAAAGACCATATAGAGGGGCCAGGGGATGTTCAAAAAGGTCTTGTTGACAAAGGGCAGATAGAGATCGGGATTTAAATACCCCTCGTACCGCAGTAGCACGGTGAACAGAATGGCGGCGGCCAGCTGCAGCAGGAACTTCCAGCCCGCTGTCAGGCCGGTGTTCTGCTTTTTCTTGACCTTTTCGTAGTCGTCCAAATAGCCGATGGCCCCAAAGGCCAGGGCAAACAGCAGGGTAAACAGCCCGCCCCGGCGGCCCTGGGCGATGTGCCCCCAGCCTACTGCCAGTACCGACACCGTGACAGCGATGATAAAGGTCAGTCCGCCCATGGTGGGCGTCCCTTGCTTGGACATGTGCCAGGTGGGACCGATCTCCTTAATAGACTGCCCTGCCTTCATCCTCCGCAGGATGGGGATAAGAAGCTTACCCGCCACGAATGCCACCACGAATGCGATAACACAACTGATGATCATGTTCATATTTGAACCTCCATACCTCTTTTTCTCACACGTTCTCACAAAGAGGCATTTTATCACTTCCGTCGGAATTTGGCAAT
>JAAWBF010000108.1 GCA_022792555.1 Oscillospiraceae bacterium
AAGATGGGCTTCCGGCTGTCCAACACCACCGAGCTGATCTTTGAGGACGTGCGGGTCCCCGCCTCCAACATGATCGGCGAAGAGGGCAAGGGGTTGAACATCGCTCTGAGCGGCCTGAACATCTCCCGCGCTTTCGTGGCCACTATGGCGGTGGGCATCATGCAGCGGGCCCTGGACGAGGCCGTCGCTTACGCCAAGCAGCGCAAACAGTTTGGAAAGCCCATCATCAAGTTTGAGATGGTTCAGGGGATGCTGGCTGACATGGCCATCAAAACCGAGGCCGCCCGCTGCCTGGTGAACAACACCATGCGGATGATCGACGCCGGGCTGGATGTGCGCAAGGAGGGCTCCATCACCAAGACCTTTGTGACCGATGTGGCCCAGGAAGTGACCTCCAACGCGGTGCAGATTCTGGGCGGCTACGGCTACAGCCGGGAGTATCCGGTGGAGAAACTCATGCGTGATATCAAGATCTTCCAGATCTTTGAGGGGACCAACCAGATCCAGCGCATCACCATCGCCAAGTGCCTGGAGGAAGAGTACAAATAATTGCTCCCGTCTGGGAACATCGTCCGGTTTCTCCCCCCAGACGGGGGGAGAAACTTTTTAAAATAAGGGAGGCGGGGAAGCATGACCGGGATGACCATCAACCAAGGGCGGGCGGCGCAGTACCACCGGCTGGGCCAGTGGACACAGGCGACCCTTTTGGACCGTTGGGAGCAGAGTGTAGCTGCATTTGGCGGCCGGGAATTTGTCAGTGATAACCAGGGCGGGCGGTATACCTATCAGACCATGGACCAGCTCTCAGACCGGATTGCTGTCCTTCTGGAGGCCCTTGGGGTCCGGGCCGGAGAAGTCGTCACCTATCAGATCACACCTAGGTGTGAGTTTGCAGCGGTGACGCTGGCCTGTTTCAAAATCGGTGCGGTGGCCGCCCCCCTTGGGCTGTGCTTTGAGGGAGGGGAGCTGACAAGCCTTTTAACCCTGCTGGACAGCCGCCTCCATTTCAGCGTGGCCTGCTACCGGAGACGGGAACGAGCCTCTATGCTGGTCCAGGCAGTCCAGGATCTGCCGCTCCTGCGTCAGACCGTGCTGGTAGGCGGAGCAGACGGTCCGTTTCCCGGTTTAACGGCGCTCCTGGACGCACAGCCCCTCAAGCCTGCCCCCCGTTACAGAGGCCATGGAGACGATCTGGCAGTGATTCTATGTACCTCCGGCACCACCCGCGTATGCAAAGCGGTGATGTTCACCCACAACAACATCATTTTCAGCGAGGACGGCTTCAACAGGGCCCTGGGGCTCACCTGTGAGGACGCCATGTTCATGCCCGCCCCTCTGAACCACGCCACAGGCTTCCACCACGGTCTCATCTCCCCCATGCTCTGCGGCGGGCGGCTGGTCCTCCAGGAACAGTTCTGTTGCGCCCAGGCGGTGACGCAGATGAACCAGGAGAGATGCACCTACTCCATGGGAGCCACTCCCTTTATCTATGATTTGATCGCCCAGCTGAGTGAGACGGGAGAGGAGCTGCCCTATCTGCGCTTTTACATCTGCGGCGGCGCCCCGGTGCCGGAATCCCTGGTCCGCCGGGCCTATGACAACCATCATATTTTAGTCTGCGAGTGCTACGGCTCCACCGAGAGCGTCCCGCACCTCTTTGTCCGCCCGGAGCAGGCCCTGGAGGTCCGGGGCCGCTGGTCGGGGGAGGCCATGGAGGGGGTGGAGGTCCGTATTGTGGACGAAAACCACCAACCGGTCCCGCCGGGGGTGGTGGGGGAGGAGGCCTCACGGGGGCCCAATGTCTTTGTGGGCTACTGGAACGACCCGGAGATCACCAAAAAGGCCCTGGATGAAGAGGGCTGGTACTACAGCGGGGACCTGTGCATCATGGATGAAGCGGGACATGTCAAGGTTGTGGGCCGCAAAAAGGACATCATCATCCGGGGTGGGGAAAACCTGAACATCAATGAGCTGGACGCCAATCTGGAGGGCTGTCCCGGCATCGTGGACCATGCGGTCGTGGGGATGCCGGACCCCCGGCTAGGGGAACGGATCTGCGCCTTTGTGGTGTGTCCCTCCTGCCAGCCGCCTGTGACCAAGGAAAGCGTATTGGACTACCTGAACAGCCGGCACATCCACAAGCGCCACTGGCCGGAGCGGGTGGAGGTCATCGACGCCATCCCCCGGACGGAGAGCGGAAAGGTAAAAAGGCACCTCCTGGTTCAGGAGGTGCGTCGGCGGATGGGGCTCAATGAGAGAGGTGAAGCGATATGACACAGCGTATTGGACCTTGCCGGTATCTGGCGGCCTCTAAGCCCCGGAAGGAACGGGAGGAAGTAGAATTTTACCGCTGTACCAAGTGCGGGCGCCTGCTCACCGGCTGGCCGTCCCAAGGCGGACAGCCCCACTGCTGCGGCCAGGAGATGAAACGGCTGATCCCTGGGGGACCAGCCGAACGGGATATCCTGGACTATGAGATTTTGGGCGGCCCCAACGAGAACGCAGTTCGGGTCACCTGGGAGAAGCGCCCAGAGTGGCTCTATCTGGAGACCTTCCGGGGGGGACAGCTTATCTTTCCCGATCCCAGGGACCGGAAAGCAGTATTTGCCCTGGCCGGAAAGGACGCCTATGCTTACTGCGATAAGGACCCCTGTGTGGAGTGTAGCTTCCGGTGCAAGCACGGCTTTATCCTCTATGCCTTTTGGGCGGAGGAGGGGCTGGCCGCCCTCCCCCTCAATCGAATCTCCACGGCTTCGACGCGTGGGGGGTATACGACCAAAACGCCGTCACAAAGTCAATAAAGCTCTCCACAGCGTGCTCTTTGTACATCTTGCGGTTAAAGATCATATGGACGATGTGAAAGTCATCCGGGACCTCGGACAGGGAGAGGACTGCCAAGTCAGAGAACATATTCAGGGCGGGGGTCCGCAGGCAGATGGCGACATAATCGGTCAGAGCTACCTGGCCGCATAGGGCCTCCTCGCTGCTGAACCGTTGTAAGGCAGAGAGCTTGTGCCTATCCAAGAGGGTCTTGATCTCCTGTCCCACGGGCTGCTCGGTGTGGTAGGAGATGAGGGAGCACCCCTCCAGCTGGGCGAAGGAGAGACTCTTCTCACCGGCCAGGGGGTGGTCCTTGCGTACTACGGCTACCACCTGCTGGTGGAGAATGGGGACAAAAAAGAGCTGCTCCGGGGCGCGCTCCACAAAAGAGCAGAACCCCACATCCCACTGTTCCCGCTCCACGGCGTTGATAATGGCGTTGGTTTGGGCCAGGTGGATATTAAAGGTGACGTTGTGGCCCTTTTCTTTTATAAAGGCGTGGATGACCTGGGCCAGATAATCTCCCTGGATGGTGTGGATACAGCCGATGTCCACCGTCCCGCCCATTTTTCCGGCGTGCTCCCTGGCCACCTCGATCCCCTTGTCCAGCTCCTGGAGGGCGGAAGAGACATAGTGATAAAACTCCCGGCCATATTTGGTCAGATAGACATTGCGGCCCCGCTTTTGAAACAGCTCTATGCCCAGCTCCTGCTCCAGAGAACTGATGGCCCCGCTGAGGGTGGGCTGGGTGATATAGAGCTCCTGGGCCGCCTGAGTATAGTGCTGCAGCTCGGCCAGCTTGCTAAAGTAATACAGCTGTGACAAGTTCATAATCCGCCTTCCTTCTAGTCACTGCAATTCATAACTGATGGCAGTCAATTGTTTTCCCCCTCCTTGGAGGGGGAAAACAATTTCAGTAAGCTTGAAATTTGTTATAAGATCCTCCCAGAGGGTGTCTTCAAATTGTTGGGATGTTGGATTGTCGGGAGATTTTAACATCTAGTTTTGGATAGGAACTTTTTCTTGCAAATTATCCTTAAATCCGCCGGATTTCTGCTGTAAATTGTATAATACTTTTGCAACAAAATCAACGGCGGCACATATAGGCAGTTCCTATCAATCTGTCCGGGAGACAACGGAAGCGCCAATTGGACATTGAACTATTTACACGGTAAAATAGACCTACAAGACGTGAAAACAAAAAATTAAGAACTGTTTTCGCGAAATTATAAAAAAGGAAGTGCCGCATCATGAAGATGACCGACGAGCAATTTAAAGCCTATCTGCTCCAGATCCGCGCCCTGGCCGAAGGCCCCTTTGACGAGATGCAGAAAGAGATCGAAGTGACCAACACCTTCCCCAAGGAGTTCTACGACCTGGCCATTAAGAATGACCTGTACCGCTTTGCCCTCCCTGAGAAATACGGCGGATTTGGCCTGACCGAGAAACAGATCCTTATGGTGCAGGAGGAGTTCAGCCGCGGCCCCGGCGGCATGAGAATGCACCTCCACCACGCCGCTGACCTGGATTGGAGAATCCTGGACGACTTCGGCAGCGAGGAGCTCAAGGCCCAGTACATGGACAAGTTCCAGGACAAGACCATCTACTCCAACTTCGCCCTGACTGAGGCCGCCGGCGGCACCGGCGCCGACATCCACACCGTCGCGGTGAAGGACGGCGACTACTACGTCATCAACGGCGAGAAGACCCTCATCTCTCACACCGACTGCTCCGACTTTACTTACCTGATTGTGCGCACCGACCCCAACTCCGATAAAGACAGTGCTCTGTCCGCTTTCTTCGTGGACGTACATACCCCCGGCTATGAGATCGTCCCCATGCCCCACATGATGGGCTGCCGTGGCGCCGGTCACGCCGGCCTGAAGTTCACCAACATGCGGGTCCACAAGAAGTTCCTCCTGGGCAAGGAAGGCATGGGCCTGGAGATCGCCATGCACTCCCTGGCTGTCTCCCGTGCTCACATCGCGGTCAGCAACCTGGGCATGGCCCAGCGGATGCTGGAGCTGACCATCAAGCGCGCCCAGGACCGTGTGACCTTCGGCAAGCCCCTGTCCAAGCGCCAGGCCATTCAGCAGACCATCGCTGACATGGGCACCGAGATCAACGCCCTGCGCCTGATGATCTGGGACTTCGCCAAGGACTACGACGCCGGCAAGAACATCGACATGAAGGCCGCTATGTGCAAGCTGCACTCCATCAACACAGTCCGCACTGTCTCCGACTCCATGCTGGAGATCTTCGGCGGCATCGGCTACTTTGAGGACTGCGAGTATGGCCCTGTGGAGCGCCTGTACCGCGACTGCCGTGCCATGTGGCTGGAGGAAGGCCCCCGCACCGTGCAGCGCCTGACCGCTTTCCGCGGCCTGGAGAAGTGCGGCGGCCGGATCGAGTACCTGGACGACTGAGTCTCCTTTCCTCCCTCTGGGAGACACACAATCCCTCTTTTGGGGGAGAGACGGCGTTCTCTCCCCCAAAACAGAGAGGGCCAATCAAACAACAGAACGTGTAACTGCCTGAGCGACCGCTGGCCCTGCGTCCTTGGGGGCCGCTAGAATACCTAGCGCCCCCAAGGTTTTTTTCTTCTGGATTGTGAAATTATTCACTTGACTTCGGCCCTCCAAAGGCGGAGCGCGTTATGCAAGAGTAAGGAGTGTATGCGAATGAAACCGTTAGAAGGCGTGAAGGTTGTGGATCTGACCACCTTCCTGGCCGCCCCTACCGCTGCGCGAGTTTTGGGTGAGTGGGGCGCCGATGTCATCAAGGTAGAGTCCCCCTCCGGAGATCCAGGCCGGACACAGGGCGCCGTGTTCGGCATGAAGTATGAGGACGATGAGAACCTGGGCTTTGATATGTCCAACATGAACAAGCGCTTTGTCACCATCAACCTCAAGCATGAGAAGGGGATGGCGCTGTTCCACAAGCTCCTCAGCGATGCCGACGTGTTTGTCACCAATGTACGGACCAAATCCCTGAAAAAAATGGGGTTGGACTACGACAGCCTGAAGGCACAGTACCCCAAGCTTATCTTTGCCCACTGCCTGGGCTACGGCGAGAACGGCCCGGAGAAGGACACTGCCGGCTTTGACGTGACCTGCTATATGGCCCGCGGCGGAGTGTTTGGCACCACCGTCAACGAGGGGGACGCCCCCATGATCCCCACCAACGGCTTTGGCGATTTCCAGGTGGCCATGTGCATCGCCTCCGGTATCTGTGCCGCGCTGTACAACCGTAACCGTACCGGCTCCGGCGATAAAATCACCGTCAGCCTTCATCACGCCGCCGCCTTTATGCTCAGTACCGCCATGGTGTCAGCCCAGTACGGCAACCACTACCCCAAGAGCCGCCGGAAGGTCATCTGCCCCACCAACAACGTCTTCAAGACCAAGGACGGCAAGTGGATCGCCCTGTGTGCCCCCCAGTATGACCGGGACTATAACAAGATCATGACCCTCCTGGGCAGGGCCGACCTGGTGGACAACGAGAACTATTGCAACTGTGATCACCTCAACGAGCTGGGGCTCAACAGCGAGGTGGTGGATATTATGGACGAGGCCATGAAGCAGTTCACCCGGGACGAGCTGATCAAGCTCTTTAAGAAAAACGATCTGCCCTGTGAGGCCTGCTACGAGCCGCTGGATATGTACGAGGACGAGCAGGTGTGGGCCAACGGCATCATGACCAAGTTAAACTGCCCCTCCGGCCAGCGGAACATCACCACAGCCCCTGTGAAGTTCCAGTCCCTCCCCGACCCGTCCTATAAGGTGACCGTGGCCCAAGGATCAGATACCGAGCAGGTCATGGCCGAGCTGGGCTACACCCCGGAGGAAATTCAGGCCTACCTAGCTGAGGGCGCTGTGGTTGGAAAGACAGCCCTGAAAAAATAGGACCTTCTGGTTGTGCTGTGTGATTGCAATTTGCAAAGAATCTGCTTTGAGAGGAGTATTGACGTGAGATCGAAAAAATATATCCTGTCCCTGCTGGCGGTCTATCTGATCTACATGACCCACGGCATCCAGGCTATTGTGATCTCCCAGAACCTGGACCAGTTTGCGGCCCAGTGGGGGACCGATTCGGCGGGTGTGTACGCAGTTATCGCCTACACCGGCCTTGCAAAATTCATCAGTGTCTGGGTGTGCGGCGAGTTGTCCGACAAAGTGGGCCGTAAGCTCATTGTTCTGATCGGCGGCGTCATGTATATCGCGTTCTTTGGGCTGCTGCTCACCACCACCAGC
>JAAWBF010000109.1 GCA_022792555.1 Oscillospiraceae bacterium
CCCCATAGGGCCTGAATCCGCCCATCCAGATAATAGGCCATGGCCCCCTTTTCACTGGTGGCCTCGGCGTGGAAGTCCATGACAATACAGTCTGCCTTCAACTGGGCGATAAGCTTGTCAGCCGTTGTGAAGGGGTTTTCGAAATTGCTGTCCATTTCGCACCGGCCAATGAGGTTGATGACTGCAATCCGCAGGCCCCGCGGTCCCTCACAGACTCCGGCCCCCCGTCCCGGGACCCTGTTGGTAAAATTCGCGGGACGCAGCAGATAGGGATTGTCTTCGATCATATTTGTGATTTGCAGCCGGTTCCAGGTATGGTTGCCCAAGGTAATCACATCGGCTCCGGCGTCAAAAATCGTCTGGGCCTGGGCGGGGGTAATCCCAACCCCGGAGGCATTTTCCCCATTGACGATTGTAAAATGGATGTCTTTTAATTTTTTGAGGGGCCGCAGGTGACGGTGGAGCATCTTCATTCCGCCTTCTCCTACAACGTCGCCCACAGCCAGTAGATTCAGTATCATAAACAGCCTCCTATTATGGTCCTCCCCCGTTCCCAATCCCCTCCAGAAGGGGAACAGAACATGGCCTTTGCGGGTCCCCCTCCTGGAGGGAAACGGAAGGCCGATGTCAACAGCCCTTATTATATGCGATCTGTGCCAAAAGCGCAAAGGGTTTTGCAGATTTCTCCATATAATACGGCGCCCGGTCTTTGGATCCGGGCGCCGTATTAAAAATCGTCTCACCCTCCTGGAGGATCAGGTGAGTCCCAGCAGGACCTGTCCAGCAGCCCTGGCAAAGAGCCGGGCGCCGCCTAGGGCTTCCTGGAGAGTGTTTCCATGACAGCCCACCTCAACCAAAAGGGAACCGTTGGTGAGATTCTGGTTGTATACCGAGGTCCGCAGGGTCATAGGCCGGGCCAGGGTAGGATAGAGGGTATTCATGCTGTGCTGTAATTTGGCGGCCAGCGTGAGGTTCTGCTGCCAATTTGGGTGCTCCCCTTTGGCACTGCTGCCCAACACCAGCATGACTTGGGCAACTTTACTGCCATCAATCGTGGTGACCGCCTTGTACACGGTGCCGTCCTCCCCCACCAAGGCGTCCCGGTGGACATCCAGAACAATTTTGATGGAGGGGTACTCCTCCAAATACTGTTGGATACCTTCGGCAGAGCGGCTGTAGGCGCCGCTGTACTGAGGATAATCGTAGAGGGTCCGGTCGTGGAGGACACTGAGCCCCAGCTCGGTAAAGACCCGCTCCATCTCATCCCCTACCCGGAGCATATTGCAGTGCTCGTCCAAGGTGCGGCTGTTGTCGCTGGGGGTATAGCGGTCTGTTCCGTCCTGGGTATAGGCCTCGGTCGCATGAGTGTGGACAATAAGGATTTCCGGCGCCTGGCCCGTCAGAGAGATCTCCACCGGGGCCGCGGCCAGCGCGGCCAGATCCACCGCCAGATCGGTACGATTATAGAGGTAGAGCCCATCTGCCGTCACATACCCCTCCGGACTGGTGGGAATCAGGGTCCGCTCTACGATATCCTCCGGGGCGGTGGTACTCTGCGGCAGGACTGCCGCATCGTCCATATCATCCCGGTCCTGGGCTGGCTGCCCTGCAGGGAGAGACAACATGGGAGACGGCTCCGGCGGGGCTGTGGGAGGCTGGGACAACTCTGTTACACCTCCGCGCAGATAGGCTGACTGACTGAGAATCAACCGTTCCCAGTTGTTAAATTCGTTCGGCGGGTGCTCCAGCCCCAGCTCCGTTTGGAGCATCGCGGACACCACGTCTGGGTTCTCCCCCAGCGTGCGCAGCAGCGCCCCCGCCGCATCCGCCCCGCTGCCTACCAGCAGCGCCCAGGCCGCCAAGGTCGCCATAAACAGCGCCACACTCTGGCGAAACACCCGCCCCCATTGAATTCCTGTCCAACGTCTGACACTTCGTCTCATCGTCACCCCGTCCTTATCTCCTGTAGTTGTACGTCTGCTCCGCTGTCCGAAGACGGCTTGTTCACGTCTCTTAAAGGGTATGCGATGAAAGGAGCGTATAGAACGGGAGTAACTCCATGTTTCCGCAGAATCGGAAACATGCTGTAACCATTTGTATATGGGTTGTGAACAGATTGTAAAAGGCCTTTAACGATTCCAGCGCACGAGTCTGGTATACTGGGGCAAAAGGAGGGAGCATAAATGAAACGAGTCTGGATTTGTCGGATTGCCCTTGTGTTATCCCTAGCGGTTCTGCTGACATGCAGCGGAACAGCGGGGGCGCTGTCCTTTACCATGTTCCCGGTGGGGGAGCAGAGTATCCGTGTCCTGTACGGCTGGGAGGGCAAGACCATTGTAGCCATCACCCCTTATGAGGGGGACTATTTGGTGGAGTACAATTATAGTCACGGTCGTGAGACCAGGGAATCCCTGCTGGAGTGGGTCTTTGGGGAGACGGGCCGCCGGGTACAGCTCACGGCAATGTCGGAGTTCACCTCCTACGAGATCACCGGTCCCGGTCAGGTGTCCTACACCACCACCGGCGCGGATACCGGCGTCCCCTGGAAGGGACTGCCCGAAACCTGTATCGTCTCCGTGCTGGGGGACGCCCATGGGACGCTGGACGGGAACGGGCTGGAGACGTATACCGATCACGCCCCTATTTGGGTGGACCCGGCAGAGCCCTTTTATATCGGCTTTTGGGACGGTGCGCCCGATCCGGGAGAGCGCTGCTTCCAGCTCTACGATGCCCGGATTGACGCGGATGGTCTGTCCTTTTCCTTCATCCCGTCGGGGGACAGCGTGGAGCGGTTTCAGAGCTTTTTCCCGGCCTGCACCACCATTCCCTCTATGGACACCCGCTTCGACCCGAACAGCAGAACCTTCACCCTCCGGCTGTACAATACCTGTCTGTCCAGCGGCGGCATGACCCAGAAGGAGCTGAACTGGGCCGGGGAGGGGTTTTATGAGACCCTCTACCCCTATGAATTCCCGGCGGGCAGTCTGGGCCGGGACAGCCATTTCCTCAAAAATGTGGAGATCCACGCCGACGGGGAGGATACCGTCCTCACCGCCGTGCTGACCGAATACGCCTACCGCCTGACGGTGGAGCAGTCCAACCTGGGCTATGATAACATCCCCAGCTTCCGCCTCATCTTTCGGGAGAAGAACTACGACCTAGACGGTTGGGATGCCAACTAAAACAAATTAAACGATTCCAATCAAAACGGCCCCCCCTGATTCGGGAGCTACAATAAATACATAAAAAATTTTGTAAGCTAAGACGCCTGTTTAAGCAATATATTGAGGATTACCTAATATAATTCATGTATGTAAAATTTTTGTTGTCACTATCTTTATCCTGTGTGGAGTTCTGACAGCCTGCGCGGGAATGATGCAGAATCAGACTGATGATGCCAGCGTATGTCAGGATAATTACTTAAAACTAGAATTAACGACATCCAGTGATACATATCGATCCGATGAAGCAATAGAATGTAAGGCAACTTTAACCTATATTGGCGAAGAGGATGGTTTTAAATTCTACTCAGGAGATCCCGTTGTAATGTTTGCGCTAGAGGGTGGAGCGTTCTTTCATGGGGAACAAGATATGTTGAACGTGGGAGTAGATCGCTATGAGATTTTGAGGGGAGAGCCAATCGAATATAGGTTTGAAAAATATGTTGGAAGCCACTTAACGGCAGATAAAGAAGCTGTTGACTTTTGGGCAAATTTCTTACAAGAAGATGAACTAAAATTAGAACCTGGCCGCTATAAGATGTTTGCAAAAATTTCTTATTGCTTGACTTTAGGAGGTGAAACCTCTGTACGAATTCGGGTACAAATCAAATAAATGATGTTAATTATGGAACAACAGTTTTTTCAGCTTCTTCGAAAGTTAACGATTTTGCCTTTGTAATGCAGGCATTTAGTATGGATGGGGACATCGGTCCCTATTAACTAACAGCGTAACGCGTTCACATGCGTGAAATCCTCCCCCCAGGACAGGGGGGAGGATTTGAATTATGCTGTGCTTTACTGTGCTTTGATTACCTGGGCACAGCGGGGGCACAGTTCAGGGTGATCATGGTCACAGCCCACCTGGTCATTATGGTTCCAGCAACGGACGCACTTGGGGGCCTGGGAGAGGACCACTGAGATAGTGCAGGGGATGAGGCAGTCACTCTCTCCCACGTCGCCGGTCTGGACTGTCACCTTGGAGACAATACACAAGGCGGCCAGATCCACGCCTTGGAGGAATGCTGCATCCTCTCTGTTCGCCACGGTGATCGTGACCTCAGCGTCCTGATTCTTTTTGAGGACTCCGTCCTTTCGGGCAAGCTCGATGGCCTTGTTCACTGCATCTCGGAGAGAGATCAGCCGGTTCCAGCGCGCCTCTCCGGCCTCGTCCAGGGCCAGGGCGGGGTTGTAGTCCGGCATATCGTTAAACAAGACGCTCTCGGCATTGGCAGAGGCATCGTGGGGCATGGCGGCCCAGATCTCCTCACTGGTAAAGGCCAGAATGGGGGCCAGCATCCGGGTCATGCTGTCCAGAATCTGATACAGGGCGGTCTGGGCGGCCCGGCGGGCCTTGCCGTTGGTCTGCTCACAGTAGAGCCGATCCTTGATGATATCCAGATAGAAGTTGGACATATCCACCACGCAGAAGTTGTAGATCGACCGGTAGACCCCGTGGAACTCATAGGCATGGTAATATTTCTGCACCTGTCCGGCCAGCCGGTTGCACTGGGCGATGGCCCAGCGGTCCAGCTCCTCCAGGTCATCATAGGCCACTTGGTCCCGGTCGGGATCAAAGCCGGCCAGGTTGCCCAGCATATAGCGGGCGGTGTTGCGGATCTTCAGGTAGGCCTCAGAGAGCTGCTTCATGATCTCCTTGGAGATGCGCATATCCTGGGTGTAGTCCGCCGAGGCCACCCACAGGCGGAGCATATCAGCGCCGTAGTCCTTGATGATATCCTCCGGCGGCATGGTATTCCCGAGCGATTTGTGCATTGCCTTGCCCTGGCCGTCCACCGTCCAGCCGTGGGTGATGATCTGCTTGTAGGGCGCCACCCCCTTGGTGGCGATGGAGGTGAGCATGGAGGACTGGAACCAGCCCCGGTACTGATCGCCTCCCTCCAGATAGACATCGGCGGGGAAGTGGAGGGAAGCCCGCTCATCCAACACGGCGGCGTGGGTGGAGCCGGAGTCGAACCAGACATCCATGATGTCGGTCTCCTTGGAGAAGTGGTTGTGGCCGCACTTGGGGCAGGTAAAGCCCTCCGGCAGGAGATCCGCGGCCTCCTTGTCAAACCAGATGTTGGAGCCGTGGGCGCGGAAGAGAGCGCTCACCTTGGCGATGGTCTCCGGTGTGACAATATCAGCCCCGCACTGGTCGCAGTAGAAGATGGGGATGGGAACTCCCCACACCCGCTGCCGGGAGATGCACCAGTCGTTGCGCTCGGTGATCATGCTGGTCATGCGGTCCTTACCCCACTCCGGCTTCCACTGGATGTCGTCGCAGGAGGCGACAGCGGCGTCTTTGATGGCGTCTACCGAGCAGAACCACTGCTCGGTGGAGCGGTAGATGATGGGGTGCTTGCAACGCCAGCAGTGTGGATAGGAGTGGGTGATCTGCTCCCTGGCCAGGAGCATCCCGGCGGCGTCCAGGTCGTCGGGAATGACATCGTTGGCCTTAGCATAGAACTGCCCGTTGTACTTGTCATCTGTCATAACACCCTTGGCGTTGACCGGGACAGGGGTCCCGATGTGGGTTTTGCCCGCCTGGTCATAGGCCCGGCAGATGTTGAAGTCGTCGCCGCCGAAGCCGGGGGCAGTGTGGACGCAGCCAGTACCGGCCTCCAGCGTGACGTGATCTCCGCAGAGAATCACGCTGTCCCGGTCAAAGAAGGGGTGCTTGGCGGCCATGAGCTCCAGCTCCTTCCCCTTGAGGACAGCCAGAACCTTGCAGGCGGTGAACTCAATCCCCACCTTTTTGCATACACCCTCGGCCAGGGCCTGGGCCATGATATAGACCTCCCCATTGGGGACCTGGAGGAGGACATAGTCATACCCGGCGTTGACACAGATGGCCATGTTTCCGGGGATAGTCCAGGGTGTGGTGGTCCAGATCACAAAGAAGATCCGGTCCAGGGGGGCGTATTGGGCCAGCTTGCCCTGGTCGTCCCGGACGGGGAATTTGACAAAGATGGTGGTACAGGGGTCGTCCTGGTACTCGATCTCAGCTTCAGCCAGGGCGGTCTGGTCATAGGGGCACCAGTAGACCGACTTCATGCCCTTATAGATATAGCCCTTCTCGGCCATCTTGCCGAAGATCTCCACCTGCTTGGCTTCAAACTCCGGCTTGAGGGTGAGATACGGGTCCTCCCACTCCCCGATGACGCCCAAGCGCTGGAACTGCTCCCGCTGCTTGTCCACAAAATCAAGGGCGTACTCCTTGCATTTCTCCCGGAATTCGCTGGTGGTCAACTCCTCCCGTTTAATCTTCTTGTTTTTCAAAATGGCGCTCTCAATGGGAAGGCCATGGGTATCCCAGCCAGGGATATAAGGCGCACAGTAGCCGGACATATTCCGGTGCTTGACAATCATATCCTTGAGGATTTTATTCAGCGCAGTACCGATATGAATATTGCCGTTGGCATAGGGGGGACCGTCGTGGAGGACAAAGAGGGGTTTATCCGCGTTGTGCTCCATGAGCTTGTGGTATAAATCGGCCTGCTGGAACTGTGTCAACATCCCCGGCTCCCGCTTGGGGAGTCCTGCCTTCATGGGGAAATCTGTCTTGGGCAGGTTGACAGTCTCGTTGTAGTTCATTGGTCTCCTCCTGTTTTTTGTTCTTGCTTCTCCCATATGATTGGCGTTCCATCCCGGTTAAGCAGCGGAGTAAGCCCTCCTGAATATCCGCTTCTATGAAACATATAATTGACGCCTGTCTCTTTGTCAATCCAGATTTCGACGACATCAAGCACACCCTGACTATACACTTTCTCAAACCGATCCACAAGATACCTCCTATCATTTGCTGTATGTTCAGGTTTGGGGACAAAAAAATACGCCGTTTGCCTCTTCTTAAGAGACAAAGGCGTCAACCTCTGCGGTACCACTCTTCTTGCCGTCTATGGACAGACGGCCCCTCATGCCCACCCAAAGCGGATGGGGCGGCGGATAACGGCGCCAGCCGTCCCGGCCTACTGCAATGGAACTGGTTCAGCCGGGCGCTCTGAGGTGATATTCACGCCCAATCCAGTCCGCCTCGCACCAAATGGCGGCTCTCTGTACAGGATGATAGGGACGCTACTTCTCCTCATCTACGCGATGTCAGTATATTCTTTCAGGGGATAAAATTATACTATATCTTATCGGTTTTAAAAACGCCTGTCAAGTGGAAAATTGCACAAAACAACTAAACCCCGGTGCAGCGAGCGTTTTATCGGGGCTGATTCTATGGACAATTCCTTCCCAGCAGAAGAACGCACGCAATCACTATTACGTAATCTCGTAATCCCGGCCAAACTGAAGGTTGCTGAAGTCCATACGGCGGGTGGGGGCGGTGTCTTCCTCCTCCTCGGTTGGAGCGGTGGGTGGTGTATGCCGGTGGCGGTCTCCCTCTGGGGTCTTGAGGTTGAGCTGCATGATCTCGGCGTAAAGACCTCCTTGGGCCTGCGTTTTAGGGGCCTGTTCTATCTCCTGGGTATCGTCTAGGTCGGCGGCAGGAACCTCATGGATGGGACTTACCGTTTGGGCCTGGGCTTCTGCTGCCACTAGCTTCTCCACAGAGGCAGTGATATCGCTGGCTGTCTGGGCCACTGGGTCGGCTGCCGGAGCAGGTGGCGGGGTCTCGCTGGCTGTCAGGGCAGACAAGCTGCTCAGGTACTCCATCTCATGCTGGTGGAGCTCCTTGAGCTTATTGATGTAGGCCGAGGTGGCACTCTTCGCTGCTGTAAGCCGGGCCTGTTCGTCCGCCGTCTCCTTTTGCAGCAGTCCGATCTTGGCCTTGGCCTCGTTCCCAGCGGCGGCGATGATCGCCTGCTTTTTCTCCTCCGCCTCAGACAACATATCGTCCGCCATCTTCTGCGCGGTGAGCAGGGCCTTACGCATCGCATCCTCTGTGGAACGGTACTCCTCGACCTTCTCTACCAATACCTTCATTTTGGCCTTGAGAGTCGCGTTCTCCTTATAGAGTGTGGTGTAGTCCTCGGTGAGCAGATCTAGAAACTCGTCCACCATCGCCATATTATACCCGCCAAAGGACGCCTTGGCAAAGGCGTGTTCGGAAACCTCTTGCGGCGTCATCATAAGTCAAAGCCCCCGTTTCTTGCCGTAGGCAGCATCAAGCCCGCCGCCCTGTTTCCCGTCCCCCTGGGGCGGGAGCCATGTTCTGTTAGAAATAAAGCCCGTTGTTCTCCAGCTCATCAATGAGATCCCCCAAAATGTCGACATTATAGGGTGTAATGATGTAAGTAGAGATGGCCACCTTTTTGATCTTGCCCTCGTTAGCGTAGGCCACACCAGACAGGAAATCCAGCAGACGCCGGGCAATATCCTTGTTTGTAGACTCCAGATTGAGGACTACCGTGCGCTTTTCCCGCAGATGATCCGCGATCTCAGAGGCATTCTCAAAGCGCTCCGGCTTTACCAGCACCACCTGGAGCTGGGTTGTGGTGTGGATGTTGACTACTTTATTGCTCCGCCGCTCATTTTCCACGGGGAAAATGCTGCCTGTCCCCTCCATCTTGGAAGGCTTGTCCCGCCGGTCGGTTCGGTCGTAGCGGTCCACACGCTCCGACCGGTCACTGCGGGAAACTGGCTCGTAGTCATCGTAGTAATCGTCGTCCTCTTCGTCCTCATAAGGACGCGCCAGACGTTTCAGCTCATCAATAAATCCCATCGGCAGTTCTCCTATCTATCACGTCAATTCATACCTCCGGTTGTGTCACCGGCAGACTGGAATGTGC
Source organism: Oscillospiraceae bacterium (assembly GCA_022792555.1). GTDB lineage: Bacteria > Bacillota > Clostridia > Oscillospirales > Oscillospiraceae > JAAWBF01. The sequence goes on from JAAWBF010000109.1 coordinate 8,957, forward strand.
ATAAAAGAGCAGACACACATCCCCCAAACGAGTATTTATGCCTTACGCGTCATGGGGGGCCTGGGACCGAATAAGGCAGTCCCAACTCGTACAATTGTAGCGCCTGCCCGGACGGCATCCGTATAATCGCCACTCATTCCTATGGACAGACAGTTGATATGAGATCTATTATCTCCCATGGAGGTTCTTATGTCAACAAAAAGCTGTTCCATCTGGGTAAAAAAAGGACGGTTTCCTCCAGGTGTTCGAGCCACAGGAGGGATTGCCATCAGGCCGCGCAGGCGCAGATGGGGCGCCTCGGCGGCCAGGACGGCCAAGGCTGGCAGCTCCTGGGGCGGGATACCGCTCTTGCTCTCCTCGCCGCCGATGTTGACCTCCAGCAGGATATCCTGGACAAGATCCAGCTTGGCGGCCTGGGCCTCGATGGCGTTGAGCAGGTGCTGGGAACCCACCGATTGGATCAGCGCCACCCGGCCCACTACATATTTGACCTTGTTGGTCTGGAGGTGGCCAATGAAGTGGAGCTCCGCTCCCTGGTAGGCGTTGTCTTCCAGATGAGCGGTCATCTCCTGCACCCGGTTTTCCCCACAGACCGTAATTCCGGCGGCAATAGCGGCCCGGATGGTCTCTGTGCTCTGGGTTTTGGTGGCCGCTGCCAGTGTAATTTCCGATGGATCCCGGCCCACCTCCAGGGCGGCGGCGGCGATATTAGCCTGAACCTGGGCAATGTTTTCTGCAAGTGACATAGTTACCAAATCCCTCCATGCGCCGATGGGCGCGCTTATCCGATTACCTTTCCGTCAAACAGGTCGGCGGCGGCTAAAATGATCTCGTCTCCCGCCCGCAGTGCTTTTTTTGCTTCGATATTGACCGGCTCTACAATACAAAAGTCATCCCGCTCGTCCAAAATCGTCACCGCTTTAAACTCCGCCCGGCCGCTGACCAGAGCATAGACGCCTATAACCTGGGTCACAGCTTCTTCCCCAGTATCCGGGTCTGTCACAGTTTGCTCCTCCACACGAATGGCTGCCTTGGGGACCCGGATGCCCGATTGGGAGTAGAAGATAATATCCACTGTCTGGCGGCGCAATAGGGTGGTATCTGAGAGAAAGCGGTTTGAGGAGAGGAGGACGGCCACCCGGCCCACCTCCGGCGCACCGATGCGCTCCACCCGCATAGGGACCTCCCCCGCCCAGTCCCGCGAAAAACGGACCTGGACGGTGTGGCCCTCGGTCAGGCGGTCTGCCTCCTCCTCGGTAAGAACGCAGATAAATTGCCAGGTGGAGTCGGTGATCAGCTTACCCGCGGCGGAAGGGTCCCCGTCCGGGACCTGGACCGCCAGCCGGTCCAAGGCCGATGGCGTCAAGCCGGCCAGCCCAGCGGGCTGGAGGAGACTCTCATAGCCGTCTACCTGCCCGGAGAAGATCCCTGGCTGGTCCGCGCTGATCCGGCGGGTATCCTGGGTGGCCTGGGCTCGGAGCGCGGAGAGCTGGTCCTGAACTGCTGTGATAGCGGCGGTAAAAGCCCCCGCACCTGTAGCTTGATCTCGAAAAGCGGCCTCCCGCTTGTAGATCAGCCCTTTGAGGGTCATCGTCTCATCCTCCAGCCGGGTCAGATCCCCTGCTGTAATGGAGATACGCAGAGCGGCGATGTCCTCTAAAATCTCTTGGTTGGACTGGGCGCTGCCCGCAGTGGTCCCTCCGGCCTGTTGGGCGTACTGGAGCTGCTCCAGCTCCAGCTCCAGGGCCCGGATCTCCTGCCGCCGTTGGGCGGCCGCCTCATTTTGGTAGACCACCGCCACAGTTCCGCCCTTGGCCACCTTTTCCCCCTCCGCAAGGAGGGGGTCCACAATGCCGACTGGACCGGGAATCACCTGTTCCTCCCGGACCAAGAAGCCGGTGGCCTCCATCCGGTCATCTACTGTGTAGGCATAGGAGAGCACCGTTGTATAGGGATTGGTAAAGGCCCGCCAGATGTAAACTCCGAGATAGATCAGAATTGCAGCCAACAGGCTTAACATGACAATGCGGTTGACAAGGGTTCCCTGCTTCATACTGCCTCCAGGCTAAACAGGTTCCCTCCTTCTCTTTGCCGTCTAACGAGCAGATTCTGTCCGCTCCTCTGGGGAGAGATCCACAGGCCGCTCCGGGATGATGGTGGAGATAGCGTGCTTGTAGATCACCTCCTGCTTGCCGTCGCTCATAAGTACAACCACAAAGGCGTCAAAACCGGTGATATGGCCCCGGATCTGATAGCCGTTCATCAGATAAACTGTAAGGTTGGTCTGATTCTTGCGAACACGGGTGAGAAAGAGGTCCTGAAGATTATTGATTTTCTGCATGGTGATACACTCCTTATTTTTATCTCTGGCATGGGTTCATATCGGAATGTAACCATAATATACCATTTCCATAAGAACTTATGTCAAATCCTGTCGAATTGCTCTCGTTGATCTATCGCAGATCTCAGAAACAGCAAATGCGCGCTTATTCGTCTCCACACCCCCTCCAGGGGTGGAGTACTAGCTCCGCTTGAACTGTTTTTCCAGCTGCTGGCGGGTCAGCTCAATTGCCACCGGGCGGCCATGGGGACAGTATTTCACCGCGCCAGACACCACGGCCTGGACCACCCGGCGCAGTTCCTCCAGACTGTTTTTCTGTCTGCCCTTTATGGCCGCCTTGCAGGCCATAGAGTGTAGCAGCTCATCCCGCACCCCCTCTGGGTCCATCCGGTGGTGGGAGAGGAGGGCCGCGGCCAGCTCAGTTAGGGTGGACTCAATCTCCCCGGCGCTGATATAGTCCGGTGCCTGTCGGACGGCCAGCGCTCCATCTCCAAAGTCCCCTACATCAAAGCCAAATTCCTCCAGCAGAGACAGATGGGCGAACAGGGCTTCTCCTTCCTCAGCAGGCGGAGTAAAGACAACGGGGGTAAGCAGGGTCTGGCGCATCGGTGTATACGTCTGGGCCTTGAGGGCATCGAACTGGATGCGTTCATGGGCGGCGTGCTTGTCGATGAGCAGAAGCTTGTCCCCTTGCTCGACCAAGATGTAGGTCTGGAAGATCTCCCCAATCATCCGCCAAGGGGGCATCTCTTCTGATGGGTTAGGTATATTCGGTTTGCTGGCGTCCACAGGGGGTTGAACACTGGGCGGGTTCAGCCGCTCCAAAGCGGGCGGCGGCATGGGTGGAGACGGCGGCTTCTCTGCCGTCTGGCGGGTGGGTAGTCTGACCGACTCGGAGGGTATTGGAGACGACGCGCCCCTGGAGGCGGTGATATCATGCAGGGTAAGCCCTCCGCCGGGTCGGTGAGACGGCGTTTCCATCTGATCCAGCTCCAGGCGGAGCTGAGGCTGGATGGGCGGCAGTAGATCGGCAGACGGGGCGGGGTGGGGGTTGGGTACCGTCTGAGGTGGAATCTGCATAGCGGTCCGTTTCCCGGCAGACTCCAGGGCCGCCTTTACACTGTAATAGACCGCGTCAAAAGTCTGGCGTTCCCGGCTGAATTTGACCTCCTGTTTTGTCGGGTGGACATTGACATCCACCGAGGCGTGCTTCACCGACAGATGGAGGACACAGGCGGGGAATTTTCCAACCAGCTTTTGGTTTTTGTACGCCTCCTCCAGAGCTGCCGTCAGGGTCCGGCTCCGAATGTGCCGCCCATTGACAAAAAAGTGCTGGATTCCCCGGCTCCCCCGGCAGCAGACCGGAAGGGAAGTAAAGCCGGTGACCTGAAGCTCCTCCCAGCTCCCCTGGACTGGGATCAGCCCCAGGGCGATCTCCCGGCCCAGCACGCTGTAGACTGCGGAGCGCAGAACGCCGTCCCCAGGTGTAAGTAGCTCCTGTTTGCCGTCCCGAATAAATTTTATACTCACCTCTGGGTGGGACAGGGCCAGCCTCTGGACCACGGCAAAGACGGCGGCCCCCTCGGCGGCGTCCTTTTTTACAAATTTCAGCCGGGCCGGGGTGTTGTAGAAGAGATCCCGCACCACCAGCGTAGTACCTGTCGGACAGCCGGCCTCCTCCCGCTCGGTGACAACCCCGCCCTCCAGGCTGAGGGCGGCCCCCAGCGGGGCTTGGGCGGACCGGGTGAGGATGGAGACCCGCGAGACTGCCGCAATGGCCGCCAGAGCCTCTCCCCGGAAGCCCAGGGTATGAATGGCCTCCAGATCCTCCTCCAGACGGATCTTGCTGGTGGCATGGCGGAGAAAGGCGGTCTCTACCTCCTCCGACGGAATGCCGCACCCGTCGTCCGTCACCCGGAGCAGAGTCATTCCCCCGTGCTGGATCTCGATGGTGACAGCTCCAGCCCCCGCGTCAATGGCGTTTTCCAGCAGCTCCTTGGCCACCGAAGCGGGACGCTCTACCACTTCGCCGGCGGCGATCAGGTCCGCCACATGGGGGGCCAGCGTCTGTATCCTTGCCAAAAATCTCCCCTCTTTCCCTGTTCTTCCCGCCACCTGTCTCCTTCCAAAACAGCGCAGGCACTGTCCGTCAAGCTGTCACAGCCCGCCACAGGGTCAGGCCGTTGAGCACACCGTGGAGCAGGATGGGACTCCAGACGCTACCCCCCACATCATAGCACCAGGTCAGCGCCAGGGACAGGGGCAGGTAGCGCACTGCCAGCAGCAGATAGCGCAGATCTACGCCGCTGGCACTGAAGGCGAACTGCCACACACAATTTAAGCTGAAGAGCAAAACGGACAGCACATAGGCCAGCACCCGGCTGTAGCTCCGCAGTCCGCCAAAGAATACCCCCCGGAACAGGATCTCCTCTGTAATTGGGATCAGCACCACCACCAGCACCACAGTAGCCCAGGGGGAGAGCAGGTATTCCACCGCGTAATTGACGGAATTGAGGTCCTCCACTGGATAGGGGAGCCGGTCCGTCAGGAGAGAGAGCAGGACAGCCCCGGCGCAGCCGCTGGCCATAGCAAAGCAGTTTTCGGGCAGCCAGTCCAGCAGCAGCTCAAACTCCTGCCGGAGGAACCGCCGGAGCAGGAGGAAGAGACATACAAGCAGCAGCAAATAGTACCCCGCATTGGCCTCGGCAGCGGGCCAGAGCCCCCCGGCCAGCCGCTGGACCAGCGCCATACCGAAGGGGAAGAGCAGGATATAAACGCCCAGCAGGATCCAGCCCCGGCGCTGTTCCCCTCCGATCAGCTTGGGCCGCCACTGTCCACGGTGCATGATGGTTCCCTCCTACAATATCTCATGTCTGCCTCCCCAGGCAGGAAAAGACCCGTTGTCTGACTGTCTCTATACACACTCCAGCTTCTGCTTGAGCTCGTATAACAGATTCAGCGCCTCCAGGGGAGTGAGGGTGTTTACGTCGGTCTTACGCAGGCGTTCCGCCAATTCAGCAGCCCCCATATCCAGCAGAGAGACCTGATCGGGCTGGGGGCCCGCAGGCTGGGCCGGGGCGGTCTTCTCCGCCTCCAGGTCGTTCAAAATCTCTCTGGCCCGGCGGATCACCCGTTCCGGCACCCCGGCCAGCTTGGCCACCTCGATCCCGTAGCTCTGGTCTGCCCCACCACGGACGATTTTGCGCAGAAAAAGGATGCTGTCCTTTTTCTTCTTGGCGGCGATGTTGTAATTTTTCACCCCTGGGAGCTGATGTTCCAGGCTGGTGAGCTCGTGGTAGTGGGTGGCGAACAGGGTCTTGGCCCCCAGCCTCCGCTGGTCGGCGCAGGTCTCCAGCACCGCTCTGGCAATGGCCATGCCGTCATAGGTGGAGGTCCCCCGGCCAATCTCGTCTAAAATCAGCAGGCTGCGGCTGGTGGCGTTTTTCAGCAGGCCGGCCACCTCGGTCATCTCCACCATGAAGGTGGACTGCCCGGCGGACAGGTCGTCGCTGGCGCCTATCCGGGTGAACACCCGGTCCACCACTCCGATGTGGGCCCACTTGGCCGGGACGAAGGACCCCATCTGGGCCATCAGCACAATGAGGGCCACCTGGCGCATATAGGTGGACTTGCCCGCCATGTTGGGCCCGGTGATGATAGCGGCCAAATTTTCTCTGGTATCCAGACAGGTGTCATTGGGGACAAAAAGTTCATCCCTGAGGACCTGCTCCACCACCGGATGGCGGCCCTCTGTGATCTCAATGCTGTCCGAGAGATCGACCTGGGGCTTACAGTAGCTGTTAGCAGCGGCCACCGCGGCAAAGGAGGCGAGCACGTCAATCTGGGCCACCGCCGCGGCGGAGCGCTGGATCTCCCCTACCTGGGCGGCTGCGGTCTCCCGAAGGGCGCAAAACACCTGGTATTCCAGGGCGGCGATGGAGTCCCGTGCTGTGAGGACGGTGTGTTCCAGCTCCTTGAGTTCCTGGGTGATAAAGCGCTCACAGTTAGCTAAAGTCTGCTTGCGGATATAGTCCTCCGGCACCTGATCATAGTAGGATTTAGAGACCTCTATGTAGTAGCCGAAAACCTTGTTGTGGCCCACCTTCAAGCTCTTGATGCCGGTGCGCTGTTTCTCCCTGGCCTCCATATCGGCCATGATCTCCTTGCCATGGTCAATGATATCCCGGAGGCGGTCTACCTCGGCGTCATAGCCAGGCCGGATAAAGCCCCCCTCACGAACAGAAAAGGGCGGATCGTCCACCAAGGCCCGGCCAATGAGAGCCCGTAGCTCCTCCAGATCGTTGAGGGCATCCCGCAGGCTGACGATCAAGGGGGTGGAGAGAGGGGCCAACAGAGTCCGCAGAGCGGGGAGCTGTCCCAGCCCCGCGGCCAGGGCGTTTAAGTCCCGGCCCCCGGCGGTGCCATATACAATGCGGCTAATGAGCCGTTCCAGGTCAGTCACAGCCCGCAGGCCCTGGATGAGCTCCGAGCGGAGCACCGGGTTGTCCACCAGCTCTTCTACAGCGGCCAGCCGGCGGCCTATCTGGGCGGGAGAGAGGAGGGGACGCTCCATCCAGGAGCGAATGAGCCGCCGGCCCATGGGTGTTCTGGTCTTGTCCAGCACCCAGAGGAGACTGCCCCGTTTCTCCTTGGTGCGCAGGGTCTCGGTCAGCTCCAGGGTCTGCCGGGCGGTGAGATCCAGCTCCAGAAATTGATTGGAGGTGTAGTAGTTCAGATCGGAGAGATGGGACAGGTCGGTCTTCTGGGTCTCGTAGAGGTAGGAGAGCAGTCCCCCCACTGCCTGCACGGCCCGTATCTCCTCTTGGGGAATGTGATCCAGCGCGGCGCCAAACTGCTGCCTGGCCTGGTCCAAGGCGGTATCCGGCCGGTAACGGGCCTCCCCGCCGTTTTCACAGAGGCAGTCCAGCCGGTGCTGTAGAAAGCCGGTTAACGCGGCGTTGCTGAATGCCCCATCGGAGAGCACTACCTCCCGCGGGGAGAAGCGCCCCAGCTCGTTTAAGAGGTGCTCTTCGGCGTCTGAGCCGGAGAAAGCGGTCACGAAGACCTCCCCGGTGGAGATGTCGCAGAAGCATAGGCCCATCCCGGCGGAGTCCTGGTAGATGGAGGCGATAAAATTGTTTCGTCCCTCCTCCAGCATGGCTGAGGAGATCACAGTACCTGGCGTGACGACCCGGATTACCTCCCGCTCTACGAGGCCCTTTGCCGTCGCGGGGTCCTCCATCTGTTCGCAGATGGCCACCTTATACCCCTTGGCGATGAGCCGGGCGATGTAGGCCTCTGCACTGTGATAGGGGACACCGCACATGGGGGTGCGCTCTCCCTCCGGCTTGTTCCGGTCCCGACTGGTGAGGGTGAGCTCCAGCTCCTTGGAGGCGACCTTGGCGTCCTCGTTGAACATCTCGTAAAAATCCCCCAGACGGAAAAAGAGCAGACAGCCTGGGTAGCGGTGCTTGAGGGACTGGTATTGCCTTTGCATGGGGGTTAGATCAGCCATGGATGCCTCCTTTTTCTCTCTCGCCGGCAGCGCCGAAAAGCGCCCAGGTGGAGGCGTTCTGAATGGTTACCTGGGCAAAGGTGCCAATCCAATCCTCCGGCCCCTCCAGGTGAACCAGACGGTTTCCTGCCGTCCGGGCCGTCAAACTGCCCGGCGTCTCCCCCACGCCGTCAACGAGACAGCGGAGGGTTTTCCCCACATAGGCCTGATGCTTTTCCTGGGAAATCCGGTTTTGAAGATCTACCAAGCGCTGGAACCAGGCCGATTTCTCCGCCTTCCCAACGGGGTCGGGCAGGCGGGCGGCGGGGGTGCCCACCCTGGGTGAGTAGAGAAAGGTAAACAGGGCGTCAAAGCCCACCTCCTCCACCAGACGGAGGGTATCCTCAAACTCTTTCTCCGTCTCCCCTGGGAAGCCTACAATCACATCAGAGGTGAGTACAATATCAGGGATTGCGGCCCGGAGGGCGGCGATCTTCTCCAGATAGCCCCCCCGCGTATAGCCCCGGTTCATGGCCTGGAGCACCCGGTCATTGCCGGACTGGAAGGGTAGGTGGAGACAGGGCGCCACCTTGGGGCTGTTCGCCATGACCTCAAAGAGGGCGGGAGAGGCATCCTTGGGGTGGCTGGTCATAAAGCGTAACAGGAAATCCCCTGGGATCTCGCTGGCCGCCGTAAGGAGGGCGGCAAAGGTCATGGGCTTTTCCAAGTCCTTGCCATAGGAGTTTACATTTTGGCCCAGCAGGGTGATGTCCCGATAACCCGCTTGGACCAGCCCTCGGATCTCATCCAAAACGGCCTGGGGCTCCCGGCTGCGCTCCCGGCCCCGGACATAGGGAACAATACAGTAGGAACAAAAGTTATTGCAGCCGTACATGATGGACACCCAGGCCTTCACTTGGTTTTGCCGTACCACCGGAATTCCCTCAGCGATAGAGCCAGGCTCATCCTCCAAATCGAAGATCCGCTCCCGTCCAGTGAGGCAGCGGCAGAGCAGCTCGGGAAACCGCCACAGAGCATGGGGGCCGAAGACCAGATCCACCTGCCGGTAGGAGCGCTTAATCTTCTCCGCCACATGGGGCTCCTGGGCCATGCAGCCGCACAGGCATATCACCTGATTGGGGTTGTCCCGCTTGGTATGGACCAGCGCCCCTACATTGCCCAGCACCCGCTGCTCGGCGTGCTCCCGAATGGCGCAGGTGTTGATGACAATGACATCGGCCGCTGCCTCCTCCTGGGTGAAGCCATAGCCCATTTGGGCCAGATAACCCCGCAGCCGCTCTGAGTCGGCCTCGTTCTGCTGACAGCCGTAGGTATCCACAAAGGCCAGCTGGGGACGGGGCTGGGCGGCATTGCGCTCCATAATCCGGTCACACCAGGTCCGCTGCTCCGCCAGCTGCTCCGGCGTAATGCGTGTTGTTATTCGCTTCAAAGCATTTTTCCTCCGCTTCTCAGTTGGTCTAGATTGTAACACTTTTTGGGGGGAAACTCAACCGGCAGGGGAAAAGTTCAGGGGATTTTTGCAGTATAGTTTGCAAAAAATGGATTGAGCCCCTTGCATCTGTATGGTATACTTAAAATAGCAGCTTTTGCTTGTCTCTACCCCCGGAGGGGATGAAGAGAGTATCAGCAAATTTGAGAACTGTTCTTAAGGTAGCAAGCTTCAAAGGAGGCTGTATCATGCCGCACAGCTATATTCCGCTACGGGAACTGCCGTTAAAACACGACTTTATGTTCGGGCAGGTGATGCGCAATCCCCGGATTTGCAAGCTCTTTCTGGAGGCCCTGCTGGAGACACAGCTCGACCGCATTGAATACATCGACACCCAGAAGGACCTGAAAGACGCCTATCTCTATCACGGCATCCGCCTGGATGTCTATCTGAAGGATGAGACTGGAACCGTTTATAATATCGAAATGCAGTCTAACCCGGAGGAATACCAGGAGCACCGCGCCCGATACTATCAAAGCGGCATGGACCGGCGCGGGCTGGAGGCGGGAAAGTCCTATGCCGAGCTCGCGGAGAGCTATATCATCTTTATCTGCGACTTCGACTATTTCCACAGGGGACTGGCGCTCTACGAGCGGGTTTCCTACCTAAAGGGGACTGATCTGGAGTACAAGGACGGTTCCCATGTCCTGTTTCTCAACAGCCGCTATCAGACGGGGAATGCAAAGCCGGAGATTTTGGAGTATCTGGACTACCTCAGAACCAATGACGGGGGCAGGGCCTATCACTCGCAGCTGATGAAGGAGACAGTAGAACAGGTCACATTGGTGAGAAATGACAAAAATTTGGAGGTTTCCTATATGACAATTGCGATGAAACTGCAAGACGAGCGCAGAGCCGGTCATAGAGAAGGACTGAAGCAGGGGCTTGAGCAGGGGCTTGAGCAGGGGCTTGAGCGAGGTATTCTGGCGACCATCGCTACGATAAAAGAACTGACAGATAATCCGGATATTGCCGTTCAAAAGCTGGTGGAGCAGTTCGGTTTGACCCAGCAGGCGGCCCAGGAAAAGGTCGCACAATATTGGGCGTGAATGTTCTCCCTATTTTCCGCTGCCCGAACTGTGGCACATTTTTGCGCCTTAGCTTCCTTGATTTTGGGAACTACTGTCCCCACTGCGGAGAAACGCTTCAGACGAAATGAAAGAAAGGCCGCTTGTACGGGCTGTTTTGTCCCATGCTGTGGGCGTCAGCTTTCAGTTGAATACCCCACGCTTCCATACTGCCGCCGGTGGTATGGAAGTTTTTATCATTTTCCAGCTGAATCTGCAAAAGCCGCGCTTTTCATTGACGGAACTGGATCCGGCGTTTATAATGGCTAAAAAGAGCTTGAAACCGTCTGCGCGTACTGGTACACGCTGGTGATAAGCCCCAGATACAGAAAAGGGGAGCGGTGGGCGTGAGGACGCTGATCATAGAAAAGCAGGCTATAAAAAACAACATCACGCGGATCAAAGAACGGGCGGGCAAAGCGGCGGTCTATGCCGCCGTGTCAGGGGACGGCGGCGGCGTTGGGGCCGCGGAGCTGGCGCGCCTGCTCCGGGAGGAGGGGATCGGACGGTTTGCGGTCTCTGAGGCGGCGGAGGCGGAGGCCCTGCGCAAGGCTGGGCTGGTAGATGAGGAGATCTTAATGCTCCGATCCACCACCCGGCAGGAGACCTTGGAGCTGCTGCTGGATTTAAACGTGGTGTGTACCGTCGGGTCGGTGGAGGCCGGACTGGCCCTCAATGGGGTGGCCGAGCACCGCTCTACGGTGGCTGAGGCCCACCTCCAGCTCGACATCGGCCTGGGCGGTACCGGCTTTTTGGCCGGAGAGCCGGAAAAGCTCCTCTCCCTCTATCACAGTCTGCCCAACGTGGCCATTTCTGGGCTCTATACCCAGATCCACAGCGGAGAGCGCCGGGGGATTGACCCCACGCCCCGGATCGAGCAGTTCCACCGGGCCATAGAGGTGATCCAGGCCGCCGGATTGGAGACCGGCATGGTCCACACGTCGGGCTCCTGCGCTCTGATGGAGGGCCTTTTGACCGGGGTGGACGGTGTCCGTGTAGGCTCAGCTCTGCTGGGCCGCTGCCGCCGCAGACGGGGAGACGGCCTGCTCCGGGTGGGCTACGGCCAGGTGGAGGTCCAGGAGACCCGCTGGCTCCCTGCAGGGCATACAGTGGGCGGCGCTGTGCTGACCACCTTGAAAAAGCCCGCACGGGCGGCGGTCCTTCCGGTGGGCTACCAGAACGGCTTTGGCGTCTCCCGCAGCCAGGAGACCGGCCTCTGGGCCGCCCTGCGCCGCTGGTGGTATCGCAGGCGGGTTACCGTACTGGTGGGCGATCAGAAAGCGGGACTGATCGGAGGGATCGGCGCGCGAGAAACTCTGGTCGATGTGACCGGGCTGAAATGCTCCCCCGGCGATCTGGTCTGCTTTGACATCGACCCACAGTATGCAGCAGATTTTATGCGGATCTATCAATAGAATTCCTTCCCTCTGGCGGGGAACGGTTTATCTGGGAAAGGAGACTTACCGTGCGTGCCGTAGTGACAAGAGTAAAGCAGGCTTCTGTAGAGATCGAGGGAGAGGTTGTCGGGTCCATTGGACAGGGATTTTTGGTGCTGTTGGGCATCGGGCCGGAGGATACGGAGCAGGAAGTAGCTCGGCTGTCCGATAAAGTCTGTGGTCTGCGGGTTTTTGAGGACGATCAGGGCAAAATGAACCTGAATTTGGCCGCAGTGGAGGGGAGCCTGCTGGTGGTCTCCCAGTTTACTCTGTACGCCGATACTAAGAGCCGCCGTCCGGGCTTTACCGGGGCGGCCAAGCCCCAGGTGGCGATTCCCCTGTATGAGAAATTTATCGAGGCCTGCGCCCGGCGGGGCTTCCCGGTGGCCCACGGCGTCTTTGGCGCCGACATGCAGGTCTTCTCCCAAAACGACGGTCCTGTGACCATCTTGCTGGATACCGATGGGATGTAGCTTTAGAACCTGTATTTACAAGGGGGTATTGAGTTCTTAATCCCTTGCCCAGACAGCATTTTCGATTATGAATACAGGTTCTTATCCGGGGAACTTTCCCCATCATTTGACGAGGTGTTGACTATGATCATAAAAACCGTTTACCTGCCCGCCTGCGCGACCAACTGCTATCTCGTAGCGGATGAGGCGTCCAAGCACTGTGTAATTGTCGATCCCGGCGACCCCAATCCGGCCATCCTCCAGATGGTAGAGGACGAGGGCTGGACGGTGCAGGCCATCCTGCTGACCCACGCCCACTATGACCACACCATGGGGATTCCCGCCCTTCGGGAGGCCCTGCCCGGTGTTCCGGTGATGATGCACCCAGGGGATGCCGGAATGCGCAAGCCCTTTTTTCGCTTGGATGAATTAGGAGAAATTACCTTTTTCCAGGACAACGCGCATATCAAGCTGGGAGAGACCGAGCTCCAGGTCCTGGCCACCCCAGGCCACTCCCCCGGTTCGGTGACATTTTTAGTTGGCGACACTCTGATCACTGGCGATACCCTGTTCCAGGGCTCCATGGGCCGTACTGATCTCCCCGGCGGCAGCTATGAGGAGATCATGGCTTCCCTCAAGCGGCTGGGCGAGCTGCCGGGGGACTATAAGGTCCTCCCCGGCCACATGGGTCCTTCTACGCTGGAGGCCGAGCGGGCAGGTAACTATTACCTGCGCGAGGCGCTGCACGCCTAACGATGCGGCTCTATCTGGTTGGCCACCGCTGTCAATACGCCGTAGAGCAGATGCTCCTTACCCTTTTTCCCGGCGAGCGTCCAAGCTGCCCGACGGGGCCGCCCTCCGCCCAGATCGGGGAAAATACCCTGCTTTCCTCCCTCCACCGGGGGAAAACCTGGGCCACGGCCAGTGCCCGGCTGGACTGGAACGGGAGCCGCTTCTGGGGCAGGCGCAGGTGTAAGACTGCGCTGCTGGATGATCCTGTGGATGGTATCCGGGTGATGCAGCGGATTGTAAAGCTGGCCTTTTACGATGCGGGGGCGGCCGCGCTGGGCCGGGAACCCCCCTGGGGGGCCCTGACCGGGGTACGGCCGGTCAAGCTGCCTGTCCGGGCCATGGAACAGGGCGCATCCCCCCGGCAGGCCGCCCGGCAGCTTCAGACCCTCTACCATGTCTCCCCGGCGCGGGTGGATCTGGCCATGGACTGCGCCCAGCAGAGTCTGGCCGCTCAAAAAAGCCTGAAGGCGGATCACGTCTCCCTATATGTTGGCATCCCCTTCTGCCCCACTCGGTGCGCCTACTGCTCCTTTGTCTCCGCCGATGTGGGGCGAACCCTCAAGCTGGTGGAGCCCTTCGTGGAGGGACTGTGCCAGGAGCTGGACGAGCTGGGGGCTCTGTTAAACGACTTGGGACTCCATGTTCGCACGGTCTACTTTGGGGGCGGCACCCCCACCACCCTGTCTGCCGGCCAGCTGGACCGGGTCACAGAGCGGCTGGCCCGAAATATCGATCTGTCCCAATGCACCGAGTACACCGTGGAGGCGGGTAGGCCGGATACCATTACCGCCGAGAAACTGGCTGTCCTCCGGCGGGCAGGGGTGAACCGGATCTCGGTGAA
>JAAWBF010000110.1 GCA_022792555.1 Oscillospiraceae bacterium
CCCTGCGGGAACTGGCGGTCTGGAGCCCAGTGTCCTGGATGTGCGCCGTTTTGGCCGTCCCCTTGGGCTATCCGGTGCCGGCGGTATGGCCGTTTTGGGCGGTCGGCGGAGTATTATTGATAGGGCTCTGTCTGTTGCAGGCAGTCTGGAGGAGGCAATGAAAAGGTGAGAGGAGAACTGATCCGTCTTTGGTATGTGATCCGGTGGACCCTGCGCCGCCCCCAAGCCCTAGCGGGACTCCTGCTTATTCCGGCGGTGGTGGTGCTGGCCTGGCTGCCTGCCGCCCTGTCGCTGGGGGCTGCTGCCTGGTGGATCCCCGGCTTTGGACCGCTGGAGGGGGAGCTGGGCCACCTGCTCCTCTATCAGCTGGCCCTGGTTCCCCTGACGTTGGCGGTCAGCCGCCTTCCAGGGATAGAGGCCCTGCTGCCCGCCGTCCTACCCTATCTGGCGGTGGCCTGTGTTCTGCTGTGCCCCACCCTGGCGGACGCGGGACGGCTGATCCCCGCCCTCTATCCGCTCTCCCGGAGCTTACCGCCCACCTGGTATCTGTTGGATGCCGCAGAGGGGTGGCTCTCTCTGCCCGCTGTAGCCCTCCTTTTATGGATCGCGGTGCCCGCTCTGTTATGGGCACTGGATCATGTCCCTCCAATTCGGGTGTTTCCCGCCAAGGGAGGACGGAGCTGATGCGTGTCCTGCTGGTGCGGCCTAGGGTCCTCAACGCCATTACGATCTTTGGCGCACTGGACTGTGAGCCGCTGGAATTGGAATATCTGTCCGCCGCCTGTCAGGCGGCAGGTCATCAGGTCCGGATCTACGACGGGATCGTCACCTTCCGACCCTATACCCGTGTGGTGGCAGAGTTCCAGCCGGATGTCGTGGCTGTGACCGGGTACTTGACCCAGGAGCGGGAGATGGAGGCCTATGTCCGGCTGGCGAAACAGACCTGCCCCAGCTGTGTCACAGTGATCGGAGGGGTCCATGCCCAGCTGTGCTGGCAGCGGCTCACCTTTCCGGCGGTGGACTATCTCTACCGCAGTGAATCCACAGCAGGCTTTACCGAGCTGCTCTCTGCGTTGGAGCGGCTGGACGTTCCAGCTGGTATCCCCGGTCTGTGCCGGCGGCAGGGGAACAGTTGGACGGCGGAGCCCTATAAGCCCTGTGATATCAATGCACTCCCCCTGCCGGACCGGAGCGGCTGGGCGGACTGCGCCAACTGGTTCCACTACTTTGACTGGCCCAAGCTCTCTACCATGAAGACCTCGGTCTCCTGTCCCTATTCCTGTACCTTCTGCTATGGCCGTCATCTCCACGGCGGGCACTACCAGGCCAGGGCGATCTCCCTGGTGCTGGATGAGCTGGCGGAAGTTCCGGGGGAGATCGTCTTTTTTGTGGATTCCGATTTTCTTTTGGACGAGGAGCGGATCCAGGCCTTTTTGACCGGAGTGCGGGCCAGAGGGATCCGAAAGCAATACCTCTGTTATGCCAGGGCGGATTTTATCGCCGCCCACCCTGCCCTTATGGCCGAGCTGAAGGAGGTGGGCTTTGCGGCGCTCCTGGTGGGTCTGGAAGCGCTGGGCGGCGACCGGCTGGAGACATGGGACAAGGGAACCACCCAGGCGGTCAATCAGCGCTGTATTCAGGTTCTGCAGGAGAGCGGATTGGACTGTGTAGCGCTGCTGATTGCCGATCCCGGCTTTACCAAGCAAGAGTTTAAACAGCTCTACCGCTGGGTCAAGCAGATGGGATTGCGCTACAGCTCGGTGCAGATCCTCACGCCATTACCCGCCACCCCCTACTATGACCAGCAGGCAGAGGCCCTGACGGTCACTGATTTTTCCCAGTTTGACTTAAACCATCTGGTGGTAGAGCCCACCCATATGACCCGGCGGCAGTTCATGCGCCGCCATCGGTGGACCCTGCTTCGGCTGTTCCTGCTGGGCCGCCGCAGGGGAGCCTACCGCTTTGTCACCTTGCGCTATTGTGCAACGATGCTGATCCGCTGGATCAGGCGGACCTGCACGCTTACTTAGAGCAGTTCTCAAAGTTGCTGATACTGTCTCCACCCCCGGAGGAGGTGGAGACAAGGAAAAACTCTATTGCTAGTTCTGAGAACAGCTAGGAGGAGATTTCGTTGAGACAGGAATTTTTTCTGGCCGTGGTAGACGGCCAGGGGGGCGGTATTGGCAAAAGCCTGGTGGAGCGGGTGAAAAAACGCTACCCCACCCTCCACGTTCGGGCGCTGGGGACCAACAGCGAGGCCACAGGCCGGATGCTCCGGGCCGGGGCGGACGACGGCGCCACCGGGGAGAATGCCGTGGTAGTCAACGTATCCAAGGCCGGGATTGTCATGGGGGTTGTCACCATCCTGGCGGCCAACAGCCTGCTGGGAGAGATCACTCCCGCTATGGCCAGGGCGGTGGGGGAGAGCAGCGCGGTGAAAATTCTCATCCCTGTGGACCGCTGCGGGATCCGCCTGCCGGTGGAGCAGGGCGGGATCTCCCACTATCTGGACCGGGCTATGGAACTGCTGGAGGAGGAGCTGGGGCGGCTGGAAAGAAAAATTTAAAATACCTCTTTTCATTGGCGCTTTATTGTGTTACTATACTAAAGTGGCCGTCGGAAGGGGGCCGCCTATCTGAACAATCAATGGAGGATACAAGATCATGAAACAAAAGCTGCTCTCTTTGACCCTGGCCCTGGTGTTGGGCCTGTCTCTGGCCGCATGCTCCGGCGGTGGCGGACAGGCCACCACCCCTACCCCGGCGCCCTCTGCCCCTGCCCAATCGGAGGCCCCCGGCACCCCGGCCCCGTCTGGGGACAGCGACCTGGCCTATGTCCAGGACAAAGGGATCTTAGTGGTCGGGATCACCGAGTTTGAGCCCATGGATTACCAGGATGCCAGCGGAAACTGGATCGGCTTTGACGCCGACATGGCCAAGGCGTTTGCCGAGTCCCTGGGCGTGAAAGCGGAGTTCCAGATCATTGACTGGGACAATAAAGTCTTTGAGCTGGAGGGCATGACCATCGACGTAGTGTGGAACGGAATGACCCTCACCGATGAGGTGCAGTCCGCCATGGAGTGCTCTAACGCCTACTGCAACAACACTCAGGTAGTGGTAGTCCCCGCAGACAAAGCGGATCAGTACCAGACCAAGGAGAGCCTGACAGACCTGGCCTTTGCGGTGGAGTCCGGCTCCGCTGGACAGGCCCAGGTGGCCCTGCTGGGGGCCAACTACACCGAGGTAGCCGACCAGGCTACTGCCCTGCTGGAGGTCAAATCCGGCACCGCCGACGCCGCTGTCATCGACTCTCTGATGGCGGGCGCCATGGTAGGCGAGGGGACGGGCTACGCCGATCTGATCAACACCATCTCCCTCAACGAGGAGGAGGGCGAGCAGTACGGCGTAGGGTTCCGCAAGGGCTCCGACCTGGCCGCCGCTCTGAATGACTTCTTTAAGGCGTCCTACGCCGACGGCTCCATGATCACCTGTGCTGAGACCTACGGGGTTCAGGCCGCGTTGATTGAACAATAAGCTGCCGTTTTGGTTCCCTCCCGGAACGGGAGGGAACCATTCATCAACCCCTCCGGGGAGGGACTGCTCTCCCGCACAATGGGATGTATGGGATGTGATAGATTGGAGCTTTTTCAGTATCTTTTTCAGGATTTTATTCAAAGGCTGCTTTACTTTCTTCAACAGTTCCCCACGGTATCCAGTGCTTTGAATGAGGGCTTTTTGCAGACCCTAAAGCTCTTTGCCGTTACCCTGCTGGGGGCGCTGCCACTAGGACTGGTGATCTCCTTTGGTTCCATGAGCCGGGTCTCTCCCCTGCGGGGACTGACTAAGGCGGTCATCTGGGTGATACGTGGGACCCCTCTGATGCTCCAGCTGATCATCCTGTACTATGTGCCGGGGCAGATCCTGGGGAGAAGTCCCTGGGGCAGCGGGGAGGGAGGCCGGTTCCTGGCCTCCGCCATCGCTTTTATCATCAACTACGCCTGCTATTTCTCCGAGATCTACCGGGGCGGCATCCAGAGCATCCCGATTGGCCAGCAGGAGGCCGGCCTGGTCTTGGGGATGACCCGGCGGCAGATCTTCTTCAAGGTCACACTGTTACAGATGATCAAGCGCATCGTCCCCCCCATGTCCAACGAGATCATCACCCTGGTCAAGGACACCTCCATCGCCCGGATCATCGCCTTGCAGGAGGTGATCTGGTCTGGCTACGCCTTCCTCAAGGGGTCCCGCGGATACTCCGGACTGGTGTGGCCCCTGTTCTTTACCGGCGTCTACTATCTGGTCTTTAACGGGATTTTGACCCTGCTCTTTGGCTGGATTGAGCGCAAGCTGGACTACTTCAAATAGGAGGCGCCGCCGTATGCCCATTTTAGAAGTACATCACATTGAGAAGCACTTTGGCGCGACCCAGGTCTTGAAGGACATCAGCTTCTCCCTGGAGGAGGGACAGGCCCTGGCTATCATCGGATCCTCCGGATCGGGAAAGACCACCCTGCTGCGCTGTCTCAACTTTTTGGAGACCCCCGATAAGGGGCAGATTCTGGTCCGGGGAGAGACCCTCTTTGACGCAGATGACCCCGCCACCCGCTCAGAGCGGGAGATCCGCAAAAAACGGCTCCACTTCGGTCTGGTCTTTCAGTCCTTCCACCTGTTCCCTCAATACACCGCCCTGAAAAATGTCACCCTGGCCAGTGAGCTGCTGGCCCAGGAGCAGGAGAACGGCCAGAGCATCAAGGAGATTGAGGACAACGCCAGACAATTGTTGGAGCGTATGGGCCTGGCCGATCGGGCCGGACACTATCCCCACCAGCTCTCCGGCGGCCAGCAGCAGCGGGTGGCCATCGCCCGCGCCCTGGCCCTCCATCCAGATATCCTCTGCTTTGATGAGCCTACCTCCGCCCTGGACCCTGAGCTCACTGGAGAGGTCTTAAAGGTCATCCGGTCCCTGGCCGAGCAGAACACCACCATGGTCATCGTCACCCATGAGATGGCGTTTGCACGGGACGTCGCCAACCAGGTCATCTTTATGGATGGCGGTGTCATTGTAGAGCAGGGCAGCCCAGAGGAGGTCATCTCTAATCCCAGGGAGGAGCGCACCAGACAATTTTTGTCCCGCTTTTCAGAGCATTGATGGAGAAGCTTTGCGCACCCTCTGGTATATGCTGCGAGACTCTATGCTTTCACAAAAAAGACTGACCCCCGGAGAGTGTCTATCTCTCTGGAGGTCGAATCTTGCCCGGCGCTTATAGGGGCGGCTTGGCACAAAGGCCGCTGTCCTCGAAAATTGAGCATGAAAAATAGCCCTCTTGCAAGGACGAATCTGCAAGAGGGCTATTTTACGCTATTTACATTAAGGGGATATTCCGTCCGTAAACATAAAATAGGGAACCACCAGTTCTCTTATGGAATCTGGCAGCTCAGCTTTGGATTAAGGCGCATCGAATTGCAGATAAAGCATAAGGAGAGAGATAAATTGCGCAGTGGCAGGTTTGGAATCCATCCGACAGCTTGATAATTGTTGGAGGCCTAAAGGGTTGCGTCTCCAAATAATATCAATGGCAGAACGGATATTGCGTTCGACAGCTTTCCAGTTGGTTCCCCTCTGTTTTGCAATCTGA
>JAAWBF010000016.1 GCA_022792555.1 Oscillospiraceae bacterium
GCATAGACCCCGTTGGGCGGCTTACGTTTGTACCTGGGGAGGATTAGGTTCGCCGTTGGCATCCCCACCGTCCGACCCAGCTGCCGTCCATGGCCGATGGTCCCCTCCATAAGATAGGGGTGGCCGCACTGGGCGGTGTAGGCCTCCCAGTCCCCCCGGTCGAAAGCGTCCAGAAGCCGTTGGGTTGTAATGGGAGCTCCCTCGTGACAGAGAAGCGGCTCTGGGATGAGCGTAAGGCCGGTATACCGCTGGGCATGGTCTTCCCCGGTGACAAACGCTTGGGCGTTGAGACGCTGCTGCAAGATGAGGGCTGCAAAGGTGGCGGGAGACATGGCGCGAACCAGCCAGGTCTCCTCCAGAGAGACCATATAATCAACCCCGCTGGATTGGAACAGCATAGCCTTTTCCGACTCGGTGGTCAGTGCGGCTTGGTCTGGGTCGTAGAGACTGACCAGAACTGAGAGCAGGCCTCTGGCCTTAGCCTCAGCAGCCAGGTGTTCTGCCAGGGCCAGATGCCCCCGGTGAACCCCTTCAAAATGCCCCACTGCCACACAACAGGGGGCCAATGTCTGTAGTTCAAAGAGATGCTTCATGATAAAATTGTCCCTTCTGCCAGTACACGGCTTCTGTACACTCTGGAGAGCAGTTCCTGCCGTGTCATATATGCTATCCGGCAAATAGAATTACAGTTGCTCTGTGTCAAATGATGTAGAAGCGGCACTCTTCACGCAGACAAGGGACAGACGCGCGCCCCATATGACGGCAGAGAGAGTTCCGAAATTCTTACTTAGTAGTATAGCATAATCAAGGGGCAATTTCATTAGGAAACTTCCATAGAATCCAGGATTTTTTTTATGTCCGATAGAGGGCACTTTATGGAGTACCATAGCAGTTCTCAGAACTAGCAATCACAGCTCGTTAATACACCTTTATATGAGATACTAGGCTAAAAAGTAAGATTTTCTATTAAATTGTATAAAAATCCAACTTTTATGATAGTTATCGCGCAGATGGCTCCGATGGAGCGCGTCATCTGCGCGATATTTCTATATAGATATATTTGGTTCAACAGGATATACTGTCTGGCGCACTTTAATCTAGCTGGAACTTGCGTACTAAGTTATTCATCAACAGAGATTGGTTCGACAGATCCTGCGCGGTAGCGGCGCTTTGCTCCGAAGTAGCGGAGGTAGTTTGGATAACAGAAGTTATCTGGTCAATTCCCTCGGTAACTTGAGAGATGGCGGTGGTCTGGCTTTCTACTGCTTTTACTACTGCATCCACTTTAATTGTTACATTTTCTGAGATAGAGTTGGTTTTATCCAGTGATTTCGTTACTTGACCAACCACTTGGCCACCCTCAACAACAGCGGCGATAGAGCCCTCTATCAATTCCTTGGTTGCTTTTGCCGCCTCATCAGACTTGGACGCCAAATTGCGCACCTCATCAGCTACTACAGCAAAACCTTTTCCCGCGCTGCCTGCCCGGGCTGCCTCCACAGCGGCATTTAAGGCCAGAATATTGGTTTGGAACGCAATATTTTCAATCGTATCAATAATCTTGCTAATTTCTGTGGAGGCGCTGGATATTTTCCCCATAGCGATGTTCAACTCTTTGACATAATTCATGCTGACCCCCCATTTGTGCGCCTGCCTGGGTTACAAAATGCCCTGCTTCCTCTGCTGCGGCTGCGGTCTGTCTGGCGTTCTCCGCTATGCTTTCCGCAGTGGCGGAGAGTTCATGGATTGCACTAGCCTGCTCCGTGGCTCCCTGGCTCAAGGATTGAGCACCGTTTGATACCTGAACGGCGCCGTTGGCCACAGTTTCGGCGGATTGGCTAATTTGGGAAAGCGTATTTCGCAAGGAACTATGGATTGTCTTGATGGACTGCTCCATGGCTACAAAGTCACCCCAATAGGTACGATCTATGTTTTCACGGAAGTCTCCCTGCGCCATTTTGCCCAGGTGATAGGTCACGTCCTGCGCCACATTGTTCAGCCGGGAAAGCATGACTTCTAAAGCCTTCGCCAGTTTGGCAGTTTCATCCTTAGACTTCACTTGCGGGGACGGCGTATGTAGATCGCCGTCGGCCATCTTCTCAAGCCGGACAACACAGGATTGAATTGGGCCGGAGATAGATCGGCCTACCTTAACTGCCACAGGGAATGTGGCAAGGACAACAAGGACTATCACCAGAACTGTCAGCATAATGCTCCGGTCTAACGTGGATTTGAACTCCCGTTGGCTGGTCTCAATGGCAATACTCCACTCCTGATAGCCGTCAATTGGAGCGAACCCCACAAATTTGTTGTCACCATAAAAATTATATGTGCCGAAACCGGTTTCTCCCTGGAGCATACGCTGATTCACGGCAGCTACATCCGCTACACTGGGATCGGCTTTTGCAGCTTCAATCATATTGGAGCCTTCCTCCACGATAGAGGCCTCCCGATGGCCAATGACATTCCCTCTATTGTCCAGCACATAGGCTACGCCGTTGTTGCCCATAGCCAGATTAAGCACGATGTCCGACAGAAAATCAGCGCTGATTCCACCGTAGACTATGCCGTCAAAATGGCCGTCGGTGATGATAGGCACCTCCAATAGGAAGACCATCTGCTGGCCGTCATTCATAATGTCAGAGATATAGGGTTTCATTGTAGACTTGCACTGTTGAAAATAGTCTTCTTCAGCGTAGTTATATCCTGTGGAAGAGAAGCCGCTGGCATCCATTTTTCCGGTGTAAAGAAAACCGTTGTGCTGGGCGATGTCTTCTCGAAGTGGAATCAGTTCTGGAATGGAGACGGTATCAGTAATTTTGCGCACTGCTCTAGCTCCTGCCCTTCCAGCTTGATTTTCATGGCCTGTTATATGGGTAGTCCTTGCAACTGCAGTGAGATTGCGTTAAGATAGGGGATAACGTCAGAAAGACTGGAAGCTTGTGCAGCAGGATGCCAGGCCGCATAGACGCGGCGGCTGGAAAGGATGAAACAGGTTGAAAATCATCATCGTGGGGGACGGCAAGGTTGGGTATACGCTGGCCGAGCACCTGTCCCAGGAGGATCATGATGTCACCATCATCGACACTAACGACGACGCTTTGCGCCGGGCGTCGGAGTCACTGGATGTGTTATGTATCAAGGGCAATGGCACCTCTATCTTTGCCCTGAAGGAATCTGGTGCGGATAAGGCGGACGTAATCATCGCGGCCACCAGTATGGATGAGGTAAACATGGTCTGCTGTCTCACCGCCAAGCGGCTGGGTGCCCGCTATGCCATCGCCCGGATCCGCAATTCGGATTACACAGAGGAGCTGGCCCTGCTCAAAAAGGAGCTGGACATCGATCTGGTCATCAACCCGGAAAACGCCACGGCAGTGGAGATCTCCCGGCTGCTGCGCTTTCCGCCGGCGGCCAACATCGACACTTTTTACCGGGGACGGGTAGAGCTGGTGGGCTTCCGTGTGCAGGAGAACGACTTCCTGTGTGGACGTCCTCTGTCCCAGCTGGATCGGCGTGTCAAGGCGCTGCCCATTTTGTTCTGCGCCGCTGAGCGCGGAGAATCGTGTATCATCCCCAACGGCGCCTTTGTACCCATGGCAGGGGATAAGCTCTACTTAATCGGTCAGCCTAGGGGGATGAGCGCCTTTTTTAAGCTGCTGGGACGGTATACCCCGAAAATCCGAAGTGCTTTTGTGGTAGGCTGTGGGCGGATCGCCCACTATCTGGTGCCTCTGCTGGCCCATATGGGGATTCAGGTCAAGCTGGTGGACAAGAATATAGAGCGCTGCCGCCAGTTTGATGAACAGTTTTCTAAGGCCACTGTTCTGCACGGAGACGGCACGGATCAGGAGCTGCTGGAGGCCGAAGACGTGACAGCGTCCGACGCCTTCCTGGCCCTGACCGACCGGGACGAGGACAATTTGATCATCTCCCTGTACGCCATGCAGCAGGGGATCTCCAAGGTCATCGCCAAGTGCAACCGGCAAAATTACACCAGCATCGCCCGGACTGTGGGGCTGGACAGCGTTATCTCCCCCAAGCTTATTACGGCCAATCAGATCCTCCAGGTGATCCGAGGGATTCAAAACTCAAAGGGAAGCGTGATGAACGCGCTGTATAAAATCGCCAACGGCCAGGCGGAGGCCATGGAATTTGTGGTCAACACCACCACCCGCCATCTGGGGGTTCCCCTCCGGGAGCTTAAGCTGAAAAAGGGGATCCTCCTTGCAGTCATTATCCATCAGCGCAATATCATCATCCCGGAGGGCTCCTCCTCCATCCACGCAGGGGATACCGTCATCGTGGTCAGCCGGGACCACGGTATTCTGGATGTCAACGACATCTATGAGGAGTCCCTGCTGGACAAGGGGGCGCTGTCATGAACTACCGCCTAGTCCTCAAGCTCACCGGTAAAACCCTGCTGGTGGCGGCCATGGCACTGCTGCTCCCTCTGCTTGTGGCGCTGATCTATCGAGAGGATATCCGTCCCTTTCTCTTTACTCTGCCGCCCATGCTGATCATAGGCGGCGGGTTGTCTCAGCTGTCCAGCAGCGACCATTTTTTCCCGCGGGAGGGCTTTTTCGCCGTTGGACTGATCTGGCTGCTTATCAGCGCCTTTGGCGCTCTGCCCTTCTACTTCTATGGCCAGCTGAACCCTGGGGCGGAATTCCAATCCTACATCGACTGTTTTTTTGAGTCAGCCTCCGGTTTTACCACCACCGGAGCCTCCATTCTCACCGCTGTGGAGCCCATTCCCAACGGACTTTTATTTTGGCGCTCCTTTACCCACTGGCTGGGGGGAATGGGGGTGCTGGTGCTGGCCATCGCCCTGCTGCCCAGTCTGGGCGGGCGGACCCTCCATGTCATGAAGGCGGAGAGTCCCGGTCCCGTGGTCAGCAAGCTGGTCCCCAAGGCCTCCCAGTCCTCCAAGATCCTCTATGGAATCTATTGTGTCCTCACCCTGATTGAGGCCCTCTGCCTGCGGATAGCGGGGATGCCCTGGTATGACAGCATGGTCAACGCCTTTGCCACTGCGGGGACAGGGGGATTCTCCACCCGCAACCTGTCCATTGCGTCCTATCAAAGCCCTGCTGTGGAGATCATTATCACCATTTTTATGCTCCTGTTCTCGGTCAATTTTACCTGCTATTTTTTGATCCTGCGGGGAAAAGTGAAGCAGGCCTTCCGCAGTGATGAGCTGCGCTTCTTTCTTCTGCTGGTGGCAGGGAGTATTCTGCTCATCACCTGGAACCTCCGTGATCTATACAGCTCGGCAGGGGAGGCTATGCGCTATGCCGCTTTTCAGGTGGGCAGTGTGGTCTCCACCACCGGCTTTTCGACCGCCGACTTCGATCTGTGGCCAGAGCTCTCCCGGATGATCCTCTTTCTGCTCATGTTCTGCGGCGCCTGTGCCGGGTCTACCGGCGGGGGAATGAAGTGCTCCCGTATTCTGCTCGTGCTAAAGTGTGTCCGCCGGGAGATCCGCCAGATTGTCCACCCCCGCTCGGTGAATGTGGTCAAGCTGGATGGGCGGGTAGTAGAGGAGGACACCCTGCGCTCGGTACTGCTGTTCTTCTCGACCTATATGCTGATTATCATGATTGCCAGCCTGATTCTCTCTTTGGACAACTTCTCCTTTACCACCACCCTCACTGCTGTGGTAGCCTGTGTGAGCAACATCGGCCCTGGTCTGGAGCAGGTCGGTCCCATGGGGAACTTCTCCGCCTTCTCCGGCCTGTCCAAGCTGGTCCTCTCCCTGTGTATGATCATTGGACGCCTGGAGGTGCTTCCCATTCTGGTTCTGTTCAGCAGAAATGCCTGGAAGCGCTCTTAGTGTATCCATTCTCCCAAGCACCGCCGGGGAGGGTCAAGCGCCCCCCGGCGGAATCCTTTTGTAAAAAATGCAGTTGACAAGTGCTGGTTTATTGTCTATACTAGAGAAAATGACGAACCGGACGGTTCGATTCTATCCAAATAAAAGTACATCAGAACGCATGATATAGGCCCATAATCTGGTTGGGCGTTTCTACCGGCTACCTTAACAGCCGCGCTATCTGCACCTGAGACGGGAGACCGTTTTAAAGGTGCTGGACAGCCGGCGGTTAGAGGGAGCCTTTTTTCAAAGAAAATCGCGTGCTCCGCCGGTTCCCCCGTATCAGGAGACCAAACCTTGGAGGCAGAGCCATGAAACAAAACACCTTTGTTCTGAAAGGGGACCTGTGCTACAGCGCAGCGCCCAACCGGCTGGAGACCATGCCTGGCGGCTTCTGGGTGGTGGAGGACGGCCGGTCTGCTGGAGTATTTCGTGCCTTACCGGAGCGCTATCAATCCCTGCCCCTGCTGGATTGGACGGGAAAGCTGGTGATCCCTGGCCTGGTGGATCTCCACCTCCACGCCCCCCAGTATGCCCTCCGGGGCCTGGGGATGGATCTGGAGCTGCTGGAGTGGCTGGAACAGCAGGTTTTCCAGGAGGAAAGCCGCTATCAAGACTTAGAATACGCCAGGGCAGCGTATACTATTTTTGCCCAGGATCTGCGCCGCAGTCCCACCACGCGGGCCTGCATCTTCGCCACCGCCCATACGCAGGCCACAAGGCTGCTGATGGATTGTATGGAGGAGACCGGGCTTGTGAGCTATGTAGGCCGGGTCAACATGGACCGCAACTGTCCGGACGGCCTGCGGGAACGGGACGCCCAGACTGCCGCCCAGGATACCCTCGCCTGGCTGGACGATACAACAGGCCGTTATCA
>JAAWBF010000111.1 GCA_022792555.1 Oscillospiraceae bacterium
ATTTGGCCTGAGCCGGGCCTGCTTTGGGCCCCCTTCGCGGGGGACAAAACCCGTACCGGCGATGCGGAGCGGCAAAACCAGGATGAAACAAGGAGACAGTCATGCAGAAGTTGATCAATTTCCTCCGGGGGAGTATCCGGCTGGAAGTGACCGGGGCCTTTCCAGAGCGCTTTTTAAATCTGTGCGCCCAGCACCGGGTCCCCTTCTGGGGGGTAGAGTGGTTGGGAGAGGGGACGGTGCGGCTGACAGTGGCCGGCCGGAGCAGCCGGAAGCTGGAGGCAGTGGCGGAAAAGGTGATGTGCCAGCTGAGAGAGGTGGAGACTGGGGGGCTGCCCTCCTTCCTGGGCCGCTTCCGCAGGCGGTATGCCCTGCTGATTGGGCTCTTCTGTGCGTTAACAGCGGTATGCGTCCTCTCTCAGTTTATTCTGACCGTCGATGTGTCGGGCAATGAGCGGGTCCCCACCGCCCAGATTTTGGCCGAGCTGCGGCGGCAGGGACTGCGGGTGGGGACCTATGGACCCGGCCTGGACAGCAGCCTGGTCGCCCAGCAGGCACTGATCCAGCTGGAGGATCTGGCCTGGATGTCGGTCAACGTACATGGTACGCGGGCGGAGGTCCTGGTTCGGGAGCGGATCGCAGGGCTGGAGCCTGTGGAGGAACGGCTTGGGAATGTGGTGGCCAAGGCCCCAGGTATCATCACACATTTGGACGTGCTGGAGGGAGAGCCCCTCTTTCAGGAGGGGGACACCGTAGAGGAGGGGGACGTGGTGATTTCGGGCAACATGTCCCTGCCGGTCCCCCAATACAGCGAGCTCCAGCCCGGCCTGCGGCAGGTCAGCGCCAAGGGGCGGATCTATGCCCGCACCTGGCGGACCCTTGCCGCCTCCATCCCCCTGGAGGCATCCGTAAAGGTCTACACGGGAGAGGAGGAGACCCGGCTGAATCTGCTTTTGCTTGGCGGGCGGATCAATTTTTATGGAAACAGTAGCATTTCCTTTCCCCAGTATGATAAAATAAGCAGTACTTGGACTCTTTCCCTGCCCGGAGGCCAGACGATGCCGCTGGCTCTGGCGCGGGAGACGGTTCGGGCCTATACCACCACGCCTAGCCCCATCGACCAGCAGGCCGCCCAGACCCTCCTGGAAGAACGTCTGGCGGATGCCCTGCGGCAGAGCCTGGGGGAGGGAGAGGTCATCACCACCCACTACACGGCGGCCATTCGGGACAATATGCTGACAGTCACCCTCCAGGCCGAGTGTAAGGAGGAGATCGGGAAATTCGTTCCCTTTACGGGGGAACCGTAACCCCATGTGCTCCGCTCCGGCGGAGACACAGAGAACTTCAGCGGCGATCAGCCGGTACAAAAGGGAGAACAGCAAGTGACAGAGCAGACCATCAGTTTAGAACGCATGGAGGAGACGATAGAGCTCTTCGGCTCCTTTGACGAGAATATCCGTATTATCGAGCATGAGCTGGAGGTCACGGTGGTCAGCCGGGACGGACAGCTCAAGATCACCGGCGAGGCGGAGCACGTCATGTACGCCGTCAAAGCGGTGGAGGGGTTGATGTCTCTCCTGTCCAAGGGAGAGCATCTCAACGAACAGACGGTGCGCTATATCATCAGTCTGGTCCGAGCGGGCAACGAGGCCCAGATCGGCACCCTGGCCAGGGATGTCTTGTGCATCACCGCCAAGGGCAAGCCCATCAAGGCCAAAACCTTGGGCCAGAAAAAATATGTAGATGCGATCAAAAAGAATACCATCACACTGGGCATCGGCCCGGCGGGGACTGGAAAGACCTACCTCGCCGTGGCCGCTGCGGTGGCCGCCTTTCGGGACAAGCAGGTCAACCGGATCATCCTCACCCGGCCCGCGGTGGAGGCCGGAGAGCGGCTGGGCTTTCTGCCCGGCGACCTCCAGTCCAAGGTGGACCCCTACCTGCGCCCCCTCTATGACGCCCTCTTCGACATGCTGGGGGCGGAGACCTACAACAAGTATCTGGAACGGGGGAGCATTGAGGTGGCGCCCCTGGCCTATATGCGGGGCCGCACCCTGGACGACTCCTTTATCATCCTGGACGAGGCCCAGAATACCAGCCGGGAGCAGATGAAAATGTTCTTGACCCGCCTGGGCTTTGGCTCTAAGATCGTCATCACCGGCGATGTGACCCAGATTGACCTGCCCACTGACAAGGTCAGCGGTCTCAAAGAGGCCATGCGGGTGCTGGACCGGGTGGAGGACATCGCCATCTGCCGCCTGGGCGAGGCAGACGTGGTCCGCCATGTGATTGTCCAGCGGATTATCCGGGCCTACGAGGAGGACGAGCGCCGCCGGGCCCAAAAGGCCGGCAGGCCGGTAAAACGAAAGGACAGGGAGTAATTCGTGGCGAAACAGCATAAAATTCCCATCACCTCTGACCTGCCGGGGGTGGCTAACGCCCACAACTGCGCGTTGATCCGAAAGTGTATCCGGGCAGTGTTAGCCGCAGAGCAGGTGGACCTGCCCTGCGAGATCGATGTCTACCTCACAGACGACACCGGCATCCAGGACATCAATCGGGACATGCGGAAGGTGGACGCCCCCACCGACGTCCTCTCCTTCCCCATGTTTCAGCTCGCCCCAGGGGAACATCCGGACGCTGGGGACGCCGACCCAGGAACCGGCCTCATTCCCCTGGGGGATATGGCAATCTCCATGGACCGGGTCAAGGCCCAGGCCGCCGAGTACGGCCACGCCAAACGGCGGGAGCTGGGCTATCTGGTGGTCCACTCGGTCCTCCATCTTTTGGGCTATGACCACCTGGACGAGGGGCCGCAAAAGGCCCAGATGCGCGCCCGGGAGGAGGCCATCTTAACCGGCCTGGATCTTCTGCGCAGTTCTGAAAACAAATGAAAATGAGGAATTATCTTCCATGGAAATCACAAAGTCGGGCATGATTGCCCTGATTGGCCGCCCCAATGTGGGGAAGTCCACCTTGGCCAACGCACTGGTGGGGGAAAAAATCGCCATCGTCAGTCCCAAACCCCAGACCACCCGAAACCGGATCTGCGCCATCACCCAGCGGGATGGGTGTCAGTTTGTCTTTTTGGATACCCCCGGTCTCCATCGCCCCCGGTCCAAGCTGGGGGATTATATGGTGAAGGTTGTCAGGGAGAGCGTGGCCGATGTGGACGCAGCAGTGCTGATGGTAGAG
>JAAWBF010000112.1 GCA_022792555.1 Oscillospiraceae bacterium
CCTACCATCACACAGAAGCCCAGCACAAAGCGGGCCATTGGGGAGGAGCCGCCCCGGACGTTAAACTCTTTGCCCGCCAGGGCCATGATCAGGGCGCCCAGGACCAGGCCGATGATCTCCGGGCGGATGTACTGGACCACTTCGGCCCGATGGAGTCCCACGCCGCCGGCGATGTCCCGCAGGAAGCAGGCGATGCAGAATCCCATGTTGACCGGGTTGCCAAACGCCACCAGCAGCACTGAGGCGGCGCCCGTCACCAGTCCCGCCAGGATGATGAACAGATGCTCTTTGCTTTTTGCCATGTTGTTCCCTCCTAATTCACTATGACAAGTTCTTACAAAATTGGAGCTTTAGACACACACACCTGTCAGTCCAATTGGGTAGAGTATAGCCCATACCTGGAGGAAAAGGAAATTGCTTTTTTCGATATAGATCTAAAATATCATAGAAAATAGAAATAAAAGAACGGATATTCTCCAATTTTCCACCGCTGTTTTCCCTTTTTTCTATCCATTTTCCTTGTTTTATTTTGAAGGATGTCTTTCCTTTTCGCGCAAAAGCGCGTATACTGATTTATCATAGGGGTGTAATCCTTTGGGCCCTGAGACACGGGGCAGGAACTGGAAAAAACATGGACGGCAGGCCCTCTGCCTGCCGTCCATGTCGACAGTCTACTGTCGCCAGGATACCTGCACTTCCGCTCCCTGTCTGGCCTCTACTGTACCGATGGCTGCGCCGGGGACCCCCAGGTCGTGGAGCCGGGAGAGCAGCTCGGCGGCCCGCGGCTCCGGGACGGTGATCAGCAGGCCCCCCGCTGTCTGAGGGTCATAGAGCACATCGGCCACCTCTAAGGGGAGGCTGCTGTCCTCCTGAACACTGTCCGCCAGATATCCGCGGTTGTTGTAGGCCCCGCCGGGAATAATGCCGTCTCTGGCCAGCTCCAGCGCCTTGGGGACAATGGGGATTTTCTCCGCCCATAGACGGATGGTGTGTCCGCTCCCCTCGGCCATCTCCTTGACATGGCCCAGCAGGCCGAATCCGGTGATATCGGTGCATGCAGTAGGATGGACAGGCAGCATGGCCTGCTGCCCTTTCTGATTTAAGGTAGTCATCAGGGCGAGCATCTCGTTGTACTCCGCCTCGGTGAGCATACCTACCTTGGCCCCCGTAGAGAGAATCCCAGTCCCCAGCGGCTTGGTCAGCACCAGAATATCTCCTATCTGCGCGCCGCTGTTGGTCAAAATTTCGTCTGGACGGGCGAATCCCGCCACACAAAGGCCGTACTTGGGCTCCTTGTCCTCGATGCTGTGTCCCCCCACGATGACGGCTCCGGCCTCTTGAACCTTGTCATACCCTCCGGCCAAAATCCCCTTGACCACGTCCAAGGAGAGACAAGAGGGAAAGGTGAGCAGATTCATGGCGATTTTGGGGGTGCCGCCCATGGCCCACACATCAGACAAAGCGTTGGTGGCCGCCACCTGTCCAAATTGGAAGGGGTCGTCCACGATGGGCGGAAAGAAGTCTACGGTCTGGATGAGGGCAGTCTCGTCATTGATGCGGTAAACGGCGGCGTCATCACTGGAGTCAAAGCCCACCATCAGCCGCTCGTCGTGGATGCGGGGCAGCCCCGCCAGTAATTTTCCCAGGACACCCGGTCCTATTTTGGCCCCTCACCCGCCGGCGGTGGTCATCTCGGTCAGCTTTACCTGTTCGGTTGACATATCCGCACCTCTCTCTCAACAAGTGTCCTCTCTTTGGGAGAGAGGACGGAATGATAGCAGAATGGATGCCCTCTTGAGCCTGTCTAGGAATACAGGTTCTAATGGGCGTGCTCCCATTTTACAGGACAAGCCATGAAATAGCAATAGGAAAGGAACGATTCCGTATGCAGCTCAAGCAGTTGGAGGTCTTCGTTCAGGTGGCCCGCCTCAAAAGCTTTTCCAAAGCGGCCGATGCACTCTATCTCACCCAGCCCACCATCAGCGCCCATATCAGCGCCCTGGAGTACGAGCTGGGGACCAAGCTGGTGGTCCGATCCACCAAGGAGATCCAGCTCACCGCCACCGGCAGCGTCCTCTTTGGATATGCGACCCAGATCCTGGGCCTGTGCGCCAGGGCGGAACAAGATGTACGCACCGCCTCCTCCGATCTCCAGGGCGCACTCTCCCTAGCCGCCTCTACCGTCCCCTCCCAGTATCTGCTGCCGCGGATTCTCCCCCATCTGCGCAAACTCTATCCCAAGGTTTTTTGTCAGATCTACCAGGGGGACAGCAGTCAGGTGGCCCAGCGCGTGTTTGAAAACGGCGCTGAGCTGGGGATCATTGGTGCGCCCATTCAAAAGGCGGGTTGTGTCTGCACCCCCTTCTTCTCGGAGCGTATGGTGATTATTACTCCCAATACCAAGCCCTATCAGCGCCTAAACGGGGCCATGAGCGCTCAAGTCCTGCGGGAGAGCCCCTTTTTAATCCGAGAGCCGGGTTCAGGCACCCGGAAGCACAGCGAGGAGTTTTTACGCTCTGTGGGCATCGACCCGCGGGAGCTCAACCTGGCCGCCCAGCTCCAGAGCACAGAGAGTATCTTACAGGGAGTCAAAAACGGCCTGGGAATCTCCATCATCTCTGGAATCGCCGCCACCGACTTCTCCAGCATTGGAAGTATTTTGACCTTTGACTACGACAGCCCGGTGCTCACCCGCCAGTTCTATCTCATCCACCATAAAAACCGCCCCCATTCTCCAGCCGCCGCTATGCTTCTCCAAGAGCTCCCCCGGTTTTTCCAGGATCTCCCGGCAGAGGCCGTCCCTTAATACATAGTCCCAATTTTTCCTTGTGTTGATTAGGCATAGCATCGAATAAATATTTAACACTCCCCACGGCTTTAGCCGTGGGGAGTGTTAAATAGAAAGAATATGTAGCCATAATTCTAACTTAAAATGTGTCTAAAATGTCATACCCGATGCCGTTCCAGCGGGCGGGCTTGGTAGGGGCGGTGTGGAGCTGGGCGACAAACTCCTCCAAAGTAAAAACTCGTTCTGGCAGCCAGGTGACATACTTGGCCACCTGTTCGGGAACATGGGCGTCGCTGGCGCCGATGGGCTTTAAGCCCAGCTCGTTACAGTAGCGAAGCGCGGTCCGGTTGGCCTCCAGAGAGGTACTGCCGTTGAGGACCTCCACACCATGGAGGCCCCTTACTTGACGCAGGCGGTCTTCCAGACCCCGGTTGTTGTTGCGGAAGGGGTGGCAGGAGACGCAGAATCCGCCGGCGGCGTTGACCTGGTCGAGAAAGATCTGGGCGTCTACGCGTGTGTCCGGAAACGTGTCAATTCCCCAGGCTGTGATATCTCCCTGAAGGGAGAAGTACTCTACCCCCACAAAGATGGGAAAATCCGCCTTGCGGGAGAACTCCGCAGCCTTCTCCCGCAGGCCCATACTGTCGTGGTCGGTGATACACACCCCATCCAGACCTCTGGATTTTGCGATGGCGACAATTTGAGCCAGAGGAAG
Organism: Oscillospiraceae bacterium; assembly: GCA_022792555.1. GTDB lineage: Bacteria > Bacillota > Clostridia > Oscillospirales > Oscillospiraceae > JAAWBF01. The sequence goes on from JAAWBF010000112.1 coordinate 3,504, forward strand.
AAAGCTGTCCAAGGAGTAGGTGTGTTCGTGAAGGTGCATATCTATCAGCATGGGAACGCTCCTCTCTTTATTGCGACAAATCGGGATTTGTATGGGAGATGAGACAATGGAAAAAATCAAAAGTTTGAAGCACTATCAAAAAGGTGTCCTAATCGTTATGATGGCTATGGTACTGGTATTTGCAGTGGTTTATCCTATGACAATCTCACGAGTTGGATTTGAATATAAGGATACAATTTTTGTCCCAAGTCAAGAACATGGCAGTACGGTGTATTCCGGTAAAATTCAAGGGCAGCAGGCACAGTTTACCGTGTCGGAGGATAAGACCGTTATATTTCAGCATGGCGATAAAACGTATGGTCCTTATACGGCAAAAGAAGACCCGGCAGCGATTCCGAAGGGCATAGAAATGGCGGAATATATGACCGGTGTGGAACTTCGGCAAGGAGAAGATATTCTGTTTCGCGGGGGCGTACTGGAGGCTGGGGATTCTTACTGGCTGTACAATGAGGACGGAACCTTAGATAACATTAGATTTTCCTATGTAACCAGCGATGGCATCGAGAGAGACGAAAACGGAACTGTAATCAATCCCGTAGAGCCATCTGCATCTATCATACTGGAGCTGATGAATGATCCCGAACTGACACATAAGGGCGAATGGTTTGCATGGTTTGGAGCCGTGTTCCTCTGCGTTCTCAATGCGGGTTCTATTTTGTTTGCAGAGGAGCTGTTCCGTTGGAATCTGACATTTCGGATTCGCAATGCAGACCATGCAGAGCCGTCTGATTGGGAACTTGCAGGAAGATATATCGGCTGGACATTTCTGGCGGTTATGGCATTGGTGCTCTTTATAATGGGGCTGCAATAGTACAGCTTCCGGTTTACCGGGGGATTTCATCTTTTGGGTGAAATCCCCCTTGACGGTGTATCACTAGTATATCACGCTAAACAGCGTTTCGTTTGATGACCTTGAGCAGGGTGCCGTCCTGGGCCCAGACCAGATCCTCCAGGCCAAGAAACGCGGTCAAAAAGGGCTCCGCAGGGTGGCGGTAGATCTCCAGCGGCGCGCCGTACTGCACCAGACGGCCCTGGTCCAGAATAGCGATTTTGTCGGCCAGGATGAGGGCCTCCTCCTGGTCGTGGGTGACGAAGACCATGGTCATACCCAGCTCCTGCTGGAGCTTTTTCAGCTCCTCCCGCATTTTGACCCGGAGCGCGGCGTCCAGATTGGAGAAGGGCTCGTCCAGCAGGCAGAGCTTGGGCTCTACAATGAGGGCCCGCGCCAGCGCCACCCGCTGCTGCTGGCCCCCGCTGATCTCATAGATCCGGGCATCGGCGTACCCGGACAGCCCCACCAGCTCCAAATAGTGCAGCCCCTTTTGCCGGGCCTCCCGCTTGGAGCAGGCGCGGAATTTCAGGCCGTAGACCACATTTTGCAGGACGGTCATATGGGGAAAGAGACCGTAGGACTGGAAGACAGTGGTCACAGGCCGCTGTTCCGGCGGAGTATGGGTGATATCCTGGCCGTCCAGCATGATCTGCCCCTGATCCGGGGTGAGAAAGCCCCCGATCATGTTCAGTGTGGTGGTCTTTCCGCAGCCGGAAGAGCCCAGAATACATAACAGCTGTCCCTGCTCCAGGAAGAGGGAGAGATCCTTCACAACCTCCTTTTCCCCAAACCGCTTGCACAACTGAGAGAGCGTCAGATACATAAAAGTCCCCTTTCGCCGTCCTGCAACGGCCTGTTATAATATAGCAAACCAAAAGCTTGACAGCTTGTCCGCCTGTTCCACGCCTATGCTGTCCGATACAGACGCCGGTTGGTGAGCCAGTAGACCGCGCCCTCTACCACCAGAACCAGAACGATAATCATAGTGGCGATGAGGGACGCCAGGGCATACTCTCCCACATAGACAGCGTCGAACAGTTGAAACACGGCCAGCTTTTTTCCCGGATTGATTAGGAACAGGATGGCCCCGGCAGTAGTCATGCTGCTGGAGAAGTTGTAGACAAAGCAGCTCAAAAAGGCGGGGCGCAGGCCGGGGAAGATGACATCCCGCAGGACAGCTCCCTGTCCGCCTCCCAGGTCACGGACGGCCCGCTCCTGGTCGGCAGGGACCTGGGCCAGGGCGGCGGAGCAGATTTTTGTGGTGGTGGGGAGCTGCTTAAAGAGCATGTTGGCCAAGACAATCACCGCGGTACCGGTGAGCTTGAGGGGCGGGTGGTTGAAGGCCAGAATATAGCCGATACCAAAGCAGGTGCCGGGGATCATATAGGGGAGGGTGACAAGGCCGTCGAAGAAGTGCCGCCCCAGGACCTGCCGCCGCTCCATATAGTAGGAAAACAGCATGGCGAACAGCGTACCCGCGAGAGAGACAATCAGCGCATAGATTACACTGCGCACCAGCGTGGAGGCGTCATATTTGAGGAGCTGTTCCAGATATTGCGTGGTAAAGACGGCGCCCCTCCGGCTCTGCTTGAGGAACCCGGACAGGAAGATACAGCCGTACTGGAGAAGCATCATCAAAAAGAACAGAAGACTGATCACCACAGCCAGCACGCCCGCGGGGCCGCAGCGGAGGAGGGAGAGCTGTAAGCGCTCCTGCCGGGACCGGCTGGCCTGGGAGAGACGGTCAGCCTGGCGCATGAGGGCGCGGTAGAGGAAAAAGGCGGCGATGGAGGGGAGCAGCAAAAACAGGTTCATCGCTGCAGCTTTCTCCAGGTTGGAGTAGCCCACCAGCTGGAGGTAGATCTCCGAGGCGATGGTAGAGAACCGTCCGCCGATGATAACCGGGGTGCCGAAGTCGGCCAGAGAGCGAACAAAGGAGAGAAGCAGGGCCACGAGAATCCCAGGCCGCAGCAGGGGGAGGACCACATCCCGCAGGATAGCGGCGGGCCGCGCCCCCAGATCTCTGGCGGCCTGAATACTCCCGCTGTCCAGCTTTTCCAGCATCCCATTTAAAAACAGTGCGTTTAGGGGGACAAAGGAGATACTCTGCATCCAGATCACCCCCCAGCAGTTGTAGGGGTCCCAGGACAGGCCCAGCAGCCGGTAGGTGATCCACCCCCGGCGGCCGTAGAGCTGGATATAGGCCAGGGAGGAGACAAAGGGGGGAGAGACCATGGTGATCAAGAGGATCGCCAGACACAAAAGCTTCCCCCACCCCTTCCGGGTGGCCAGAAAGAGGGCTGCGGCCACAGAGAAGAGGGTACACAGCAGGGCGGTCAACACCCCCACAAAGACGCTGTTCCACAGATTGTCCCGATACTGCTTCCATACGGCCTGGTAGGCGGCAAACACCCCGTCCTCACTTTGAAAGCTGCGCAGGAAGATACACAGAATGGGCAGCAGGACAAAGAGACACACCGCACCCAGCAGCAGCCACAGGACCAGCCGGTCCATCCCCTGGGCGCAACGCCGAAAAAGGGCATCGAAAGATGCCCTTTTCCCGGTTGTTTCCCTGTGAGGAGAACTTCGTTTATTCATCTGCGGCCTTGTCGCCCATCAGTGTCTCAAAGCGTTCGAGAATCTCGGTCCGCTGGGCGCCGAAGAGGGAGAGATCCTCTTTCATCAGAATACCGGTGTCATAACCCAATGTCACGCCCTCCAGAGTGGGCTTGATCAGCTTGACGCCGTCCTTCTTGTCGATCTCCGCCAGCATACGCAGGTTGTCATCGCTGCTGAACAGCCACTCTACAAAGTATTTGGCAGCCTCCACGTTGTCGGCGTTCTTGAACACGGCCACGCCCTCAGGCACCCAGGGGATCCCATCGCTGGGGTACACAATGGTCAGGCCCTTCTCCTCGGCCTGGGCCTCAACACCCCGGTCAATATAGGAGATACCAATAGCGTACTCCCCTGCGCCCGTCTTGTTCAGCGGGTCGGAGCCGCGCTTGCCGTAATAGGCGATGTTGCCGTTCAGACTTTCAAAATACTTCCAGCCGTTCTCCTCGCCCAGGGTCTGGAGCAGGGCATTGACCACCGCGTAGTTGGTGCCGGACACGGCGGGGTTGGACATGATGATCTCACCGGCGTAGGCGGTGTTTGTCAGATCGGCCCAGCTGGCGGGGGCGGTGAGCTTCAGCTCCTCCATCAGGGCGTCGTTGAGCAGGAAGCCCACAATGGTGATCCCCTTGGAGAACCAGAAGCCGTCCGGGTCCTTAAAGTCACCGGCCAGGTCAGAGGCGGCGTCAAAGGTCACCTGCTCCAGCAGGCCGTCCTCCTTGGCGCTCATAAAGGCGTCAATCCCGCCTCCGAACCACAGATCGGCAGAGGGTGTGCCGCCCTCGGCCCGCAGCTTGGAGAGCACCTCGCCGGAGGACATGGACAGCAGCTCCACCTTCACACCGGTCTCCTGGGTGAAGGCATCAAAGAGGGTGACATAGTCCTCGCTGGTGGCGACGACCTTCATGGTGCCGGAGAGCTGGGGGGCCGGCTCCGGGGTGGCGGTGGGCTCTGGAGTCTGGGCCTCGGAAGGGGCCGCAGAGGGGGCGGGATCCGGGGTCGGTGTTGCAGCCCCTCCCCCGCCTCCACTACAGGCGGCCAGGGTAAAGACCAGAGACAACGCCAAAAGCAGAGACAACAAATTCCGTTTCATTTGACCATATTCCTTTCCTTTTGTGATGCGCTGCCGGCAAGTAAAGCAGCGTTGCCGATACTATACTAGTTTGGCTGGCCCATTGTCAAATTATATTCACAATTTCAATTAAGCATTTGGTATTATAGGGCACATCAATAAAATTTCCCTCCCTCAATAAAATGGGGGAGGGAAATCAAATCTGGGATATGCGCTTAATAGGCCACGCCCCAATAGACCATGTGTTTGGCGGGCTTGCCGCAGATGGCACAGGTGTCGCCCAGGTGTTCCTGAGCGAAGGGGATGCACCTGGAGGAGACCCCGGCCTCCTCCTTCATGCGCAGCTCGCAGGCCTCATCGCCGCACCACATGGTTTTGGCAAAGCCGCCCTGGACGGCCATTTTCTCTTTTACCTCCTCCAAAGTCGCGCAGGCGTAGGTGTTCTCCTCCAAATTGCGCTTGGCGCGGGCAAAGAGGCCGTCTTGGACCGCATCCAGCAGCTTGGCCGCCGTCTCCTCGATGCCCTCCAGAGAGACAAAGGATTTTTCCCCTGAATCCCGGCGGACCAGGACGCACTGGCCCTTTTCCATATCCTTGGGACCGAGCTCCAGGCGCAGAGGCACACCCTTCATCTCGTACTCGGCAAACTTCCAGCCGGGGGACTGGTCGGAGCTGTCCAGCTTGACCCGCAGTCCGGCAACGGTGAGCTGCTCCAGCACGCGCTGGCATGCCTCCAGAACCCCGGGCTTGTGCTGGGCCACGGGGATGATGATGATCTGCATGGGGGCAATTTTCGGCGGGAGGACCAGGCCGTTGTTGTCCCCATGGGTCATGATAATTCCGCCGATCATGCGGGTGGATACCCCCCAGGAGGTCTGGAACGGATGATGGAGCTGATTGTCCTTTCCGGTGAAGGCGATGTCAAAGGCCTTGGCAAAGCCGTCCCCAAAATAGTGGGAGGTTCCCCCCTGCAGGGCCTTTTTATCGTGCATCATGCACTCCACACAGTAGGTGGCCTCGGCCCCGGAGAACTTCTCCTTCTCAGTCTTGCGGCCCTTGACCACCGGCATGGCTAAGACGTGCTCCATAAAATCGGCGTATACATTGAGCATCTGCTCGGTCTCGGCCACGGCCTCCTCTGCGGTGGCGTGCATGGTGTGGCCCTCCTGCCACAAAAATTCCCGGTGGCGCAGGAAGGGGCGGGAGGTCTTCTCCCAGCGCAGCACCGAACACCACTGATTATACAGCTTGGGCAGGTCCCGCCAGGAGTGGATGATATTCTGATAGTGTGCGCAGAACAGGGTCTCCGAGGTTGGACGGATACACAGCCGTTCCTCCAGCTGGTCACTGCCCCCATAGGTCACCCAGGCGCACTCCGGGGCGAATCCCTCAACGTGATCCTTCTCCTTCTGAAGCAGAGACTCCGGAATCAACAGGGGGAGATAGACGTTCTCATGGCCGGTCTTTTTAAATTCCGTGTCCAGAATGTGCTGGATATTCTCCCAAATGGCGTAGCCATAGGGCCGGAGGATGAACATCCCCTTGACGCTGGAGTAGTCGATCAATTCCGCCTTTTTGCATACATCCGTATACCACTGGGCAAAATCTACCTCCATATCGGTGATCTGCTCCACCTGCTTTTTGTCCTGTGCCATATATTTCTCAATCCTTTACAAATTCGTTTCTCCCAGTATTTTATGCACTTCCAGTCCAAAAGTCAAGGGCGCGTCCGCAGTCCAAGACAGACTGGCGCGAGTCCTCGCAGATTTTCCGTGTAGAATTCTGTGCCCAGCTGGAGAAAGGCCTTCCGCTGGAAAACCTGCTCGACTTCACAGGTAAGATATGCTATACTGTGAAATAACGTTGTGAAGGGGGTTCGGTTTTGCCGCAGCCCATCCGAAGCCCATCCGATTAAAACTTGGTGCGGGCGAACTGTGCTTTCAGGAGGGAGTTCCATCATGAGCGCAAAGGAAGAATTTATTGCAATTTACACCGAGCAGATTAAACGGGATGGAGCGGACGCATTACTGGACTATCTCCAAAACAAGAGCGACTTTTTTACCGCGCCCGCCTCTGCAAAGTTCCATGGCTCCTATGCCGGCGGCCTGTGTGAACACAGCTTAAACGTCTACCACTGTCTGGTGGACTATCTGGCCCGGCCCAGAGTACAAGAGCTCTATGGGCTGGAGTATTCCTCAGAGTCCATTGCGGTGGTGGCGCTGCTCCACGATCTGTGCAAAATTGGCTGCTACAAAGCGGGAAGCCGGAACGTCAAGGGGCCGGACGGCAAGTGGAAAGCGGTCCCCACCTTTTTCTATGAGGACCCGCTGCCCTATGGGCACGGGGAGAAATCCGTCTATATTGTAGGAGGCTATCTGCGCTTGAGCCGGGAAGAGGCCATGGCCATCCGCTGGCACATGGGCTTTTCGGGGAGTGAGGACCCGCGGCTGGTCGGACAGGCCCTGGAGCAGTATCCCCTGGCCTTTGCCCTGTCGGTGGCAGATATGGAGGCCACCTACTTTTTGGAGAAGACCGAAGAGCCATGAATAAGGCCGATCTGTTGGATAAAACAGCCCGGGACGGGGCGGAACGCCTGCTCTTGGCGCGGGTACTGGATAAGCTGGAACACACCCAGCGGCGCAATATCCCAACCAACACCGGATTTCTCTCACCGGCGGAACAGGCGGCAGTGGAGGGTCTGCTCCGCACTGCCGGGGCGCCGGAGCACCTCTTTCTGGGGGGATATCCGGGGGCCGAGCGGGCGGTGTGTGTGTTCCTGCCCCAGTGGCAGTCCAAAGAGGACTTTGAGGCAGACAGTGTCCTCTCCGCGCTGCGCTGTACCTTCCCGGAGGACACAGGTCTGACCCACCGGGATTTTCTGGGTGCTATTTTAGGGCTGGGCGTCACGCGAGAGAAGGTGGGGGATCTCCTCGTTGGGCCGCGAAGCTGTGATATTCTGGTCCTCCCTGCCCTCGCTGATTATCTGCTCCTCCACTTAGAGGGAGCGGGACGGGTCAAGCTCACCTGTGCCCCGCTGGCCCTGGCGGATTTAGCGCCGCCTCCCGTGAAGAAAAAGGAGATCCGGGACACAGTCGCCACGCTCCGGCTGGATGCGGTGGCAGCTGCGGGTTTTTCCCTGTCCCGGAGTAAGGCCGCCGGAGCGATCTCAGCGGGCAAGGTGCAGCTCAACTATCGGGAGTGTGTCAAGCCGGATCACACTGTGGCCCAGGGGGATGTGATCTCCTGCCGGGGGCTGGGAAAATGTGTGGTGGCCCAGGCCGGAGGCCAGTCTAAGAAGGGCCGGATCTTGATTACACTGGAGCGCTTTTGCTGAACAGGCCCCCGCTGGGACGGGCTCTTTTCGGCACGACTGACAATGAGCTTCCCGCCTGCGGGGAGCGAAGGAGGAACACAGCTTGATCACACAGGAGACATTAGACCGTATCAACGAGCTCGCCAGGAAGGCCAAGACAACGGGCCTGACCCTGGAGGAGCTGGCGGAACGGGACACCCTGCGCCGGGCCTATCTGGACGCGGTAAAGGCCAGCCTTACCGCCCAGCTTGACAACACTTATATCGTGGCGCCGGACGGCTCAAAACGCCGTCTCTCCCAGAAGGATTGACATCGTACAGCAAAGCCCTTGGAGAGGGGCGCTAATCACTACTACTCTATATGACAAGGGGGCGCTTTGCCCTGTCCTGGTTTACCGACTCTGTCAAGGAGTTTTTCCGTAAGGGGGATCTCTTGCTGCTCTCCCTGTGTCTGGCCGCCAGCGGCTTTGGGCTGATACTGGTTTACAGCGCCACCCGCTGGCTGGAGAGCAATCGAAATGTAATTGTTCAGCTGGCCGCCATTTTACTGGGTGTTTTGGTCTATATTATCATGTCCTCGGTGGATATTGAACTGTTGACCGAGCGGTCGTGGAAGCTGCTGCTTCTGTTTAATCTGGCCATTATTTTGGCGTTGATCCCCTTTGGCGTGGGCGCTGAGACCACCGGAAACAAGAGCTGGATTCCCTTACCTGTGATACCGGTGAATATTCAGCCCGCCGAGGTGGCCAAGCTGACCTTTATCCTGCTGTTCGCCTGGCAGTGCATCAAATGTAAGAGCCATGATATCAGCAGTATCCCATCCGTGATGCAGCTCACCGCCCACACCGGCCTGATGTGCGGGCTGATCGCCTATATCTCCCATGATTTCGGCATGGTGCTCACCTATCTGCTCATTTTTGTCATCATGGCGTGGTCCGCCGGGGTGAAAAAGCGGTGGTTTATCTTGGCGATTGTGGTATCTATAGTGGGCGTGGTGGTGATTTGGCCCCACGTCAAGGATCTCTACTTTGCCGAACGCTTTACCGTGGTCATTGACCACCTGACCGGGAATCAGGAGACCCTCTACGCCCAGACTCAGGGGCGCGGGTGGCAGCAGAGCAGAAGTATTCTGGCCATTGGCAGCGGCGGCCTCACCGGTCAGGGCTTTTTACAGGGGATTCAGACCCAGAGCAGCTCCAAGGAGGCCCTGCCCGCCCGGTATACCGACGAGATCTTCGCCGTCTGCGGGGAGGAGTTTGGGCTGGTGGGCTGCTGTGTACTTCTCGCCCTGCTGGCCGCCATCATCCTGCGCTGTATCTGGATTGCCCATCAGGCCCGCAGTCCCCAATCCGCCCTCATCGCCATCGGTTATGCGGGGATGCTCCTCATTCAGGTGGGGGTGAATGTGGGAATGTGTCTCTACGTCTTCCCTGTGGTAGGCCTGACCCTCCCCTTTATCAGCTATGGCGGCTCTTCCATTCTCACCATGTTTGCCGCCATGGGGATTGTCTCCGGCATTAAAATGCGCTCTCTCCCCAGCTGGCTGAGAGACCGCAGCCAGCTTTAATTTGTCAAAAAGCCAAGTCCTGCACCTCTGTGTGGACTTGGCTTTTTTGACGAAGCTTATACAAACTTCATCGTGGCTGATATCGGTTTCCTTCTCCCCAGCGGGGAGGGGGAAACGATTGCTAGCCGGAAAAGAAGAGCTGTAAAATCAGGCCGTAGAAGATGGAGGCGCTGATGCCGAACACCAGAACGGGTCCGGCAATGGCAAACATTTTGGCGCTCATCCCCATGATCAAGCCCTCGCTTTTAAACTCCAGGGCGGGAGAGACCACCGCGTTGGCAAAGCCGGTGATAGGAACTAAAGTTCCTGCTCCAGCATGTTTGGCCAGACGGTCGAACCAACCCAGGCCGGTAAAGAGGGCGGCCAGAAAAATGAGGGTCATAGAGGTGGCGGTTGCAGCGCCAGTCTCATCCAATCCCAACCATTGGTACAAATTCAATAGGGCCTGGCCACCGGTACAGATGAGACCGCCAACCCCAAAGGCCCAGACCAAATTCTTGGCGATGGGGGAGGGCTTAGATTTTGCGTTGACATATTGGCCATAGGCCTGATTGGTCATATCCATGAAGCACTTGTCCTTCCGTTGTGAATACAGGTTCAGTATCTCTCATGCGGCACTGTATATGCCTGGAAAAGAGAGGATTCAATCTCGCCTTTTTGCGCTCCGGTTTCCTTACAAGATAAATTTTTTCGCTCCTTTTTAAAAAAGGACTGGATTTTTTCTAGAGTATACTGTACAATAGGAGCATAGCTTGTAACCGGTTACATAAGCGAACACACCGACACGCCGAAAAAGACGGGGTGCAGCAGGTTTGAATTGTGGAAGGGAGCAGATTATACTATGGGTAAATGTAAGCGGCTTCAGCGGATCTTCCAGGCGGATGGAAACGCCATCATCACCGCTTTTGATCACGGGGTCAACTCCGGCCCCATGCCCGGCATTGTACATCTAGATCAGGCCCTCAAGACGGTCATTGACGCAGGGACGGACGCGGTGCTCGTCACCATCGGGATGGCCAAAAAGCACGAAGCATTGCTGGGCCGCACCGGCGTGATTGTGCGCATGGACTTTCCCTGTACTGACTATATCAACGGTGCGCGGGACAGCGAGCTGTGTGTAACCGTAGAGGAGGCGGTCCGCGCCGGGGCTGACGCGGTCATCTTTAATGGCGGTCCGGACTCCGCCAAGGGTGAAGTGGGCCTGGAGCGCACCATGATGCGCATCATTGGCACCCTGCGCCGGGAGTGTGACCACTATGGGATGCCGCTGATCCATGAGGTAGTGCCCGGCGGGTTCAATTCTCCCCCGGAGGCGGTCAATATTGAGAGCCTCAAGCTGGGCGCCCGTGTGGCCGCAGAGGCGGGGGCCGATGCGCTGAAAATGCCCTACCGCCCAGGCTATGAGGCGGTGGTAGAGGGCTGCGAGGGACTGCCCATCGTGGTGCTGGGCGGCGCCAAGACCAACTCCCAGGAGCAGTTCTTTGCCAACATTGAGGATGCCATGAAAGCGGGGGCCCGCGGTGTCGCCATTGGCCGCAATATCTGGGGTCATGAACACCCAGACCGTGTGATCCGCCTGCTCAACGGCTTGATCCATGAGGGTCTGGATCTGAAGACAGCCATGGCCCGGCTGGACGGCTGATCCAGCCGGCGTACACAGACAAACGGCCCGCAGATGAGAGAGAGGGAGACAACCATGGAACAGGCATATCTGCTGGGGATAGACATTGGAACCAGCAGTGTCAAAACGGTACTGACAGACACCTGCGGACACCGTCTGGCCGAGTATTGCTGCTGTTACAATACCATACAGCCACAGCCGGGCTTTGTAGAGCAGGACCCGGATCAGACCTGGTGGACAGGGGCCTGTCAGGGCATTCGGGCCTGCCTGGAGCAGTCCGGTATCTCCCCCGCCGGCATTGCGGGGATCTGCGCCAGCGGCATGGTTCCCAACCTGTGCCCTCTGGATGCACAGGGCCGGCCTGTGCGGCCCGCCATCCTCTACCGAGACAATCGGGCGGTGGTGCAGACCAGCCGCCTCCGGGCGCGCTTTGGCTGGAATTTTTCCCTCCAGGATGTCACCCCCAAACTGCTGTGGCTCAAGGAGCACGAGCCGGAAGCCTATGGGCGGATTGAGCAGGTGCTCAATGCCCACTCCTACATCGCCTACCGGCTCACCGGCCGCTATAGCTCTGACCACGACATTGCGGCTATTTTCGGCGAGGTGTACGATGACCAGACCCACGCCTGGCTGCCAGAGCGGATGGAGGCCATCGGCCTGGACCCCAAGGTGCTCCCCCCGCTGTACTGGCCCACCGATATCGTCGGGACCGTGACCAGCCAGGCGGCCCAGGAGACCGGTCTGGCCCAGGGGACTCCCGTGGTGGCGGGGACGGGGGATTCCTATACTATTTTATTGGGGACGGGCACAGTGGCCGCCAATGAGGGCCTGATCTACCTGGGAACTGCCGGGACCCTTCTGGGCCTTCGGGATTCCCTGGACCATATGCGGGGCACCTGTCCATTTATCACCGGCGGGGCCCAGTTTTTGGGGAATGTCCTCACCGGCGGGGAGATCACCCGCTGGTGCAAGGATGCCCTGCTGTCCGGTACCCTGGACTATGCGGCGCTGGAACAGGCCGCAGCAGCTGTTCCGGCCGGTGCAGAGGGGCTGTACGCCCTGCCCCACCTGCTGGGGGAGCGCACCCCCACCCCCGATCCGCTGGCCCGCGGGGTCCTCTTTGGACTGACCACTGCCCACACGGCGGGCCATGTCTACCGGGCACTTCTGGAGGGGGTGGCCTACGCCCTGCGGGATTCCTACGAGCACGCGCCGCTCCCTCTCACCCGGCTGGTGATCGGCGGGGGCGGGAGCCGCTGTGCCCTGTGGCGGCAGATCATCGCTGACGTGCTGGGCCGTCCCCTGACCAGTGTACCAAACGGGGACAATGCCCTTGGGACCGCCTATCTGGCGGGCGTAGCGCTGGGAATATTTGACAGCTTTAACACGGTCCGGGACCAGTGGCTGAATACCGGCACCATCATCACCCCCGATCGGGAACAGAGCGACCAGTATGACACCTACTTCCACTTCTACCAGCAGCTCAATACGCTGGTGCGGCCCGCCTATCAGGCCCTGGCCGCCCTCAAGTAAAATGGAGGAGGCAGTTTCATGAACATTTTAGCCTTTATCAGCAGCTCCAGCCACAGCGGAAATACTGCCACGGCGGCCAAGCGTCTGCTCCAGGGGGCGGCCGATGCGGGCGCTGAGACCCAGCTTTTTTACTTAAACGACTACCAGATCCAGTGCTGCCGGGGCTGCCGGACCTGTGAGCGGACCGACGAATGCGTGATCAAGGGGGATGATGTTCCTCTGCTCCACCAGGCCCTGCGCGCGGCGGACGCCTATGTTCTGGGGACCCCCACCTTTTACGGCGATATCACGGGGCAGTTTAAACAGTTTGTAGACCGCTGCTACCCCTTTGTGGATGTCTATAAGGACCCGGAGACCAAGACCATGCGGTTTGGCAGTGTGATCAAGGAGCGCAAGCCGGGCGTCATGATTGCGGTCAGCGGCAGCCATGGGGATATGGTCTTTGACAGCCATATCAAAGTGGGCTATTTCTGCTTGAACGATATCAACAGCTACCCCTGGCGGGAGGTGCTGATTCCCTTTACCACCTGGAAGCCGGTCAAGGACCAGACAGAAAAGCTGGAGGAGCTGTACAAAACCGGCCAGGATCTGGTCCGGTACCTGGCCAGCGGCGAGGGGGAGGACACCGCCCGAACGCAGAAGTTCTATAACCGCTACCGGTTGTTACAGTACAACTGAACGGTGCTGTCTCCCCGATCTTTGGGCGGGGAGACAAGAACTGCTACAAATAGAGCAGGGCATATGAAAAGGAGGATGTTCCCATGAAAAAAGCGGTCATTACCGCCAAAGAGGTCGTGGAGCTCCAGGAGTTTCCGCTGCCGGAGATCCGAGACGGCCAGGTACTGGTGAAGGTCAAGGCGTGCGGTATCTGTACCTTTGAACAGCGCTATTTTACCGGCGGAAAGGAACAGTACCCCTTCAACGGCGGACATGAGGTGTGCGGCATCGTAGAGCAGGTGGGTGCGCGAGTCGGATCGGGGGTCAAACCGGGGGATAGGGTGGTGGTAGCGGCCATTACCCGCTGCGGCGAGTGCTACTACTGTCAGCGGGGACTGGATAATATGTGCGAAAACGGCGGGGACAACCCCGTTCCCAATACCCTCTGGGGTCCCGGCGGATTGAGCGAGTACCTGGTAGCCGAGGGATACCAGGTCTACCCGGTCAGTGATACCCTGGACTTTGCCGAGGGGACCATCGCTGAACCCCTGGCCTGCGTCCTGCGCAGTGTGGAAAAAGCCCATGTGCGCCACAGCGACACTGTGCTCATCACCGGCGCGGGGATTATGGGGCTCCTCCACGTCAAGGTGGCCAAACTCAGCGGACTGAAGGTCCTCATCACTGAGGTGGACGAGGCCAGGAAGCAGAAGGCGCTGGAGCTGGGGGCTGACCGCGTGATTGACCCAACCCAGGAGGACATGATCGCTGTGGCGAAATCTCTCACCGGGGGCCGCGGCGTGGAGGCGGTGTTCTACACCGCCGGCGGGGCAAAGGCCGCCGAGCAGGGGATTCAAGCCCTGTGCAAGGGGGGGACCATCGTCTTCTACGGCGCCATCTACCCCAAGGGCACCATGAGCATTGACCCCAATCAAATCCACTACGATGAGATCAACCTGACCGGCCTGGTCTCCACCACCAAGGAGAGTTTCCGGGCCTCGGCGCGGATGCTCTCCGAAGGGCTGATTGATGTACGGCCCTTTGTCAGTGAGGAGATCCCCTTCGAGAAGATCGACTACGCCTTCCGCCGGGCGGTCTCCCCCGATACTTACCGGGTGATTGTCCGGATGGATTAAAGAGGAGGGAACATCCATGAGAGCACTCCTGCGCCAGAGTGATACACCGCGGGACTTCTGCCTGGGAGCGGCTGAAGAGCCCCAGATCCAGCCCGGTCTCGTAAAGATCAAGGTGGCCTATGCCGGGATCTGCGGCAGCGACCTGCATATCTATTTGGGGCAGGACCCCGGCCTGCCCCAGCC